>JBNKPX010000048.1:0-25769 GCA_050295575.1 Gammaproteobacteria bacterium | reverse complement strand
CATTTTCAGTCTATTGAGATCATGCTTCTTTCCATAAAGTACAAGTTCCTGTTTGTACATATTGCCAAAACAGGTGGCACCAGCGTGAGGACATCACTGCAAGGTTTACGCTGGCGTGATCCCTGGTATCTGCCGATGTTTCTGTGTTCGCGTTTTAGCCATTTGTCCGGGCATCGCATCGGCAGTAAATTTCCGCGCCACTCCAAGATCATTGCGGCAAAAGAGATGCTGCCAACAGAGTTTTTTGATTCACTTTTTAAATTCTCTTTTGTTCGCAACCCCTGGGATCTCCAGGTTAGTTCATTCCATCATATCAAACGTGAAAGGCCTAAATACCTGTTCGGTAATGAAGATTTTGAAAGCTTTATGAGATTCAAGTTTGACCCTGAGCGCGAGTATCAATTCCATATCGATACCTCGTTACAGCTACAGTCAGATTACCTGATCGATCTGCATGGCAATCTAATCGTCGACTTTATTGGAAAATATGAATCGCTACAGGAAGACTTTTCACAAGTCTGTCGCAGTATAGGGATAAAGGAAATAACATTGCCACATAAACGTGAAGCGAAAGATAGAAAAAAGGATTACCGATCCTATTATAGCGATGAGACTGCCGAACTGGTTGCTCGACATTTTGAGCGGGACATACAATTACTAAATTACCGATTTGACCTGTAAGCTTAAACTATCCTGATAGAAACTTAATCGCCGGCTCTGAAAAATTTATCTTTATCAAGTAGCTACAATTATCTGAAGTTTGAATAAGAAAAAGTGAAACAACTTAGGGCCGGAAATATTTAATAAGGAAGCTCTGAATATTTCATCCATGAATTATCAGAGGTTCCATAAGTCATTGTGCTGTTTGTTCAGGGGATATTGCATCCGAAAGCAAATACAGGCAACTGAAGAAAAAGACCCAGGAAAACTTGAAAAAGAAGACCGAATCAGTTAATCCAAACGTTGCATATCCCGCGATCAATGTAAGACCTGCTAACGCTATAGTTGGGCTTAGAAATAAATGTTGGTAAAAAAAATAGCCAGATCCTATAAGCAAGATCATCAACCCGGTAAATCCGATCAGCCCTCGTGAAATCAGGGTATTCAAATATTCATTATGCGCATGATCACGTACTGCTAACTGAGGACTCTCACCGCGTTTCACATACTCTTTATAATGTTTATTTAGCTGACTTATTCCAACCCCTGAGATAGGGTGTTCCGTAAAGATTTCAAAGCCAATACGCCACATTTCAAATCTCTGTCCAATACTAGTTTCCTTTGAGTCAGGCTTTTCTAATACATAATTATTTACTTCTTTCACAGCTGCACTAATTCTAGATGAAACCGTCGGTGTCATTGCAAAACCATACAATATTGCAATGGGGACCAGAATAAATGCAGGCAACCACTTTAAGTTATTATTTTTTTTAAGGAAATAGAGCAAAAGGATTACGACAAAGACAGGTATAAATATCCAGGCGCCTCGTGTTCCTGATTGTATACTCCCAAATAAGCCTAATAGAGCTGCCATAAATGCGACAAATGGTAGGATAAATCCGCGCCTTTTGAAATGCAGTATCGCGATAACGGAAAAAGTACTCGCTATCATCGAAATATCTCCAAACATAATAGGTTTTCCTTTTGAACCAGTCACACGTAAGCCAAGGCCATGATTATATACCTCATAAATAGCGACCCCACCTGATAGAATTGCACATCCAATAACCCCCCACCAGAAAGTATCATTTGAACCCCAACTTCGGTTTATTGGAATTAAACCCAACAAAAGAAGAGCCCAGGTCATATCTTCAAGCTTTCGAATATCCGAATACCCCCATACACCTTGAGTAAGAGCTGTGGTATAAATAGTTATAAGAAATATTAGGGTAAACACAACCGGATTGAAAAGCGCATCTTTAAATTTCAACTCACGCCACTGCCGTTCATATATAAACATGCTAATGCCAATTAATGAAAATATGGCAAGCATATTGTTAGAAGTCGAATAGTAGAGAGTAAATATCGCAAGAGGTGTAGAGATCAATATCTGCAAAAAAATATTTTTTCCTCTTACATATGGGTGAGGTCCTTCCGACAATACCTGATTTGAATGTGAGTTAAAGTTAAATTGGGACATACCAATAGATATTCATGTAAAAGGATTCGTGGAGTTTTCTGTGCAGAAACAGAATACTACTACAGACTTTAACTTACTTACAATCTGTCAGACAGTGCTTAATTGTAACATAAAGTTTTTTTAGCTGATGCAGAGCTTTACCAGAGCCTGTAATACTACCAAGGTTTAATCACAAATATCTTCCCACTATCAGTAGAAAAATAGATCCAGCCCTCTGGGCTTTGCACTAATGCCCGAATACGTTCCCCCAGATCTTCTAACAGCCTTTCTTCAGAGGTTGCAACCCTGCCCCATTTATCCAGCGTGATGCGGTTGAGATGCTGTAGTTTAAGCGCTCCAGCAAACAGGCTGCCCTTCCATTGAGGGAAAGCTTCACCGCTATAATATAGAAGACTGCCAGGTGCTATCGAGGGCACATAATATTTGACCGGTTGCTGCATACCGGGTTTGCTGCTGGCTTCACCTACCGCTACCGGCCCCCAGTATTCCTTACCATAAGAAATTACCGGCCAGCCATAATTCAGGCCTTTTTCGATTCGATTGATTTCATCTCCACCACGCGGGCCGTGTTCAATCTCCCATAGTCGTTTATGATCATTATCCCAGGCTAATCCCTGAGGATTCCGGTGGCCGTAGCTCCAGATTTCAGCTTTGGCTCCATTTTCTCCAACAAATGGATTATCCGCTGCCACCTTACCGTCGGGATGGATTCTTAGGATAGATCCAGCATGCGTGGTGAGATCCTGAGCATTAGGCCTTTTGCCTCTGTCCCCCACTCCAAAATATAGCAATCCCTTATCGTCAAAAGCAATTCTACTACCATAATGCCTGCTAGTATTAGTCGCTGATTGAGTCACCAGTATTTCCTGCCAGTCAGTCAGTTTTTCTCCGTCCAGGTGAGCACGTCCGAGTACTGTGACACCGCGTTGCTGGATAGCTTTGCTGTAGGTAAAGTATATCCAGCCCCCCGCTTTATAATCGGGTTCGGTTTTAACATCCAGCAATCCCCCCTGCCCCTCGGCCAGTACCTGCGGTACTCCAGATAAATAGCGTACTGAATTATTCCTTAGATTGAGTAAGCCAGCTTTACCACTACGCTCCGTAAAAAGTATTTGCGACTCTGATATGAAAGTCATACCCCAAGGTACGCCAAGTCCAGACACCAGTCGCTGCAGCTGGAATTCTGCAGCCTGGAGTGAGTGACTGAGCAACAACATCAGTATGATGATTAGCGCTTTCATCGGCATAGAATACATCCATTAGTGACAGAAATATCAGCCACCAAAATTCTGCTTATTTCTGGAAATGACCGAAGACTGTCTTCATCAGCTCGGTCGTACGTTTAAGAGGTTGTTCACGGATCAGCTTTTCTTCCACTGCAATGCGATCAAACAGCGCAGCCATTGCATGATCCATTACATAGTCATCGATATCGATGGTATAGGTATTGGCTGGATAGATTTTATTAATCGATTGATCGACTGATTTGTAGGTGCTGGTCAATCCAGTCTGATCGGTTGCCTTGCTGATGATGGGCATAAACCTTTTACGCAGCGAGGCTTCTGTGCGCTGACGAAAATAGGTAGTGGCTGCATTATCTGCACCCTGCATGATATTCAGAGCATCTTTTACCGTCATTTGACGTATAGCTGAGGTGAAAATATCTGTCGACTGTTTTACTGCCTGTTGCGCTGATCTATTTAAACGCAGTTCGAATTCATCAACTTTTTTACCCTGGCCCAGTTGGCGTAACAGTTCAGCTGGCCTGGTGAGTTTTTCAGGGATCGGGATATGGTATAGATCACTCAGATTGAAGCCTTCAAGCGCTCCTAAAAGATAAATAGAATCGTTGACACCCTGTGCTAGCGCCTCTTTGATGGCCTGGGTCATTTGTTCGGTAGTTATCTGCATGCCGCCAGATGAACCATTGGTTCTGGTATTGACGACTTTTTTGACTTCATCCAGTATTGGTTTAGCCTTCTCTACCACAGGTTCCAACTGACTACAGCCATTTAACATCAGCATGCTTATCAAAACACCTATGGTATAGGCGATAGTTTTTATATTCATAACTTACTCTTATTTGCGTGAGTTCCAATTTCTTGCTCAGTATAGCAATATTCTGCTTTTCGTTTTATAAAGTAGTTTCTAAATATGGAGAGGATAAAATGAAAAGAATAATTATACCCGCTATCAGTAGCTTACTCTTTCTAAGCAGCGTATTTGCCGATGAAGATATCTCTATGGTAACTACCAAACGTCTCACGCTACCCACGGCTATGAAAGTTGCCCAGGCGGCGATAGACCACTGCACCGAAAAAGGCATTCAGATTGGTGTCACTGTGGTTGACCGTGAAGGCATTATTCAGGTAACTCTGCGTGATACCATAGCTGCTCAGATCACCGTGCCCATCAGCCATCGCAAGGCTTATACGGCAGCCAATTTTAACAGTGCAACCTCAGCATTGGGGGATCGAGCTAATTCACCTGTGGGCCGTGCGCCAATGATACTAATGTCAGCCGGAGGGTTACCAATTGTAGTTAGTGGTTCGCTGGTTGGCGCAGTGGGTGTGAGTGGTGCACCCGCGGGTGAAACTGATGAGGAATGTGCTCAGGCTGGCATAGATGCAGTGCTGGATGAGCTGGAGATGTCTTTATAGTCATCTAAAGGCCGCCCCAGAGGCGGCCTCTGTTCTGCCTTTAGTGCTTGATACTACTCATAAATGAGTTAATTGCACGATCAAATACAGAAACTGATTCAATTAATTTTGCCCGCCCTGCTCTAATTTCCATAGCTAAACCATTGACGGTAATGTTCTTTATTTTCACACCATGACGGTTTACAAAAACATATTTACCAGTCACATTGCTTTTCCAGGATAGCTTGGCATTTACCGCTTTGTTGCCATGTTCAATGAATTCAATCCAGTCACCAATTTCGAGGGAGCGGGCCTTCTGATCACTTTCATCCTGTTCCTGGTCCAGCGAGGACTCATACTGAGATGCAGAGGTATCGAGAACAATCTCTTCGTCTATGGTTATAGTACCCTGATTGACACTTTCGGTGAACTCTTCAAGATTATGCACTACCTGTTGAGTCGGTATCGCAGTAACATTGGTGATCGACTCACTTTCCTGTGATGCATCGAGGTCATTTTCAGCTATTTGAATTCCGCCAGTATCATCCTTGCTGAATTGTATATCGACCACTTCATCCTGATCATTTATCCCGGTAAAACCTGTAAATGCAGCTTCTATCCCACCCTCCGGCCACACAGTTTTATCATCAATGCGAGTGACAATATTCTTGCTGGTTTGCTTAACAACTCGGGAATGTTCAAGCACCAGCATCTTAAATACCCTGTTCTGGTCTTCTACATCTGTCTTAACCAGCTCCATGCCACGAGATAATGCGCGTAGTAACGCAGGCAAGGTTTTTAATAATTTACTTTTGTCTTCTGCACTGTGTTTGGGTATCAGAGTCCAAACCAGAATCGTTGTAATCTGCTTAAGGTTCTGCCAATGCTTTGATTCTGCGCCCTGTGAAACCAGTGTATTTGATAATACCTTCGCCCAGATTCCTTCCATGAATTCAATGACAGTAAAACTGAGTTCATGTTTGTTGAGCATCTTCTGGATAAAGTTCGTAACCAGTACCTGAGCATGCCGGAGCTGCTCATCCTTTTCCTGTTCCTGTTGTTTGATTTCCTGAAGTTTGTTTTCAACCTTGGTATTTTCAACCGACATGAATTCCTTGAATTCATCCAGAGCGGTTTCAAACACTGACACATCCTGATCAAACTCAGTCAATAGAAAATCGACTATCTTTTCGATTTTATCGATGAGTATCTGTTCTTGCTCAGCATCGGTACTCCAGCCGAGCGAGGCTTTGGAGATTGAGTCGAGTAATTTTCGCGCCGGATGCTTTTTCTGATTGAAAAAGCTTTCATCGATCATGGCAACCTTGAGTATGGGAATCTGTAACCTGCCGATCAATACTTTAATGGGATCTGGTAATGCCTCGTCATCAAAAAAGAAATCGAAAAGCATCGAGATAATATCAATAATCTGGTTATCTGAGCTGGAACTAAGATGACTATTTTGCTGTTTAAAGCTAGTTAATTGCTGCTGCAATTCGGTTTTATACTGATTAGGATCAATACTGTACACGGGTTGCTGACTGCGCATAACAGTCTGTAGCCCACTCAATGCAGAGGCATATTCGGGGTGTATCAGGGCCGATGACCCACCACCGGTAGGGAGCATGCCTGATCCGCCTGATAAATTACCGCTTTGTCCGGAAACGGAGGGTGTTTCACCGGTAGTATAAGCAGCTTGGCCAGGTGAAAAGGCCTGTTGCAACATGGATAAAACGTTTCCACCTAAGGCCGGAATATTATCCATAGTGTGAGATGAGTCAACTGAAGCAGGATTTGCTTCATCACTTGGCTGACTAGTATCACTTTTAGATATTTTGTTGGACATAAAGCGTGAAGTAAACTTCATGCGCTCTTTTGATGCCTCAAACTCAGGCAGCACTCCTTTACTGACGAAGTAATTATTCAATTCCATATAGAAGCCACCCAACCGTGACATCACGAACTTATCGAACATCTTATAAAAAATCAGTAGGACATGGACATCCGACTCCAGATCTTTACAGGCAAGGTGAAAACTTTCGCAGATGGCCTTAGGGTCGAGGGGATTTAAATCTTCAGGAATCTGTTTGCGGTGCAAAACCATCTTGAGTCTTTCAACCACTGCATACAGGTCGTCCTCAAAGTGAGGTCGAGCCTTGCTGATCATATTTTCTATCGCCAGCTGACCTTCAATATCTTCTTGTTCTACCAGGCTTAGTTCTTCTTCCTGACGGGCGTTGTTGGGGTTCAAACGTTCCAGCAACAAGCGGTCGAAGCATTGCTGCATTTCAGTATCAAAATCTTGCTGGATTTGCTTGCGCTTGAGACGAATTTCACGCATTGCGTCAAAATACATATTGCGCTCACGATCGTTTTCTACCTTTTCTGATAGCTCGAACAGCGCATCGTCAATATTTTCCATTAAAACCCGAATAAGGTCGGATAGTCCTTTCAATGCAAATCGTTTTACCGATTCATAAACCATAGTATTACCGCCAAAAGCGATAACATTATCTGGTTGTTGATTACTTACCATATCATTTCCGGTATTACTGCCTGTATATATAATTATACCTTATAAAAACAATGCTTCAGCTGAGTTACTACATTGTTTTTACAATAACTGTTCAAATCTCCTTAAGCTTGCTCCCTGATTAACCAAAGCTTAGCTGCTTTTATAGGCATTACCAGTCCGTTCATAGGTATAAA
The DNA here is from genome assembly GCA_050295575.1 of Gammaproteobacteria bacterium. Classification (GTDB taxonomy): domain Bacteria; phylum Pseudomonadota; class Gammaproteobacteria; genus JACNJF01. Next base: position 18,281 of record JBNKPX010000048.1, on the reverse strand, counting down.
ATTAACCTATGTCGTAAATATTAACCATTATTTATCTATGGTTATCTTTTAAACCAGCTTTTGGGTTTCTCTGCGAGTTGATTAATTTTCATTATTACTAGTAAGGGTTTACCCTGCATTCCGCTTCGTTGAGCCTTACTAGTGATCTGCCGCATTGCCATTTGCGGATTATCCTGAAAACGCGTTAGCGTCACTCTGAGAAACTCTTCATCCACATGCTTTAACAAGTCATGTTTACAGGTCAGGAGAAGATCATTGGTGTTAAGTGTCAGTTGATTACTGGTGATGGGAAGTGATTCTGATAGTCCAAGCAGCGTTTTATGAGCATTATCTGAACTATTGTGATGGCCGAGTTTATTCAATTTACCTTCACAAAAATGCAGGCAGCAATGCTCATCAGCCTGTATAACACTACATTGCCCTTGTATGACCTGCATAACAGTCAGAGCTACACCCTTGCTAGATGCTGATTGCCCGCCACTGCTCTGACTAATCAGGTAGTCATTAATATTTTCAAAGGATTCTTCAACACAACGGGTAGCCAGAACATGTTTTTCATCATCTGTTGCCTGTCCATACCCACTAGAAGAAAGATTTGTCTGTATATCGTCGAGTAAGATTTCAAGAGATAACTGGGCGGCTTTCCCCATTTCATCGCCTTTGTCTTCGGCCACAGCGAATAGTGAGAATTGATTGTCAATAGCAACCCATTGGGAGCCATACCCGATCAATCCATCCGAAATAAGATCTCCTTCGCCAGCCTGGGCCAGTATGCTAACGCTCGGTTGCAGATTCATTAATAAAGGCTCTTTGTAAATCAAGGGTATTTTAGACGCTCACGCACGGTTATTCTCTGTTAGCATAGTTTTTTTTTCAATAGTTTTTAAATATGTCACTGAAACCTACGTAAAGGGTTAGGATGCAGCTGTGGAAGGGTCCAATATCGCTATGTTGAACCAGCTTGAAATACAGGCGATGAAAAAGCTCTGAAATTCATTTACCATTTCCTCCTGTTTGAACGTATAAAAATTTATCATGCGCCATTTACTATTTATATCCCTTTGTCTGTTTTCTGTAACCGCCTTTTGTTTCCCCAGGGAATCTCGAGTACCCGGCGGAATCGTATTAATCCCATTGGGCGAAAATATATCAAAAGCAAGCTTCACATTCAGGAACAAACCTTTAATCATTGCGCAACAAAAAGGACAGAGTATTGCATTAGTCGGCTTGCCGTTAAATATTAAGCCAGGGGAATATTCTATCTCTGGTCATATTGGCGATGATAAAGCACTGATCAGAAAATACTTTACCGTCAAGGATAAACAGTACACAACTCAACACATTACGATAAAAAATAAACGTAAAGTGAATCCAGAGAAACGTGATTACGACCGTATTGCAAAGGAATCAAAACGCAAGAAAAAAGCAACCGCCAACTGGAATAACTCACCACCCGACCTGGATTTTCTGACACCGGTTAATGGCATTATGACTGGAAGTTACGGCAAACGCAGGGTATTTAATGGGCAGGCACGCAAACCTCACAGCGGTCTGGACATAGCCGCCGACAAAGGCGTACCAGTGCTTGCACCAAGCGATGCAACAGTAATAGAAAGCGGAGACTTCTTTTTCAGCGGCAATATGGTTTTTCTACAACATGGACAGGGGCTAATTTCTTTATATGCCCACCTTGAGCGTATAGACGTGAAAATTGGTCAAAAAGTTAAAAAAGGACAGGTAATTGGACTGGTTGGGGCAACAGGAAGAGTAACGGGGCCGCATTTACATTGGAGTGTAGGCTTAAATGGCAACTGGGTAGACCCGGCATTGTTTATTTCTCAGTGAGATCGTATTGTGACTTCACTGGAAGATATGTTTGCACACGTTTTCTTTACTTCGTATCCATCCAGGATAAGGTAAATGAAAAGACCTACAACAGAATAACAATTCTGGAGGCTTTCAATAATTCATCCATAAGTTTTCAGAAGCTCGAAAAGCGAAAATTTCGATATACGTTCAAACTCTAAGATTTGCAGTCATTGATTTTGGCGGAACGTCCCTGTACCGCAGGAATCTCTGAATTAATCAAGATATTCCTAAAATAATCAAGGGGTCCTTAGAAAGTAAAACGAACGCCAACATGAACCCGATCATCATCAAGTTCGTAACCTGATACTCTATCAGTATCAACTTCCAGGCTACGGTATCCGACAAAAGCAGTCGTCTGTGGTAAAATCTCTATCTGAAAACCCAGATTAATATCCAGCACTTCTTCGGTATCTGAAAAGCTGGTTATCTTGGGGGCATAATGACCTGTCAGATAAACCGCCATTGGCATAACACCTGGAATGGTATAACGGATCTCACCACCAATAGCCACCGCAGCAATGCCTTGATTGAGATCATCAAGATCACCCAGATAAAGACGTGCACCTACTCCGAGGGTTAGGGGATTATTTTCTGAAGCTTGACGACGTTGCATAAGGCTCATCTGCCCTACAAAATCTCCTGCTTCATTATAGAAAAGGCCCAATCCAAGCTCTGAACCGCCCCATCCAATCAGACTTGAGTCTGAACGAAAGGTAAATTGTGCAGTTTCAGAAGAAACAGCGGCCTCAAAATCATTGGCCCTGGAAGGGGCAGGAAATAAAAATAATAGACTGATTATGCAACTGAAAAATAAAGATTTCATGGTTTTAAAGATAATTTAAGGAGAACTAATAATAACACAGGGCCTAGAAAATTAGGCTCGCTTTAAATAGAAATTGTTTTTAAAAATAACAGCTAGTTATTATGAACTTTTACTGGAAAACAGGGTATGCACCTGAGCTGTAGGGACTTCAATCGGCGTATTCAGCCAGCGGAACAGTGGCGCCCACTGCTGCTGATCCTGTTTAACCTGAGAGTTTTTTAACTCTTGCACTCCACAGCCCTGCTCTATTGCCTTCGAATAAAACTGTGTATCGCGTAGACTGGTGACAAAAGGAATTTTAAGCGAAAACAGAAAACGTTCCAGCGCATGATACATAAGGGTGTTTTTACGCACTCGATTAGCAACCACTGCCATACGAATCTGTTTTTTGCGGGCTTTTCCAATTAATAAAACATCCTTGATGAAATGCGCTGTAGCATGGATATCGATAGGTGAAGGCAGCACAGGAATGATCAGGCTGTCATTTTCAATAAACATTGCCGCCAGTTCTGATACGTCAATACCTGCCGCAGTATCCAGCACCACAACATCTGTTTCCAGGGGTACTCTGAGTTGCCAGGATCTTGTCATACGATTATCGGGGCTACGTGAAGCATCTACCCCATGAATTGTAGGGTAATCATTACCCCGGCGATTAAACCATTGGAGTGAAGATCCTTGTGCATCATAATCAAACAGACGGACATTTTTACCCTGAGCTGCATAATGCGATGCAATATTAGTCGCTATAGTGGTTTTACCACAGCCGCCTTTAGCATTTGCGATCAATATTCTCTGGGTGCTCATGTCTTAATACTTCTCGTGCCTTTCAAAAATGTTTCTGCTTATTAGCTTTAGTAGATGATTCTCTAACTGTCAATGAAATACAACTGCCGTTGTTCAAAATAGCGATTCTGTTCACGCATTTATCGGTTAAAATGGCTTTTTATTAAACAATCTCGGACTCTGATGTCATTTACACCACCTGATGATGCACTACATTCTACAGCAGCTAATCCAACTGTAATAGATAGAATTAAAAAAGGGTCCATACTAGATGCCAGCGTTGCTATTCACTGGCAGTCTCAGGACTGCAGCTTTAGTGACTGGCGCTATGTCCCTAATATCAACCTGTGGCGTGATTACCTGCCTGCAGAAATTGAGTCTCAATTAGCAGGACTCTCTCAGGGGGCACGGATAAAACATTCCTTTCAAGAAGGTGAGCTGGTTGAAAGTTATCAGCAAAACCTGGTCAAAAGGGTTTCCTTAAAACAATTTCAGCCTGAGAGCAAAGGATTACAACCCATTCTGCCTATGCCAGGGCGTTTTTACCCTAAAGATTTTTTCACGGGTATAGATGGGATTTACCAGGGTAACAAGTTCCCCTGCCGCATCACTACAGCGGACAATGAAAGCATTACCATTGATCTCAACCACCCTCTAGCTGGCAAGAAAATTGATGTGGAATTTAAAATTCACTTAATAAAACAATCAACTTCTGAGCGAGGTGGTCGCTGTAACGATATTCCCGCCTTACTCTGTGATTATGGTCCTGGTATGCAGGCTAAATTAGAAGGCATGGATACTGAGTTCAGGTATGAAGATGCATTTTCGAGAATCGATGAATCAGATGATGCTGCTTTTTTCAGTACTCCTGACTTTGACCCTTTCTGGGATAGCACTGCTTTGGGGCTGGTGTCTTCCTTATATGACGATCTTTTGTCAGATGGCATGCATGTACTAGATCTTATGGCTGGTGCACATAGTCCTCTGCAAAACTCAAACATTCAGCTTGCCAGCCTGAGCTGTGCGGGTTTAAATCCACAGGAACTTGATGCCAACCCGATCTGTACGCAAAGTGATCAAGTCAACGCTAATGAGCCTGACGCTTTGGCGATTTATGGGCAGCATCAATTTGATGCTGTGCTGATTCATGCAGCTATTGAATATGTCACTCAACCCGATCAGTTGATGTCACAAATAGCCCGCATATTGAATCCCGGTGGTCGAATCATCATCAGCTTCAGTAATCGGTCAGTTACAGAAAAAGCAGTACAAATCTGGACTGAACTGCATGAATTTGAGCGCCCTGCCCTTGTTTTAAGCTATCTACAGAATTCGAACGCTTTCTGCCAGTTTAATAGCTTTTCAATGCGGGGGTTATTCAGACCAGAAGATGATCATTTGTCAGATCGCCTGCTTTACTCTGACCCGGTATATGCTGTCTGGGCCGATAAAAAATAGACGATAATACCAGAGCCTGTTAACAGACCCTGATATCTTTGTATTATTTCTTTTTCTTAACAAACTTCATCAGGCGTTTCTTTTTATCCATCTGATGCTTACTCAGTTTGTTACGTTTTTCGGCATAGGGGTTATCCCCAACCTTAAACTCTATACGCACGGGCGTCCCTTTAAGTTTGAGCTTCTGGATAAAAAAGCTCATCAAATAACGCTTATAGGCATCGTTTAATTTATCAGTCCTCGACCCATGGATAACGATAATGGGCGGATTTTTCCCCCCTTGATGCGCATAGCGTAATTTAATCCGGTGCCCATTAGATAAGGGAGGATTATGTTTAAATACTGCTTCTTCCAGTAAGTCGGTAAGTGCCTTGGTATTGAATTGCTTAAACGCTGATGCATAAGCCTGATCGATTGATTTCATTAATTCGCCTACCCCGGTACCATGCTTGGCCGAAATAAAGTGCTGATTGGCAAAATTGATAAATGAAAGTCGGCGACTGAGTTCGGTTTTATTGTATTCGCGCTGCTCAGGCTCCAGACCATCCCATTTATTGATCGCCAGCGCCATGGCTCGACCACTATCTAGAGCATATCCAAGCAGAGTCAAATCCTGATCCGTGATCCCATCGGTAGCATCAACCACCAGAACAACAACATTTGATTTTTCTATCGCTTCCAGCGCTTTGATAACACTGAATTTCTCTACGGTTTCATTCACCTTGCCGCGTCTGCGTACGCCTGCAGTATCGATCAGAGTATAGTGCTTACCATGCCGCTCAAAGGGTACGGGAATCGAGTCACGGGTAGTCCCTGGCAAGTCAAAAGCGACCACACGCTCTTCTCCGACCAGTCTATTGATTAAGGTTGACTTACCAACATTGGGACGCCCGATAATAGCTATAGATGGACCATCGGTTGATTCATGCTGATCTGAGGTCTGTTCAAAATCGCTGAGTACATCTTCGATCAGTGATGTAATGCCCTTGCGTTGTGAGGCCGCAATCATGGACATTTCGGAAAATCCTAAAGAATAAAAATCGGATTCAGCGTGTTCAGGGTTAACCCCGTCAATTTTATTGATCACCACTGTAACTGGCTTGCCTGACTTACGGATCATTTCCGCAATCACTTCATCACCACTAGTAATGCCAGAACGTGCATCTACTAGAAACAGAACCCGGTCAGACTCTTCAAGCGCCAACAGGGTCTGACGCGCCATCAGGTCGTCCAGTGATTGCTGCTCGCCACTTAAACCACCAGTATCAACCACGATAAACTTTTTTTCACCGACTTTGCCGATACCGTATTGACGGTCACGGGTCAGCCCTGGTTCATCTGCCACAATGGCATCACGCGTACGGGTTAGTCCATTAAACAGGGTTGATTTGCCTACATTAGGACGCCCGATCAGTGCTATAACTGGAATCACTTGGATTTTTCCTGGGTAATGGCAGTCAGGTTACCGGCCACATCAATGGCAAACACAACACCATTGCTATTTATTGGCTGAGAAATATAACGACTTTCCGCAGGCCTTGTACGAGCCATTAGTTTTCCATCTGATTTTCGTAGAATATGAATATATCCTGCCAGATCACCAACAATCAGACGTTCTCCAATTATAGCTGGCGCAGTGATTTTACGTGCATTAAGAACATCCTGCTTCCAGAAAGAACTGCCAGTTCGTCTATCAATCGACCATAGATGGCTGCGATCATCCACTAAATATAATGCTTCCTGATCTGCTGCTATAGCTTTCGAGCTGGAGAATTCTCGTGACCAGATAATCTGGCCAGTATTAGCAGTCACTGCGGCTAGATTTCCCTGGAATGAGCTGACGTATATCACCCCATCACGAATGACAAACTGTCCATCAATATCTACCAAACGTTCGATTTCAGTACGTCCTCGGGGGCTACCTATGGTGGTTTCCCAGGCTGTAGAACCATTACTACGCTCCAGCGCAACCAGTTTGCCACTATCAAATCCGCTGATCACCAGGTCATTGACCGGTATTGGTTTACTAGTTCCGGTAAGTGAAAGAGCGGGAACACGACGTGTTACTGTCCATTGAATTTCTCCAGTGGAGGCATCTAAGGCAGATAATTTACCATCACCAGTGCGTACAAACACCTGATTACTATCCAGCACGGCCTGACTACGAATCTCACTACTTAATTGCTTCTTCCAGCTCAGCAATAATGAATCATCTTTAATTTCATACAGCGCTACCTCGCCATCTCGTGAAGTAGCCAGCAGACGGTTATCATCCCCAGATAAGCCGGCAATTGCAGACAACCCAGTTTCAAAACCCCAGTTGGCACGACCACGTTGGGCATCAATTTGATAAATTCGACCATTCAAATCGATGGTATAAATCTTATCCCCTGATACCAGCGGTGCAAGATCAAAAAAATTGACCAGAGAACTCTTCCCTGTCTGAAAACTCCAGAGTTCACGTACAAATTCAGGGTTTTCAATATCTGTTAATGCCGCCGGAGGTTCACTATTGTCCGGCGTAGAGCAACCGAACATTAATAATGTCAGGCTGAGGAACAGGGTTAATCGGCCGAGAGGCATATACTTCATGCTTTAATCCTTAAAATGATAGCGTCAATACTTAACTATTGAGGCTAGAAACACCCAGATTATCCAGCTTTTGCTGAAGAAATTGTGGGTTAGCGGCTGGTGGATTGGCCATTCGGGCTTTTTGATAGGCTGCTCTTGCCTGCTCTGCCTGCCCCTGAGCGGCCAGAATATCACCTTTTAATTCTTCTACCGCTGCAGAAAACTGTTGAGGATATTCCACTTCGATAGTCTTCAGTGCCTGATCAAGCTGGCCGAGTTGTTGCTGAACAGCTGCAAGTCGCATGCGCGCGATGGCCTGGATGGTCGTTTCAGAGGAATCAGCGATAATTTTTTGCAGAGTCTGAGCAGCCTCTTCATATTTTTCAGCAGAGACATATGCCTTGGCCAGAGCAAACTGCGCAAGGTCTGCATAGGGAGTGGAGCTATAATCACCCAGTACCAGATTTGCCTGCTCAATGGCTGCGTCGGATTTATTAGCATCCAGAGCAGACATCATTTGAGTAAAATGCGCGGATGCCTCGGCAGCCTGAGTCGTTTTGTAATCGACATAAAAGCGCCATCCACCCAAACCACCGATACCTATGACCAGCCCAGCTATTACCGAACTGCCATTATCGGCCCACCATTTCTTGATGCGTTCAACCTGTTCTTCATCTGTCATATATTCAGTCATAATATTGCCTAACCTTTACTTTGTTCGTTTAATAGTTGTGTGACCTGTTGCGCCAGCTGCTGCTGTGGGAGAGTCAGTTGTTCCCGGTCATCGCGTAGAAATTTGACATTAATCATCTCCTGATCAACCTCATGCTCACCCAGTATCAGTGCCAGTAAAGCCCCGGACTTATCGGCTTTTTTCAACTGACTTTTGAAGCTACCACCACCAGCATGCAGCACCAGTTTTATACCCGGTAATTCATCGCGTAACTGTTCTGCCAGTTTATGACCGCTTTTGAGGGCTTTTTCTCCCATCACCGCGAAATAAATATCGCTGCTTGCAGCAGCCTGGGCCTGCTGCTGATCTATTAACATGGATACCAGGCGTTCGACCCCCATGGCGAAACCTGCTGCGTAGGTCGGTTTGCCACCCAGTTGCTCAACCAGACCATCATAACGACCACCTGCGCAGACAGTACCCTGTGCACCCAGACTGTCGGTAACCCATTCAAATACGGTATGACAATAATAATCAAGACCACGTACCAGACGGGTATTGATGCTATAAGGCTGTCCGGCAAAATCCAGAATCTCTAATAACTGATTGAAGTGATCCCTGGATTCATCACATAAATGATCCTGTAGCTTAGGCGCAGATTCGATTAACCCCTGCATATCAGGATTTTTACTATCGAGTATGCGCAATGGATTGCTACTCAGACGGCGCTGACTGTCTTCGTCCAGCTGATCGTGGTGATCATTAAAATAGCTAACCAGCACCTCTTTATATCCAGCTCTATCCTCGCTAGTACCGAGTGTATTGAGCTGTAGGGAGATATCCTGCAAACCGAGTGATCTCCAGAGGCGAGCAGCCATCAAAATCAATTCGGCTTCGACATCCGCACCCTGCATACCAAAGGTTTCTGCACCCAACTGATGGAACTGGCGATAACGACCTTTTTGCGGGCGCTCATGACGAAACATGGGACCATTGTACCAAAGACGTTGCTGCTGATTGTGCAGCAGGCCGTGTTCGATTCCTGCGCGGACCACACTGGCAGTATTTTCAGGGCGCAGGCTCAGGCTATCACCATTGCGATCATCGAAACTGTACATTTCTTTTTCGACGATATCGGTAACTTCACCGATAGAACGATGAAACAGTCCCGTTTTCTCGACAATGGGGGTACGAATCTGGCAATAGCCATAGCTTTCGACCAGACTACGAAAGCCATCTTCAAGTTGCTGCCATACACCGATTTCTTCTGGCAGTATGTCGTGCATACCGCGTACTAATTTAATCTGTTGAACCATGTTACTGCCCTACTTTGAACCTGGCAGTGTTATCCGCTCTGATATTCTTACTAAGATCTATGTTTTCACCCTGATAAAGGATGCTGACGCCATGTCCATTGCCTAAAAAAGCTTTGAATGGAGCCTTACCGGTCAGGGTAATATTCTGTCCACTACGCAGCAGGTCATAAACAAGTCTATTCCCATCAGCATCCTTGATATCCGCCCAGGTATCTGCATTTACCATAATCACCAGATCAGTTGAATTAACTGTATTTCTGCTGTCAACCGCTTGCTCAGGTACTGGCTCTGGCTCAGTTTCTAATTCTGGCTGGACCTGGGGTTCTAACTGTTCCGGTTGAGGAAGGATTTCGTTAATACTATCCAGCTCGTTTCTAGCTTCCTGCTCCAGCGTAATATCAGGCGAGTTTATTTCGTCTACAGCCCCTGCCTCAAGCTCTTCCTGTGTAACACTATCTGTAGTCTCATTATCAGAAAGAGGGAGAGAAATCGTGGAAGAGTCTGAACTATCATTTGAGCTCGCGATAATCTCAGTAGAATCAGCTGAATCAAGGCTGACTGTTTGCGCTGGCTGCTGGTAGCGACTCCACCACCAGAATGATAACAGGCCTATCAATATAATAATCACCAGCCAGGTTGTGCCCTTCACCCGAGCATCGCCCGAGTTAATTTCAGGAGAAGTATTGCTAGTCGATGAAATTGGAGGATCATTTTGGGTATAGTACTGAGAATATTGTTGAATGATCTCTTCTTCATCAAGGTTTACTATGCGCGCATACGAGCGTAGATAGCCTTTTACAAAGATTGGAGCAGTAATATCCTCAAAATCATTCTCTTCAAGACAACTCAATATTGCTGCAGACAGGCGCATCTTGCTTGCCACATCTTCCAGTGTTAATCCAATAGATATCCTTGCCGCCTGCAGGCGGTCTCCAGGACCCAGGCTAGGAGGACCTTGATCGGTCTCTAATTGTAATGTCTCGCTCATTTAGAAAGTTTTAACCAGGATTGATATTCAGGGGTATCGGCAAAGTCTGTCTTGAGTTTTTCAGCTAGTTTATAAGCCTCATCCCTGTGATCTAATTCAAGTTCATTCCTGATTTCCAGCCACAAACTGCGTGCCGTCGGGGCGCCTACCAAGTGGTAACGTTTCAAATAGATAGTTGTTAAGTCATATTGTTTTTCTTCGTAACTGATTTCTGCCAGCATAATCAGCGCTGGGCGAAAATTATTAGCCATTCCCAGAGCTTTCTTCAGATATACCTTAACCTGTTCCGGCTTTGTATTATTCTGTTGCAAACAACTTGCTGCATTGGTGTAAGCAACCTCGGGGAATTTATATAAGGGATTTTTAAGCGCCTGCAGAAACATTTTTTCAGCTTCTTCTGGCCGGTGATCCTGGCATAGAAAGGCACCAAAATTATTCAGTGCTTCTGAATCTTTATCATTGTATTCAATCGCTTTTCTGAAGTGGAATTCAGCTTTTTCCTTGTCCTGAAAACGATTTTGCAAAACGGCATAGGCATGGTGTGCCTGCGCATTACGCGGATTTTGATTCAATGCCTTGAGCAGTTTTTCATTAGCCAGTTCCAGGTTATTCTGATGATAATAACCCATGCCCAGTTGCACATTGATATCACTGGCCTTTTCATTTTGTGTCGGCCCTTCATTGACCACGACGCAGGCTGATAAACTAAATAGCATGAGCCAGATCAGGTTAATTCGTAGCATTTATTTATCCTGTAATTGATTCTAATGTAACCTGATGTTTCAGGCTTCTTCGACTCTTATCCTTAACCTTTCCAACCAGTTGGCCACAGGCCGCATCGATATCCTCTCCACGCGTTTTGCGGGTTACTGTCACTATGCCCTTGCTATGCACATAATCGCGGAATCGGTCGATGGTTTCGCGATCGGAACACTGGTAAATGGCATTAGGATAAGGGTTAAAAGGTATTAAGTTTAACTTACTGGGCACAGGCTTAAGAATTTTAACCAACTCACGTGCATGTTCCAGACTGTCGTTGACACCGGCGAGCATAACATATTCAAAGGTTATACGTCGGCGATTGTGATCTTTTACATATTCGAGACAGGCTGCTAGCAACTCTCGGATTGGATACTTCTTATTCAATGGGACCAGCTGATCTCGAAGTTCATCATTTGCAGCATGCAAAGAGACCGCAAGACAGACATCCGTTGACTGCTTTAACTTCATAATTGCTGGCACTACACCAGCCGTACTAATGGTGACACGGCGTTTGCTCAAGCTATAGGCAAAATCATCACACATAATATTGAGTGCAGACATTACCGCATCATAGTTGAGTAATGGCTCGCCCATACCCATCATCACTACATTAGTGATACCGTTTTCACGCCCATCCGCAACCAGTGAATGATGTGCCAGATACAACTGCCCAATGATTTCGGCTGTCGTCAAATTTCGGTTAAAGCCCTGTTTCGCGGTTGAGCAGAATGAACAGTTTAAGGTGCAACCCACCTGAGATGAGATACACAGGGTCATGCGATTGTCTTCGGGTATGAGTACACATTCGACGGCATTCTCTACCCCATCCATGTGCAGTAACCATTTGCGCGTACCGTCTGAAGAGCGTTGATCTATAGCCACTTCCGGCAATCTTACCTCAGCGATTTCACTGAGCTTGCTGCGCAGACTTTTGGCCAGGTCAGTCATCAGCGCAAAATCAGTGACTCCACGCTGATGTATCCATTGCATAACCTGTTTGGCACGAAACGGTTTCTCGCCGATCGACAGGAAGAATGCTTCCATAGTCGAGCGGTCCATATTTAACAGGTTATGCAAGGATGACTGACTCATTGCTTAGCGGATACGCTCACACAATTCATTGTCAGAGAAGAAATAGGCAATCTCAACCTGTGCAGTTTCTGGCGCATCGGAGCCATGTACTGCATTTTCATCGATACTGCTAGCAAAGTCAGCACGAATAGTTCCTGCAGCTGCTTCAGCAGGGTTGGTTGCACCCATAACTTCACGATTTTTAGCGATAGCGCCTTCACCTTCCAGAACCTGGACCATTACGGGACCAGAAGTCATAAAATCGACCAGATCCTTGAAGAAAGGACGTTCTTTGTGAACAGCATAAAATCCTTCGGCTTTAGCCTGATCCAGCTGAATCATTTTGGCTGCGACTATGCGCAAACCTGCATTTTCAAAACGGCTATAAATCTGCCCGATAATGTTCTTGGCAACTGCGTCAGGCTTGATAATAGACAGGGTTCTTTCAGTACTCATTAGTGCTCTCGTTTATGGTTTATAAAAACCGGCTGATTTTACTCGTGTTTAACACATAACAGAAGTTATCCTGTCTAAAATGAGACAAAAAACACCCACATTTTGCATAAAAATGCCTTCAACTCAGCTAGAGCAGGATACAAACCTTCCGTAGAGCCTCATTACCGCTATAATACGCCCAATTTCTTAATCCCAAATAACACAAAATTTTAATGAATTTCATCGAAACACGCGGCAATGATGGCCAGCATAAAACCTCTGTTCCTTTTTCCGAGGCCATCTTAAACCCTATTGCATCCTTTGGTGGACTTTACAGTCCTGAATCTATCCCCGTATTACCCGGTGGTTTTTTAGAAAACCATTTAGCGAGTGATTATCAGCAGCTGACTCGGTCCATCCTTGATCTGTTTGCGATCGATATTGATGAGAGCGTTATTACCCAGGCCTTATCGCTGTATACCCAGTTCGATAACCCACAAAACCCTGTCCCCGTTCACCGGGTTTATAACGATCTTTATGTCAGCGAGCTATATCATGGCCCGACCCGAGCATTTAAAGACATGGCGCTACTTCCTTTTGGCGTGGTGCTATCATCACTGGCTCAACAGCGTAATGAAAACTATTTGATACTGGCAGCGACCAGTGGCGACACCGGACCTGCCGCTCTTGAAACCTTCAAAAACCGTGCTAATGTGCGTGTTGCCTGCCTCTATCCGGATGGAGGCACTTCAGATGTACAACGCCTGCAGATGGTTACAGAAGATGCCGACAACCTGAAGGTCATTGGTATCAAGGGTAATTTCGACGATGCTCAGAAAGCACTCAAAACACTGCTTGGCTCGACGGCTTTCAAGGATAAATTGAAGCAAAAGGGTATCTCGCTTTCCGCAGCCAACTCGGTCAACTTCGGCCGCATAATCTTTCAAATCATCTACCATATTCATTCATATCTTGAACTGCTGAGGCAAAAAGCCATTCAAGCGAATGAGAAGGTTTATCTGAATGTCCCCAGTGGGAATTTTGGTAATGCCCTGGGTGCCTTCTATGCCGTTAAAATGGGACTTCCGGTAGAAAAGATCCTGATTTCATCGAATGCAAACAATGTATTAACCGACCTGATTAATACGGGCATTTACGACCTGAATTCACGAGAGCTAATCAGCACAACCTCGCCTGCTATGGATATCCTGGTTTCATCAAACGTAGAACGCGTTTTATTTGATTTGCTAGGTGCTGCTCGTACCCAGGAATTGATGCAGCAACTGATTGAAAACCGACGTTATCAACTCACCCCTGATGAGTTGAAGCTGTTACAGCAATACTTTGCCGCCGATTATTGTAGCGATGATGAGGGTCAGGTATTTATCAAACAGGCATTTGATAAAGGCTATCTAATGGATCCTCATACAGCTACCTGCTTCAAGACTCACCAGAACTACCGTAACAGTGGACTGAAAACGATTGCTTATTCAACGGCTGAATGGACCAAATTCTCACCTGTAATTGATTACGCATTGACTGGAAATCTCGATACCCATGACCAGGAGGCTTTGAAATCGATTGCGCTTACTGCAGGTATAGACATCCCGCAGGTCATCCGGGAACTTTTCGAAAAGCCGATAGCTCAGGATGTAGTGATTGATAAACAGGATATTGAAACTGAAATTCTGACTTTTCTGGACCAATAAGCATGGCAAAAAATAAAGGCTGCAATTGCAGCCTTTATTTTATGTTCAGTGAAGCCCCAGGGCCTGATAACAGGCCTAGTTGGAATCCAGGTTTTCCACTCTTATTCGGGTTACCTCACCACTCACCGATGATAGCCCCTGTATAGAAGCTATTGCCAGATTCATCTGAGACTCCTGAATTCGCTGAGTCAGCATGATAATGGTAGCGGTTGCTTCATCAACTGCTGGCTCTTTCTGTAGAATCGCTTCCATCGAGATATCATTCTCACCCATAATACGGGCGATATCCGCCATTACACCCGGCTTATCCTGTGCCTGTAAACGCAAATAATAGGCCGTTTCCACATCATCCATGCTAAGGATAGAAATATCATTGAGCTGATCAGGTTGAAATGCCAGATGAGGCACACGATTCTCCGGATCGGTAGTCAGCGAACGAGTCACATCCACGATATCTGCCACCACTGCTGATGCAGTTGGATCAGCCCCGGCACCAGCACCGTAGTATAGCGATGGACCCAGCTTATCAGCCATAATCAACACAGCATTCATCACGCCATCGACATTTGCAATCAAGCGTTTTTCAGGGATAAGGGTAGGATGAACACGCATCTCTATGCCCTTCTCTGTAGCCCGGGTAACGCCCAGATGTTTGATTCTATAACCCAGTTGTGAGGCAAAGGTGACATCATCCTGAGATATCTTGCTGATGCCTTCGGTATACACTTTTTCGAACTGGAGGGGTACACCAAATGCAATAGAAGACAGAATGCATAGCTTGTGTGCAGCATCTATCCCTTCCACATCAAAGGTAGGGTCAGCTTCAGCATAGCCCAGCTCCTGAGCTTCTTTTAATACATCATTAAAATCACGCCCCTTATCGCGCATCTCGGTAAGAATGAAATTTCCGGTACCATTTATGATGCCGGCTATCCATTGAATTCGATTACCGCTCAAACCTTCACGGATTGCCTTGATAATTGGAATCCCACCAGCTACCGCGGCTTCAAAAGCGACAACAACACCCTTCGCCTGAGCTGCAGCAAAGATTTCGTTACCAAATTTTGCAATCAATGCCTTATTGGCCGTAACCACGTGTTTGCCATTATTGATTGCAGCCATTACCAGCTCGCGTGCAGGAGAATCACCACCAATCAATTCCACCACGATATCAACATCTGGATTGTTCACAACCTCAAAAGCGTCTTCGGTAATTATGGCCTGTTCTGTACCTTCGGGTTTTTCACCTGGCTTTAAGCCACGCGCAGCAGCATGTATTACCTGAATCTCGCGACCTGCACGTCGTGCAATTTCAGCAGCATTACCCAATAATACTCTGGCGGTGCCACCACCTACAGTCCCTACCCCTAATAAACCTATCTTGACCGGTTCCACTATTTACCTCTGTAAAACAAATGAGTTCTTAAAATAATACTATGAATCTGATTGATCATCAGATGAGTTACGCAGCATATCACGTATGCCACGAAGCGCCTGACGCGTTCGATGTTCATTCTCAATGAGACTAAAACGTACATGATCATCACCATAATCACCAAACCCAATACCCGGTGAAACTGCAACCTTAGCTTCTTTTAGCATCAGCTTGCAAAATTCCAGTGATCCCATATCACCAAATTGTTCGGGGATTTTCGCCCACACAAACATGGTCGCTTTGGGTGGTGTTACCTTCCAGCCTAAGGCATTGAGGCCATTGCAAAGAACATCACGACGACTTTGATACATATCACGAATATCATCAATGACAGACTGATCTCCATCCAGCGCAGTCACCGCTGCAACCTGAATTGGCGTGAACATACCGTAATCCATATAGGATTTAATACGCTGTAATGCTGCAACTAACGTGGGATTTCCGCACATAAACCCGACACGCCACCCCGGCATATTGTAGGTTTTAGATAAGGAGTAGAATTCAACCGCTATTTCTTTAGCGCCTTCAACCTGCAAAATTGAGGGTGCAATATAGCCATCGAAGGTGATTTCAGCATAAGCAAGATCATGCACGACCCAGATTTTATGTTCGCGAGCAATAGCAACCACCTTTTCAAAAAACTCTAGCTCTACACACTGAGTTGTAGGGTTACCCGGGAAACTGATCACCAGCATCTTGGGTTTAGGCCAGCTATCCTTTATCGCTTTTTCTAGCTCGCTGAAAAAATCTACACCAGGGGTTAGTGGCACATAATGAATATCCGCACCTGCAATTACAAACCCATAGGGATGAATGGGGTAGGAAGGATTGGGTACCAACACGGCATCACCCGGGGCCACCGTCGCCATCGCCAGATGAGCCAGGCCTTCTTTAGAACCTATGGTAACAATTGCTTCAGTTTCAGGATCCAGCTCAACATCGTATTTTCGTTTATACCAGTTGCACACAGCCTGACGTAGACGTGGGATCCCACGGGATAATGAATAACGATGGGTATCGTTACGCTGAGCTGCTTCACAAAGCTTGTCGACAATATGTTTAGGCGTAGGCTGGTCGGGATTACCCATACCAAAATCAATAATATCTTCACCACGCGCTCGTGCTGCCGCTTTTAATTCATTTACGATATTAAATACATACGGAGGCAGGCGTTTTATTCGTTGGAAATCGTCGTTCAAGACAGGGGTCTCACTGGGTTTATAAACAAAGGTCAGCAACGATAAACAGTGCTCAAGTTACTGTCAATCTGATATCTGAAATTTTATTGGCTATCTGGTCAAAGCGCGAGATTTAAGATAACCTGCGCACATGCCATTAGCCGAAGAATTAATTACTGGTCGTAACAGTATCCAGGCCTATCAGTCTGATCAGATTACGATCAACGAGAGAAATTACCCTCACAGCCTGATCCTGTCTGCAACTGAGATTATAAGCCCCTGGCCTGTCACCCATATAGACGAACTAAACCCTGGCCACCTACAGGCCATTGTTGATCAAAAGCCTGAGGTTGTACTGCTAGGAACCGGTGATAAACAGGTTTTTCCTGATATCGAAATCATTGGTTACTTTGCAAAGCTTGGACTTGGACTGGAAGTCATGGATACAGGTGCCGCCTGCAGAACCTTTAATATCCTGGTTGCAGAGCACCGCCAGGTGGTGGCTGGTATTATTATCTAATCAGCAATCGTCTGAAAATTCTATACCCGCTTCAGCCAGCGCACGTCGACGTTGCGCATGACAATCACGCGCATCTTTTACCATATAGTGTTCACCAGAATGACGAAAACCCAGCTTTGCGTAAAAACGCTTCAACTGTTTTTTAAGTTCAGGCGTACGTTCTTCAGACCCAGGATCGACAATCGGAAAAGCTTTTAACGCTACCAGGGTTTTATTCATATCAACAACCTCGCTCATCCTTTTGAGCATCTCGGTTCCAATACTTTTGTTCCGAAACTCAGGCTCTACCAGCAGTTCATCGATATAAACCAGACTTCCACAGGGTGTTTTCTCATCTTCGTCACGGCTGCAACACTCTACATAGCAGTTGTTGTTTTTTACGATATGATTGCCCAGATCGGAAATCTCCGGTGAAATTGAATCTAACAGCTCCTGGATATTATTAAATACTTTGCGTCCAACGGATAAGTCGACTCGATGTCCTTTCAGTTTAGCAATGACTTTTTCTTCAGCATCATCATCCCAAAAAAGGGCCTGCCCGTTAAACTCAATCAACAGGTGCGATAAACCCTCCATCTCCGATGGCTTGATCGAAAATTCGAATTCAAGCTCTGAAATTAGATCCTGGCTCATATTTGTTTATCTATGTTAAATATTAGGTTTTGCTAATATAGTAGCTTTAACCTG
>JBNKPX010000047.1:0-26799 GCA_050295575.1 Gammaproteobacteria bacterium | reverse complement strand
ATGTTTTGAAGTCACCGAGACGGTAGCCATATCGAACTTAAGTGCTGCAATAACCTTTATCAGGCTGCTTAAAGATACCGGCTTTCGCTTTGCACTAGATGACTTTGGTAGCGGCCTGTCATCGTTTGGATATTTAAAAAACCTGCCGGTAGATTTTGTTAAAATTGATGGTATGTTTGTCAAGGACATCGTGGATGATCCCATCGATTATGCAATGGTAAAATCGATCAATGAAATTGGTCAGGTAATGGGTATGCAAACTATTGCTGAGTTTGTTGAGAATGATGAAATTATGCAAAAGTTAAAACTCATCGGAGTAAACTTTGCTCAGGGATATGGGATTGGAAAACCGCAACCACTTGAAGAAGTCATTAATAAAGCTCAAACAAGAGGCAGCTAAACTGTGCAAGCTTCAGACGTGATGGACCCTAATCCATCAACATTAAAACCGGATGATAGCATTGAATATGCGGTTAAATTCATCAGGGATAAACGCTACCGTAGTTTGCCCATAATTGATGAGAATGGATGCTATATAGGCATGTTTGGTGTTAATTGCCTGATCAGGCAGGTCATTCCGAAAGCCGTGTTTATGCATCGTGGGCTGGAAAATGTCAGCTTTATTCATGAATCGCTGGATGAACTGTATGATCGTTTTGCAGCGGTTAAGGATGAACCTATTATCACGTGCATCAGTATGAACGTAAAATCGGTTAGCCCAGATACGCCGCTTACTGATACTTTGCTGCAATTATACGATACACGACTTAGTATTCCCGTGGTTGAACCAGGTACTAATAAGTTATTGGGTATGATTTCCTACTGGGATGTGGAGCATAGAATACTTCAGGCTGGATTAAAAAGGCATGAGTGACCTTAATGCAACTGATGTGATTTTTGGTCTATCTCCAGTCTGGGTTGCGGGTACTATCTTTGTGCTAAGTTATATCATGATCGTGACTGAGCGACTCAACCGAGCTGTTATCTCCATGTTTGGTGCTGCTATCATGATTGTTAGTGGCGTATTAAACCAGCAGGCTGCTGTACAGGGTGTGGACTTTAATACGATAGGCCTGCTCACCGGTATGATGATAATTGTTGCCGTTACTCGTGATTCGGGCGTGTTTCAGTACCTGGCCATTCGTGCGGTTAAGCTGGTCAAAGGCAACCCCTGGGGCATTCTGGTAATGCTGATGATAATAACCGCATTATTATCAGCGCTACTGGACAATGTGACTACTGTACTTTTGATAGCGCCAGTTACCCTGCTGATTACCGATACGCTCAAATTGAATGCCTATCCCTATCTGTTTGCTGAAATTTTTGCTTCAAACATCGGGGGTACAGCTACCCTGATCGGAGATCCACCTAATATCATGATTGGATCGGCAACCGGTCTTGGATATAACGACTTTCTATTCAATCTGGCTCCAATCTCCATTTTTATCTTGCTGTTGACGATGTTACCGATTTATTTCATCTGGGGCAGGCACTTAACCACTACACCAGAATTAATCAAAAAGGTCATGTTATACAGAGAAAATGATGCAATAAAAGATGTTGTATTGTTGAAAAAATCATTATTTGTACTGACTCTGGTGATGATGGGTTTTATTTTGGGGCATGATTATGGTTTACATGCAGCAACGATTGCAATGTTAGGAGCGGCATTGTTGTTAACGCTTAACTGTCTACCACACAATGCCGAAACGCAGACGGAAATGGTCACAGAGTCTCTTAATGAGGTAGAGTGGGTGACCATCTTTTTTTTTATCGGCCTGTTTATTCTGGTTTATGGTCTCGAAACAACGGGTCTATTGGAGATGCTGGCCCATCAGGTTATGATCCTGACGGGTGGTGATATCACCGTCACAGCGCTATCAATATTATTTGTTTCGGCTACAGCTTCGGCAATAATCGATAATATCCCTTTCGTAGCGACCATGATCCCGTTAATCAAAAATATGGCTGCTAGTTTAGGAGGCACTGAAGAATTAATACCGATATGGTGGTCGCTGGCTCTGGGGTCCTGTCTGGGGGGGAATGGAAGTCTGGTAGGGGCTAGTGCCAACCTGATCGTTGCAGGTTTTGCAGAACGTTCGGGGCAGCCCATCAAGTTTTTGCCTTTCATGCTGATGGCGTTTCCGATGATGCTAGTGTCTGTTCTGATTAGTAGTCTGTACGTCTACCTGCGCTATCTGTAATGGATAAATACAAAAAAGGGCGGTCAAAGCCGCCCTTTTTTGCGTTGATATGAAACTGAATTAGCCGCGAGCTGAATCCAGCAAACTATTAAATGTCTGACTGGGGCGCATGACGGCTGACATTTTCGCTACATCAGCATGGTAGTAACCACCGATGTCAACCGGCTTACCCTGAACCTTGCTTAATTCATCCACGATGGTTTGCTCATTTTCTTCCAGTGCTTTCGCCAATGGTTTGAATTTAGCCTGTAGCTGTGCATCTTCAGTTTGTTCAGCAAGAGCCTGAGCCCAGTACATCGCCAGATAAAAATGACTGCCACGATTATCCAGTTCTCCGGTTCTGCGAGAGGGGGACTTGTTATTGTCCAGCAGTTTGCCCGTAGCACTATCTAAGGTATCAGCCAGAATTTTTGCCCGCGCATCGCCAGATTTAATATTGATATCTTCCAGAGATACGGCAAGAGCGAGGAATTCACCTAAGGAGTCCCAACGTAAATGATTTTCCTCTACCAATTGATCAACATGTTTGGGCGCGGATCCACCTGCACCCGTTTCAAACAGGCCGCCACCGGCCATTAAAGGAACTATCGACAGCATTTTGGCACTGGTGCCCAGTTCCATAATTGGAAACAGGTCGGTGAGGTAATCACGCAGGATATTACCCGTAACAGAAATCGTATCCTTGCCACGGATAATGCGTTCCAGTGAGTAACGCATGGCGCGCAGGGGAGACATAATATGGATATCGGTGCCTGTCAGGTCGTGATCCTGTAGATAAACCTTAACCTTTTTTATCAACTCGGCATCGTGTGGGCGATACTCATCCAGCCAGAAAATGGTAGGAATACCTGACTGCTTTGCACGAGTCACAGCCAGTTTTACCCAGTCCTGAACCGGCGCATCCTTGGTCTGACACATGCGCCAGATATCGCCGGCTTCAACATTTTGTTCGATCAGTACCTTACCTTCATCATCCACTATACGAGCAACCCCGTCAGCAGGAATTTCAAAGGTTTTATCGTGCGAGCCATACTCTTCTGCTTTTTGCGCCATGAGGCCCACGTTAGGTACTGTACCCATGGTGGTTGGGTCAAAAGCGCCATTGGTTTTACAGAAGTTGATTATTTCCTGATAGATACGCGCATAAGTACTTTCCGGGATGGCAGCCTTAGTGTCTTTCAGTTTGCCATCCGGTCCCCACATCTGGCCACCGTTACGAATCATGGCAGGCATGGAAGCATCAACGATCACATCATTAGGCGCATGCAGGTTAGATATACCCTTAACCGAGTCAACCATCGCCAGTTCAGGACGCGACTGATAGCAGGCATGGATATCTTTTTCAATTTCCTCACGGAATGAACGTGGTAAGTCATCAATCTTTTCATATACGCTGCTAATGCCATTGTTTGGATTGACCCCCAGCTTATTGAAAAGATCGCCGTATTTGGCAAATAGGTCTTTATAAAAAACCTTAACTGCATGACCGAAAACGATAGGATGTGACACCTTCATCATGGTTGCTTTAACGTGTAACGAAAACATCACGCCGGTTTCACGTGCATCTTCAAGCTCCTCTTCGAAGAATTGCTGCAATGCCTTAGCACTCATATACATGCTGTCGATGATCTCGCCTTTAAGCAAAGAGGTTTTTTCCTTAAACACAATGATTTTGCCGTCTTCGGTTTCCAGCTCCATACGCACATCACAGGCCTTATCCAGTGTCAGGCATTTTTCGCTGGAGTAAAAATCTCCGCCGCGCATATGTGCCACATGGGTGCGTGAAGCAGGGCTCCATTTTTCCATGGAATGTGGGTTTTTGCGTGCATAGCGTTTTACTGCAGGAGGCGCTCGACGATCAGAGTTACCTTCACGTAGTACCGGGTTAACGGCACTACCCAGGATCCTGGAATAACGCTGTCTGATGATGTTTTCTTCATCGGAAGAAGGCTCTTCCGGGAAATCAGGGATATTAAAACCCTGAGACTGTAATTCGCTGACTGCATTGATTAACTGGGGAATTGAAGCACTGATATTGGGTAGCTTGATGATATTGGTATCAGGCTCCTGGGTAAGCCTACCCAGCTCATCCAGATCATCGGGCACTTTCTGATCATCTTCGAGGTAGTCAGAGAATTCAGCCAGAATTCTTGCTGAAACCGAAATATCTTTCAGCTCGATATCAATATCTGCTGCTGAAGCAAAGGTTTCAACGATGGGTAAAAAAGATCGAGTTGCCAGTAGAGGGGCTTCGTCCGTTAGTGTATATATTATTTTAGAATTTGACATATTGAACCACTTTGATCCTGTTTATAAATTGGGGATTTTTATGGCGGCTATTATGAGACAACAACTCTAATTGGTATAGACCATAATCTGATACTTTAATAAGTTGAAGCTATTACTATGATTTATAAGGTTATTTTGGACATTTCTGCAGGATTTATAGTGTAGGTTAGCGGGGTGAATGCACTATTTTGGGGCGTCTACAGGTCTATATTGCCTTACATAAGCTGTGTAGGGTGATACCTTAAGCATACAGTTTCAGGTCGCGTAGAGGCATAATATCATTGATCAGAGGTGCCTTAATCTTTTCCCCAAAGCTCTTCAACTCGGGCATCCCGTCCACAGGAGTAGCGATAATACTTATACCTGATAGGGTTCTTTCTGTAGTAATCCTGATGATATTCTTCAGCAGGATAAAAGGTAGATGCTTTTATTAATTCTACCTTCACAGATTCTTTAAAAGGTTTGTTTTGACTGATTTCCAGCAGGGTATCCTCAGCGGTTTTTCGCTGAGCCTCATCCTGGTAAAAAATTGCCGGGCGATACTGTGGCCCATGATCACAGAATTGTCCCTTATCATCGGTTGGGTCAATATGATGGAAGAAGTAGTCGAGTATCTGTTTGTATTCTAAACGGGCGGGGTCATAAGAAATGATGGCCGATTCTATATGTCCTGTATTGCCTGCGCTGACCTGTTTATAGCCAGGATTGTCAACGTGACCACCGGTATATCCAGAGACCACTTCGATCACTCCGTCGAGTTTTTCAAAATCGGATTCAACACACCAGAAACAACCTCCAGCAAGAATGGCCGTCGCTTTTTCCGTCTCGGCATGCACTATTGAATGGTTCAGGGCGGCGGTTGCCAGTAAAAGAGTTATTGAGACCAGCTTTTGAATTTTCATAGATGATTCGTAATACTGCTAAATTGGAGTCTATTTAGAATCTAATGGCTGAGTTAAGTTCACTATTTGTTGTGATCAAACTCACCGTGTTGTAGAAAGTGCAGGGTTTGTTGAATAACTTCAGAGTTTTTCATCATGAAGGTATGAGTGACGGGCAGGGTGATAAAGTCTTGCATGCCTTCTATCTGAGTGTTTTTGACGCTCACCTTGCCGTCATTGGGTCCAGGGATTAAACGGGATAGCAACAGGTTAATACTGCGTTTTCCAGCGATTACCCCCAGTTCAAAATTGACTGGTCCCAGTTTTTTAGGCAGGTCCTGGTCTGTCGTCCCCAGTTCACGTCCAGCGGGGCCATTGAGTAATGTATAACCAGGAAGATCTTTTAATTTATCCACGGCTTCACTTCCTTTATTGGGCGGCCCCAGCATCACCACACGTCCCAGCCCTGGAATTTTGTGGCTCTGGCAATAATGGCGAAGCAGAATGCCGCCTAGTGAATGGGTGACGAAATTGACCCTGTCTGATGGCTTTAGCTGGCAACGCTGCAGGCCTTCTTCAACGGCTATCTGTGCGAGTTCTTCTACAGGTAATTCTCGTGATGGATAGCCAACATTCATAACCTGATAACCCTGTTTATGCAATGCCTTTTCCATTGCCTGCATCGATTGAGGTGTACGCGCCAGTCCGTGCAGTAGTATGACGTATAGTGCTGGTTTATCTGCCGTATTCATTGTTATATCAGGAGTCACTTGCTAGTGCCTGAGTCTGCCAGTGGCTGATAGAGTTGGCATAATATTGTATGACGGCTAAAGACTCAGGGTTCACACGATACTGAGCATGGTTGATATCAACAAACCCCCGGCCAGTTAACATATCCAGTGCCCGGGTCATCACATGCTCAAAGGTTACCATTGAGATATTTATTGGCGCGCCGAGCTGCTCCAGTTGCTGCAAGCGCGTGAGTGCGCTGGCTTTTAATTCTAGCTCGCTGACCCATTTTTCAGCATGAAGCAGCAGGGTTTCGCACATCAGGGCTACCGGTAGAATCGGAATTACCTGAGCGATTTCATGCATTAGATTGTCTGCCAGATGTTTAATGCAGGCAAAACGCTGTGCTTCATCCAGTTGACTGAAGTCGACTGACTGTTGCTGACAGTAGTTTGAGGCTGACATGGGTTTGCCAAAATTCACGCTGGCGTAACCAAAGCGGTTCCAGCGAGATTTTCGATTCATTAGCAGTGTTTTTATGAAGAATTTTAAGCTGGTTTTTATCACAAACCATAGGCTGCGCTGTGTTGCATCGCTATCCAGTCGGCGTATCAGGCTTTTATCTTCAATGACACGATCATAGTTGATGCCTACCGGGACAAATATAATGTCGCGGTCAATGTCCGGGTGATAGTCACGTAGCATGTAATCCATAAAGCCCATTCTGGGCTCTCTCAATTGACCATCACGGGTTAGTCCTCCTTCTAGAAATACTGCCTGTGTTACTCCTGCTCGGGTTGACAGGTTGATGTATCTTTCGAGTACACGACGATACAGTGAATTACGCGAATTCCGCCGAACAAAAAAAGCCCCCATAGACTTGATCAGGGTTTGTAAGGGCCAGATTCTGGCCCATTCACCCACGGCATAGGAGAGGGCTGTTTTTTCCGCAATCAGGAATGAAACCAGGATATAGTCCATATTACTGCGGTGATTCATCACAAATACCACGCTGCTTCCTTCAGGGATATTTTTTAGTTGATGGTTATCGTAGAAGCCAACCCGAACACGATATATCAAGCGGCCGATCTTTTTTGCCAGCCAGTAACCCAGACGAAAATAGATATAGGCATTGAAAGAGGGTGCTATCTCTTCGGCATAACGCAGTGCCTTGGCCTGAGCAACCTCTTTGGGCATATTGTTTTGTTGAGCGTATTCCTTGATGGCTGCGATCACCTTATCATCGAAGATGAGTTGATCGATCAATGCCTGTTTGCGGGTCAGCTGAAACGGGCGGATCTCAATATCCAGACGCGTATTCACCTCTTCGATAACTCGATTGACGCGCCTGCGCAGGTACCAACGCATACCGGGTAATAGCACTCGATCCAGAAGCAGGATAGTTGCAAATAGTATGAGAAGGATAAAAAACCAGTAAGGTAGTGTGATTGAGTGTTCCATGTTAGGTTATTATTATCGATTCCTTTTAAAGTATCAGATTTAGTATTGTAAACAAAACATGAAACCCATACTGATTTTTACACATACAGATTGTGAGCCGCCAGGTTATTTTACCCCTTTACTCGATTTGCTGAGCTTGCCTTACCGCCAAACCTGCCTTTTAGTGGGTAAATCAAGCGCTATTAACCCTGAAGACTATGCAGGGCTGGTTTTTATGGGCGGCCCTGGCGATGTTAACCAGCCGGATGACTGGATGATCCTTGAGATCGCTATTATCCATCGCGCCTTACAGCAGAATGTTCCGGTGCTGGGTATCTGCCTGGGCGCGCAGATGATGTGCCTGGCCATGGGTGGCGAGGTAAAGCAGAGTGACGCGGTAGAGGTTGGCTGGCATGAGGTTAGGCTGACCGAAGCAGGGCTTAGACATCATTATTTTACCGGAATACCAGCGAGTTTTACGCCGTTCCACTGGCATGCTCATCACTGCATACCGCCCAATGACGCAACCATTCTTGCACAAAGCGACTGTACCGGGAGTCAGGCCTTCGCGCGTGGTAAACATCTGGCTATTCAGTTTCATTTGGAGATGAATGTAAACACTATTAAGAGCCTGATCACTAAATACAGTAGCGATCTAGATGGGGATTCTCCCTGTGTGCAAAATAAGGAACAGATTCTTGACGATATCGAAAACCGTTGCCTGCAAAATTTCCGCATAGCCGACATTACAGTGGCGAAGTGGTTTAATTCGTTGTATTAGGGTCCTAAGACTTGCTCACGTTCAGTAGTCCCAGGATGCAGATCGCTAGTAAAACAAGACCCAGGATGCGTTTGAAACCCTCATCGTTACTTAATAGATACTCGTGAGTTTTTAGTCCGATGACATGACCGATGGCTACTACCGGTACCAGGATTAAGGCGCTGGCGAATTGAAGATCAACATTAAAGGCCGCGAATGTACCCAGTTTAATGGCGACCAGGACAATCCATAAAACAAACATGGTACTACGTAGCTTATCTCTCGCGACATGGTTCATGAATACCGCTACGATTAAAGGGGCGCCGGTTAAAGAAGTTCCTGAAACATAACCCCCTATAATCAGCAGAATCCTGTCGGTCCAGCCAGATTGACTGCGTATGCTCAGTCTAAACATCCATAAAACTGAATAAAACAGGGTAATGCAATAGATGATGATCACCAGCCATTGATTGGGCAGATTCAGCAGCCCAAAGACACCAGCCAGTTTTGCTGGGAATATATAGATACTGGTTTTTTTCAGGTAGCCCCAATCAACATTTTTGATCCGGGTGAGCAGGGTCAGGCTGGTGAATATCAGTAGATGTATACCGATAATGGGTAACCAGAAAATCGGTCGATCATAAACCATTAGCATCAATGGCAGGCCTAGTGCTGCACCACCAAAGCCCAGACCACTACGCACAAACCCCGACCAGATAAATATCAACGCGGTCAGAACCACCTGAGTGGAAGAAAAAGCAAAGAATTGAGATTGCTGAAAAAAATCTAGCATGCAAAAAAAGCCTGTAGCAGGAAAAAGTCTACATTAAAAACTGTCGCAGTATAACTGAAAATACTCTTACCAGATGTCGCTCTCGCCTATATCTTTACGCGTAGCTTAAAGGTATCCATGAAAATGTGTGAAACGAGAGGTAGATACCAAGCTTATCAGGGGCTCCCGGTACATAATGGAAGCCTGGTCTGGTGATAAGCGCTGATTACAACGCTACCTTATTACGCAAATTTTTGTTTAACGTATTGGAATGATGGTGAATGGTTTGACGCTTATCAATTTAGGTTGTGATTAAGCATGGTATAAATGCTGTCCCAATCATGGAAATTATCTAACGTGGAATTCATCCCCGCAACAAAACAGCATTATAATCAAATAATTAATCTGGTTTCTTCACCCGAAGAACTGTATCTAGTCTCACCAATAGCCAAATACCCCTGGGATATTGACCAGCTTGAAAAGATTGCAAAGCAGAGAAAAAGCCTGACGGTGTGTCTGGTTAATGGGACTGTTGCCGCTTTCGCCAATCTGTATGACGTTATACCGAATGATACCGCCTTTATAGGCAATGTTATTGTGTCTGATCAATTTAAGGGAATGGGCATTGGAACCGCATTGACACATCATATGATTAAAATCTGTGTGTTTGAGTATAATGCCACCCCACATATATCAGTCTTCAGCAGTAACAGCAGAGCCCTTTTATTGTATACAAAAATTGGTTTCATACCCTATGAAATCGAAGCCCGAAAAAATTTGAATGATGAGGCTGTAGCGCTGATTAAAATGAGTTATGAACCCACCGTTGGCTCAGCGATGTAGTTACGTAACTCAAACATTGATAGATAGTTTTACATCTAGGGAAGCTCTGAATAATTCATCCATGAATTCTCAAAGTGAGAAAAACGAAAAATACGGTTTTTGCTTTTCTCTCAAAATCAAAGACTTGAAGCCATTGATTTAGGCGGCACATCCCTGTGCCGCAGGATCCTATGAAATAATCAGAGGTTCCCTAAATCTTTAAACTTGAATTGATATCTTTTTATCATGGTTTCATTACCTTTTATTCCTCCCTGATGGATATACAAATATTGAAAGTTATTCTCTTTTTTAAGTTCCAGAAATACTTTCATACCAACAGGATCATACAGTAAGTCAAACTCAATATTTGTTTTTTCTTTTAACGCTTTCCATAATAGATAATTATCCTTATACAGTTTTCCAAAGTGATATTTTTTATCAGTTGTTATAATGGTTGGGTGAATTGATTCATCACTTTCAAGTTCGAAAAACTGTTTTTTTAGATACGCTTCATCCCCAACGCAAGGCGTGGTAATAACTTCATTTTTCATATATTTTTGTAAAAAGAGGGCCGTAGTACCTGTACCGCCTGGCAGGAATATCTTTAGGCCTTTTATATTGTTTTCAACTTTGTATTGTCTTATCTCATCTGCAAGAATCTTTATGCCATATTGAGCCTCTTTGTTGGCTCCCCCCTCATTTATAAATAAAGTATTACCCGTATCATATTCAATATCAGTTATTGTTTGATTGCTTCCTAATGTCTTTATACACATGCCATTTTCTAAAGCATACTTATAATTCCCGTCAGGATTCTCTTTTAAAAAAGACGGTATATGGTCCACATAGTATATAAAGTTCCATTTTTTTAATTTACATAGAACAGATAATGAGTACATGGCATTAGATTGATTTGAGCCATAGCTGATCACTGTATCGATATGGGGAAACTCATTGAGCAAAAAGTAGTGAAATTTTCTGGCTTTATTTCCTGAAAAATCTGCATGTAGTAGATCATCTCTTTTGATCAAAAAGGACTGGTTCTGGAAGGTTATATTCTGGATTGGTGAGTTATGTAGTTTTATCATGATGTGTAATCTATGGATGTGCAACTGGCCCATATTGTGAAAACTATAGCCATCTATAATCCAGTAAATTGATTATTTAAACACAGGAGAGGGCAAAACAGGGAAAAATATGTGCAGGCTTCTCTCAAACATATACCCAGAAGCAGGCTCCACTGCTATCATCCGCCACTTATGCTGATAAGGGGATGAGAGGAGATACAGCGATAGCAAAATCCCGGCTTAACTGGCACTATACGCTGTGGAGCAGGCAGGGTGTATTTTGAGTGCGGCTATGTAGCCTAAAGTCGGCCTATACAGGCTTATGAAGCCTGGTGGTAAAATGCAAAACCACCCCTCTGATAGTAGTTTGTGACCCTTATCATTTTAATCCCCGTCCATTACGCAAAACCTGAATCAGCCATCTCAATAAGCATTACCTGGATTTAAGTAATTAGTAACATGAATAGAAGTATTGAATTATTAGCGCCCGGTGGCGATGTTGAAGCCATCAAAGCCGCCATTGTTGCCGGTGCCAATGCCGTCTATTGTGGGCTGGATAACTTTAACGCTCGCAACAGGGCTTCCAACCTTAGTTTTGAGGACTTAACCGGCATCATTGGTTTAGCACGCAAACACGAATGTAGTGTGTTTTTGACCGTGAACGTGGTTATCCTGGAGCGGGAGATTCCCAGTTTGATCAAACTGCTGAACAGGCTGGTCAACTCGGGTATCGATGGCATTATCGTACAGGATCTGGGCATTTTTAATCTGGTAAAGAAATATTTTCCTTCCATCAATATTCATGCCTCCACCCAGATGACAACGCTTAACGAAGGCCAGATATTATTCCTGAAAAAAATCGGAGCATCACGCGTTAACCTGTCGCGTGAATTAAATATCGACGAAATTAAGTCATTGACGGCATTAGCCCACAAACACGGCGTACTAACCGAAGTGTTTGTACATGGTGCACTGTGTATTGCATTTTCTGGACAGTGTTATTCCAGTTCGGTCAGCGTGGGTAACTCAGGTAACCGTGGAAGTTGTAGCCAGGCATGTCGTGCTGAATATGAAGTGACAGCGGTAGGCAATCGCTTTCCACTTAATCTGAAAGACAATTCAGCATATTTTGATCTACCAGCCTTAGTCGATGCTGAGGTTGACTCATTGAAAATTGAAGGTCGGATCAAAAATGCACACTATGTTTATACCGTAGTTGATAGCTGGCGAAAGCAGATCGACGAGTTTGCTGGAACCGGTAAATTGTTGGACGACGATTCCAACCTGCACCGGGTGTTTAACCGTGATTTTACCAATGCTTTTTTACACGGTAACCTCAGCAAGGATATGTTTATCGATAACCCGCGTGATCACAGTGTTCAACACGCCATTGAAAAAAATCATGCTGTTCTGGTTAAGGATATTCAGCATGTAAGAGATGAACTTCATCGGCAGAAAAACGAACTCGGTGCAGAGCTTGCAGAAAAAGTACAATATCTCAGCATTGCCAGGCAACCGCTAGTGTTAGCCTTTTCTGGAGAGCTGAATAAACCTTTAAGTCTGAGCATGACGGTAGGTGATAACGAAAAGGTTCACCACCTGCAAACACCATCACTGCTCAGGCAAGCCAGTCAAAAGGCTATTAATCAGGCTGCTTTAGAAAAGCATTTTAAAAACTTCACGCATAACAATTACAGTATAAAAGATATCGAGTGCAGTGCTCTTGATGATGGCTTAACCATTCCATTTAAGGAACTGACGTTATTGAAAAAGCAGGCTGCATCATTTTTAAATAATTCAGTAGAAATCATTCCTTTTGTCGATGTGCCTGCGTTAGATAAGCATAATAAAATCGTGGCTAATCCGACCTTGTCGATACTAATTGCCGATGAAAAAGATGCATATTTATGTGATCAAACTGATGCTGACGTGTATTTCAAGCTGCCGGAAAGCCTGAAAAAGGGTTGCAATAAACACATCGATATCCTATTGCGTAATCCTTGCCTTATTCCATGGTTTCCTGCTGTATTAATTGGTAAGGATTATGACGAATCGGTGAGAATCCTTGAACAGGTCCGTCCAAAAAGAATCATCAGTAATAATACTGGCATTGCCTATAAGGCATTTGAAATGGGTATCGAATGGATTGCGGGTCCATTCCTGAACACGACCAATTCTTATGCACTGTTAACCCTGAAAGAAGAATTAAACTGTGCAGGAGCCTTCATTTCTAATGAAATTAACCGCATGCAAATCAAAAATATTGTATGTCCGGACAACTTTAAACTGCTGTACAGCATTTATCACCCAATTTTGATGATGACCAGTCGCCAGTGTTTTTTCCAGCAAACTGTAGGTTGTAAAAAGCCCAGCATCGATGATGCCTGTATGCTGACATGTAAAAAAACGACTTCTATAACAGATATCAAAGGTGTTTCTTTTACCGTAGATAAACAAAGGGGAGGGTATCCCAGTATCTATAATCATGAGCAGTTCCTAAACCTGGATATAGTGAGCGATCTAGCCGGCTTATTTGACGAGTTTTTTATTGATCTGACGAATATAGCTGTGGGTTCCGGGCTCGAGCAGGATAAAGCGCAACTGCTTACTTATTTTGAAAACCTGATAAACGGTGCTGATCAGGCGCGACAACAAATAAGCAATTACGTTAACGTATCGACTAATGCACAATATCAGCAGGGTTTGTAAAGTGCTGCCTTAAATCACCAGGGAACCTCTGATTATGTTAGAGGTTCCTGTGGCTTCCAGATCTCTCCTTGATTGCAGCCGAATCCTAATCCGGGGTGAGTTGGTTTTCTGCAAACAAATCCACAAACACTGATCTGAGCCACTGATTACCGGCTTCCTTGTGAAAGCGACTATGCCAGAAGATATTGATCATAATACTGGGTAGATCAACCGGGTGAGTGTAGGCCGTAAGCTTAAAGGGCTCTGTACAACATTCAGCAAATTTCTCAGGAACCGTCGCAATCAGATTGGAAGCAGATAAAATATGACCGACAGCGACAAACTGCGGAACATGCATGACGATGTTTCGAGAGTATCCCATACGATTCAGGATTGCTTCAATCTCACTATGACCAGTACCCACCGCATCAATCGCTACATGATCCGCTTGCAGAAAATCCTTCAGGCTGAGTTGTTTTCCATACTTCTGGCCAGATCGGGTCAGACAGACATAATTCTGATTAAACAGGCGCCTTTGAAAGAAGCCACTCTTCAGATCAGGTAGCAGACCAATAGCCAGATCTATCTGGCCATCTTCCATTTTTTCTTTTAAATCATCACCGTTTGTTCGAAAGGTACGGATATTGATATTCGGTGCTACCTCGTTTAAGTGTTTAACCAAGATGGGGATGAAATAAATCTCACCAATGCCCGACATTGCTACATTGAAGGTACGAGTACTTGTTAATGGGTCAAAGTTAATGGTTTGATCGAGCGTGCTTTGAATGGAATTTAATGCATAGGCGATAGGTTCAGCAAATTGCAGTGCGAATGGCGTGGGTACCATACCGCGAGAAGTTTTTACAAAAAGCTCATCGTTTAAGGATTCACGCAATCGGCGTAAGGCGTTACTCACAGCCGGTTGGGTCAGATTGATCGAAGAGGCGACAGCAGAAACACTACCGCGCTTGAATAATTCATTAAAGACAATCAGCAGATTAAGGTCGAGATTCTTCATAGTGTTATTCAAAATGTGAATGGCAAATATAATACATATAAATTATCAATATAACTAGAGCAAGTCTAATATCATCATCCATTACTGACAGCTCACCTAACCATGAAACTGAATATTCAACCTTTAGACAAGACCATTGATGTTGAAGCAGGGGCAAACCTGTTAGAAACATTAAGGAATGAAAAAATACCGGTTTCCTATAGCTGTATCTCAGGTAAATGTGGCGTGTGCCGCTGCAAGGTAGTTTCTGGTCATGTGCTGGAAGGTGGTCGGGAAGCTTCTTTACCAGGACTGAAAAATGATGGAACCGTGCTTGCCTGTCAGTCTACCGTTACCGAGGATTGTGTGATTGAAATACCTGAACCGGATGAACCGGTTACGCACACAGCAAAAATTTTGAAAGCAAAGATCGTCGAGATGGAATATCTGACCCACGATATTCTGCTTATACGCTTAAAATCAGCCAAAAAGATGCAGTTTTCAGCGGGACAGTATGTCAGCCTGCAATTCACCCCCGATCACATCAGACCCTATTCAATGGCAAGCCTGAGTGAGGATGATCACATGGATTTCCATGTGCGCCTGGTCCCTAATGGTCGAGTGACAAGTTATATCAAGAACGAATTAAAGCTTGGAGATAATGTCCGAGTGACCGGTCCCATGGGTACGTCCTATCTGCGTACTCGACATCAGGGGCCTATCCTGTGCATTGCTGGTGGAACCGGGCTGGCCCCAACTTTATCGATTGTTCGTGCTGCTGTGAGTCAGGGCATGAATAACCCGATACACGTCTATTTTGGTGCACTCACACCCAATGATGTTTACGGCACAGAGGAATTTCATCAACTGAGTTCCCTGAATCCGAATATCCATTTTGAAACCATCGTTATGTCCAATCCTGCTCGCAGCCCATACCGCTCAGGACTGGTTACCGATGCAGTTTTAGAAGATTTGAAGGATTTTGCAGGCTGGCATAGTTATCTGGCCGGATCACCACAAATGGTCGAAGCGGCCAATATGATGTTGAAAAAGGCAGGTCATGATAACGACAAAATTTATGCCGACGCATTTTATAGCTCAGGCGTTTAATAACGAAGTAAACAGGAGGAAGTTATATGAATGAAGCTCCAGATATATTCCCAAAAGAAAAAAAATGGCAAGAAGAAGGTTCCAGCAGGATTCCTTTTTGGGCCTATACGTCACAGGACTTATACCAGAAAGAACTCGAACGTTTTTTTTATACCAATCACTGGTGTTATGTGGGATTAGAGGCCGAGATTCCCGAGCTTGGCGATTTTAAACGCACCTTTGTAGGTGAACGCTCAGTTATTATGACGCGAGGGAAGGATGATGAAATCTTCGTGGTTGAAAACGTCTGCGCACATCGCGGTATGCGATTCTGTCGCGAGCGACATGGTAATCGCAAAGACTTTGTCTGTCCCTATCACCAGTGGAACTACGCGCCTAATGGCGATTTACAGGGCGTACCGTTTATACGTGGTGTTAAGAAAGACGGAAAAGTAAATGGTGGTATGCCAAAGGATTTTCATCCTAAGGATCATGGTTTAAACAAACTCAAGGTAGCTATTCGCCATGGCGTTGTGTTTGCCTCTTTCGACCATACTGTTGAATCATTAGAAGATTTCCTGGGCCCCGAGATTTTAAAATATTTTGATCGTACCTTTGATGGTCGAAAGCTAAAAATCCTCGGCTATCGTAAGCAACGTATTCCCGGTAACTGGAAGCTGATGCAGGAAAATATCAAAGATCCTTACCATCCCGGCCTGTTGCATACCTGGTTTGTCACCTTTGGCCTATGGCGTGCGGATAACGATGCACAACTGCGCATGGATGATAGATTCCGTCACGCAGCCATGATTGCAACAAGAGGTAAGGGCGGTAAGGTAGACGAAGTGGTCAATGGTATTGAAAGCTTCAAGGAAGATATGAAGGTCAATGATAACCGTCTGCTGGATATTGTGCAGGAACCCTGGTGGGGTGGGCCAACGGCTGTTATGACGACAGTTTTCCCCTCAGTCATTTTTCAACAGCAGGTAAATAGTGTCTCTACCCGACACATACAGCCAAATGGTCATGACAGTTTCGATTTTGTCTGGACCCATTTCTGTTTTGAAGATGATGATGAAGAGATGGTAAAGCGTCGCCTGATTCAGGCTAATCTGTTTGGCCCTGCGGGCTTTGTATCAGCCGATGATGGCGAAGTTATCGAGTTCTCACAGGAAGGCTTTGAGACTAAACCATCTCATCGCACAGTGGTTGAGATGGGCGGAACTGATATCGGTGATAGTGAGCATATGGTCACTGAGACCCTGATCCGAGGCATGTACGACTACTGGCGCAAGACGATGGAGCTTTAAACATGATGAATTTTGAAACCTACTACGAGTTGCTCAACCTTTACGCTGAATATGCTCTGATTGTGGACTCTGACAAATGGGATGAATGGCCGGAATTTTTCACTGATGATTGCGTGTATAGCCTACAGCCACGTGAAAATTATGAACGCGGCATGCCTCTGGGTCTGCTTGACCTCGAAAGTAAAGAGATGCTGGTCGACCGCGTCTATGGCATCAAGGAAACGCTTTTCTATGACCCCTATTATCAACGTCATATTGTTGGTGCACCTCATGTTACAAGGATTGAAGGTGATGTTATTTATTCAGAAGCCAACTATTCAGTGATGCGTACCAAGTATGACGGTATGACTACGGTATTTAATGCTGGTCGTTATATCGATGAAGTCCAGAAAACGCCAGACGGCCTGAAATTCAAAAGCCGTAGAGCTGTATACGACAGTGAGATGGTACCAAACTCGGTTATTTATCCAGTATGAGGTGTGCAATGGGTGATATGTGGAAAGCAATAATCAGCGTCGATGATCTTATTGAAGACGATGTTATTGGTGTTTTAGTAGATGGTAAGGATCTTGCCATCTACAGCATAGAGGGAGAGGTGTATGTGACGGATAATATCTGTACCCACGGGCTGGCCAGATTAAGTGATGGTTTTGTTGAAGACGGGCAGGTTGAATGCCCGCTTCATCAGGGCAAGTTCTGCATCAAAAGCGGTAAAGCACTCTGTGCCCCACTTGAAACTGATGTACAGACATACCCCTGCAGAATCGAGAATGACCAGGTATTAGTAGCTATGGATTGACCACGATAGCTGTTGGTTTATACTCATTAGAAATCAAATCTATCTCAGGAAATTACATGCAAGCCATATTCGTACAATTAAAATGTGAACTGGGCAAGGCTTATGAAGTCGCTGCCGAACTAGTTGAACGAGACAGTGTATCTGAGGTTTTTTCGATTTCAGGTCAGTACGATTTAATGGCGAAGTGTTACCTGGATAATTCCGAAGATATTGGACGTTATGTAGAAACTCAGATCCATAGCATTGCAGGGATTCGGGATACGCATACCATTATTGCTTTTAATGCCTTTACCTAAGCCTTTCTGATTACACTGAAGTTTCAGCTATTTCAATAGTTATAAGGTTTGCACCACAGATCAGGCTTGCCTGGTCTGTTTTAGCTATTATAAGGGTAAGCCGTGGTGATTATGATTTAACCACCACGGGAATAGGGCATTCTATCGCGGATGAAAAAGCCCTCAATAATTCAACTTCTCTGCTGGAGGTAATATTGTCCTGTTCAATACACAGGATACAGGCCTCAAGCAATGCCATCTTATTCAATAAAGACATTTGCTGTAATTTCTGCAAAGCATTATCTATTACCGACAGTTTCAACTTTTTTTTGTCAATGAAGTCTATATGCTCAAGTTTAAGATGAGTCACAGCAGTCTTAAAAGCTGCTCTAGCCGGCTCAATTTTGTTATGACCAGCAATAGCCAGTAATGAGAGTGTAACGCTTACCTCTAGTTTTAGCTGCGATAACCGAGCTGATTGAAAGCCAATCTTAGGTGGGTTATGAAAATGTTGATCTAAATGATTTAACAGAATCTTCTGCAGCGACCACTCCATCAGGTTTATTTTACCATCGGCATTCATCAGAGAAGTTACGTTATCTCGGAACACCTGATATTGATGGTTGGAGAGTTGTTTCAACACGGGGATGGTGATGTCAACCAGAGGCAGGCGCAGACGAATATCCAGGCTATCCATCTCTGTCATGATTTTTTGTGTTAGCTGGTAAACTTCACGATCGGCATGGTATTGCAGATGCTCTAGTTGTTTGACTCGAACCGGGTATGCTTTATCTAAAAGTAGTGCATAGATTACGGCCCTGGCGCCGAAAGGCTCGGCTGCTGTTTGACGAATATTGGCGGAGATTCCTGATAGCAGAGTACGTGCCTGTTCGATGGATTGCTGGGTTAGCTCACCCGCAGCCAGAACAGCCTGATTTAAATCCTGGCTAGCAGTATCAGTAGCAGGTGCTAGCGATGCATTACCGGCAAAAGAAGATACCGCCTGGCTGTAACTACTGCTAGCCTTTTCCGTATCTAATTTGTCTTTGGTGATGAAATGTCCATTCCAGTAGGGATCAATTCGTTTTATCCTTTTAATCAGAGGAGGATGTGTAGCAAACAGTGATTCGACAAAGCTGGAAACCCCCTGAGCAAAAAAGGCATGGCTGATTTCGACAGCAGCGGAGGCCTGCATACGTGACCCGGCCTCTAATCCTCCAATTCGTTTTAACGCTCCCGCAAGCCCTTTAGGATTACGGGTGAATTGTACGGCAGAGGCATCGGCAAGATATTCACGTTGTCGGCTGACCGCTGCCTTGATCATATTCCCAAAAAAGGTCCCTGTGTAGCCAATAATCATCAGGCATAGCCCTAGCGTGATCAGGGCAAAGGTAAGTCTGGCATCTCCGCCACCGCTGCTACGGCGTCTACTAGTTACTCTATGACTCGATCCTCGAAATGGTAAGCGTAGCAATTCATAACCGATAATGCCGATGATCAGAATGCCATTTAAGGCGCCTATCAACTGGATGTTAAGTCGCATATCGCCATTAAAGATATGACTGAATTCATGCGCAATAACGCCCTGTAACTGTTCACGGTTTAAATGATCAACAAGGCCCTGAGTGACACTGATCACCGCATCACGACTGGAGTAGCCGGCAGCGAAGGCATTAATGCTACGCTCCTGTGGCATGATATAAACGGGCGGAACAGCTGTTCCAGATGCTATCGCCATCTCAGTGACTACATTGAGTAAACGTCGCTGTTTTGGATCGGTAGTATTATGTAAAACCAGTTTTCCACCAAGGGACTCTGCAACAACCTTACCCCCCCCTGATAAGGCGATGATTTTGCTGATACTGCCAGCCAATACTACTAGCCATACCGCCAGACCGACCATACCAAATGTCCACCAGTCCATGTTCTGGATCATCGTATGAAAGTCGGTGACTGGAGATTCTTTAAAGAAGTCCATCGCCAGTATGACAACCAGATTGGTTAGTAAAATAAGGGTACAGACAGCGAGAATTAACAGAAAAACCAGTTGAAAAGTATTCCTGCGCGCCTGTGCCTGAGAGGCAAAAAAATTCATAGCAATGTTATGAAACTAGAATGAAACCTTCGGTGCAGACTGTATCGCAGCACTATCTTCAAATTTAAGTAATGTGGCATCTTTGGGATGGCCAAAGGTAGTGGCAAAAATCGTTTGCGGAAAGGATTGACGATAAGCATTATATTCCATCACCTGATCATTGAATGCCTGTCTTGCGAAGGCCACCCGGTTTTCGGTAGTCACCAGCTCTTCGCTTAACTGCATCATGTTCTCGCTAGCCTTCAGATCAGGGTAGGCCTCCATTAATACATTGAAGTTACCCAGAGCACCAGCTAATTTTGATTCAGCACCCATCAATTCACCCATGGCGCTGGCATTGCCTGGGTCAGAAGCTATCTTCTGCAGACTATTGGCCGCAGTATTTCGAGCCTGAATTACTGCTTCCAGTGTTTCTCTTTCGTGCTTGATGTAACCTTTGGCGGTTTCTACCAGGTTGGGTATCAGGTCGTAGCGACGCTTTAGCTGAACCTCTATCTGAGAAAACGCATTCAGATAACGATTTTTGAGAGAAACCAGTTTGTTATAAATACCGATTATATAAAAGATAATCAGTGCAATAACGACGAGAAAAATAATCAGTGAAGTATTCATTGTTGTCCTTTTCTAAAGGGAATTCAGGGGCATATAGTTTAAAGTAAACTCTGACTTATAGCCTAATGGAAATTCGACAGGTTTAAAAGGTAGGCGAGCTTAATTTGCCAACCATGACAGATAATTAATCAGCATGAAATAGCTACCAAAAAACAGGGTAATACCGCGCAGGTTACTAACCAGAACCAGAGATTTTTCTAATTTTAGCCAGAGGAGGGCAAGGATATCAATCATCAGTATGGCTAAACCCAATATGAAAGGTAAAAAATAAGCCATACCTTTTCCCACGCCGATAAACTCACCAAAATCAAAATTGTAGCCTGCTATTTTCATAATCAGGTAGTGAGCGCCAAGCCAGAAAAGATAAAATATGAATGAAGTAATAACACTTGGGAAGATATTGGCGAGGCTACCAGAATCCGTAGCTGTTTCTTCTCCATACTGTTGTTTCAAGACAATTGATAATAAAAGCGGGTTAAAAGCGTGTGACAACAATATCAGCCATGTCATGCAGCACCTCCCTTGAGTACAACCTCCCAGATCCAGATAAAATAAAATATGCCATTTACTACCATCCCTATGATTAACATGGGAGCAAAAATAAATCCCATTATATTCCCCTCTACGCCCGACTTCGATGTATAGGCTTTAAGTGTTATCGCAGTAAATAAAAAGCTCAGATACTGTAGCCAATG
Source organism: Gammaproteobacteria bacterium (assembly GCA_050295575.1). Taxonomy (GTDB): domain Bacteria; phylum Pseudomonadota; class Gammaproteobacteria; genus JACNJF01. The sequence goes on along the minus strand of JBNKPX010000047.1, from coordinate 5,275 downwards.
AAAATCCAGACCTACAAAGGCATTAAAGCTCAGATCGTCGTTAAAAGACCTCAAAAAAAAGTAATTGATTATAAACCAGGTCAGGTAGGTGAATGGAATCAAAAGCAGATACCAGCCAATGATCAGCCGTTTATTATTGATACCAGAGCTGGTGAAGGTTTCAATCCCGAATATTTTGAATAAAGATGGAAAACTCAAATACACCAGAAACAGTGCTGGGTTCAGGTAGCTTTGCAGCAGGAAGTAGATGGATTGTTCAACAAGCATTTATTAAGTAACCCTGGGCCTAATCAGAACCTATGAATTGAATAATGGTAGCTTTATTAGCGTGCTCATTAATCCATTTCTTTATTTCTCTGGCTTTCTCAGTATCAATTTCATCAATAACTTTTTTCAGGCGTTCGATCTTACTCAATTCCATTTTTTCGCTTCGAACCTTTTGCTGCCATTGATCGGTGAAAATTTTTGGTAACCTGTTTGCCATTTCCAGAGATTTAAGCAATTGCCATTCCCCACCATCAAGCCAGGCCTCGTCACAATTGCCACACAGATCTAGACGACTATGTATCGATCCAGATATGGAGTACTTTGTCATAATTCGGCTGCACTTAGGACAGCTCAAAGAAGTTTTGGTGTCAGCATCTTCTACTACCTCACTACTAGATTCAAAATCAGAAGAATCGAGGGTAACTCTTTCCGCCCAATCTCTATAATAGAGAAGAGATAACAGTGATCCACCACACTCAGGGCAGCCAAATACGGGCAGGCTGTCATCTAGTTTGGTTGGCTTAAGAATAATCGTTTTACATTTCGGACAGTGCATGAAATTTCCTTTGGAATATAGCTTATAATTCAGAGGTGTAGAATAGCGTAATATTGTGGGTTAGTGTATATTCGTTAGCTCTTGTTCACTTCGAACAATACTTTTAACCACCGTATATCCTCAGGGCCGAGGTTTGCTTTCTGATGCAAGTCAGGGTTTTCATAAACGTCTTTATATACATTGCAGATGGCAACTTCTGTTAATGTTCGCCATCTTTCGTCGCTAAGCTCAGGGATACTGCCATTCGATAAATTCGGATCAAGCAAAGGGTCGTGCTCGGTTTCAGTGGTACGCAGCGCTAGCTCTAGTTCCTGTAATATCGGGTTTACTACTTTTAGGGTATTTGAATTCTCAAACTCCTTGTTAACAGAATCTTCTGCTTCCCTGATAGATTTATCGAGTTGATATTTGCTAAGTTTTTCACCGGTAGGACGTAATCCATATTTATTCAGCAAGCCTCCTACACCTGGAAGTAATGCCTTTGCGGCTATACCTGCACCTACCAGTGGATTTGCTATAGCGGTTAAACCGCCAACCAGCAGCATCCCGTAGGTTAATTTTTTGTCCAGAGAATCAATTTCGTTTGCCAGGGATTGAAGGCTGTTTAGATTGTCTTTTCTCTCATCAAGCACAATATCAATTGCGCTTTGTCGCATATACTCCTTGAGCATAGCCTCAGAATGTTCGTTAGCAAAATGAAACACTCTTCTTTTGGGGAGATTATTTATTTCAGGGACTGATTCAGGCAGGCATCTCATCGTATGCAGTGCGAATTTATGCTCTGAAAGGTGATAAGGGATCACGAAATAGTGTTTTTCATCATACTTTATGTTCTTGTATTTATTAGATGTCTCAGATGATACAAATATCGGTAGTCCGTTAATCTTTTCCTTTATGAGAATAAACCCTGCAGAGATTTCATTGCTGGCTTTATCGCTTGCCGAGCGAACAGTCTCTATGCTTTTTTCTATTAGTTCCTTCATCTGATAATTTGAGCGAGTTAATTTGATTTGAGCTTACAATCGATTATGTTACCGGTGCAAATAACGTGGTAGTCAATAGTTACATATAAAGTGCTTCATGATGATTTTATGCATTCTTGATATCAATCAGTTGATTGTTTAATACCTGCTTTCAGGTAGCTTGTCTATACTCTAATGTTTGACCAGATTATCGAAAATGACTAAACCTGAAATTATCTGGAATATTCACAAAATTATTCTTGACATATTATGTCGAGAGCGCTACTTTAGTGACATAATATGTCAAGCAAGGAGTTATCATGAGTGTATTGCAAGATTTGTCTAAACATTTGTCAGACTGTGAATTTAAGGGTTATCGGTTTAATTGTTTACCGATGAATAGTGGACAGGAGGTGTTAAGGGTTGAGGTCAGTGGGCTTGAGGAAATTCCGATCTTCATTACCGTGACTGAAACTCAAATATTATGTATTTCTTATCTATTCACCAAACAGGAGATTCATTCGGAAATGGAGGCTGAATTAAATCAATATCTACTGGAGCTGAATGTACCCATGCCATTGAGTGCGTTTGCTCTGGTGGATGATTATTACACCATATTTGGAGCGCTTGATCGTGAGTCTAATAATGAAAGCATCTGCCAGGAATTGATTACATTGGCAGCCAACTCAATAGATACACTGCAGGCCTTAGAAGATTACATTAAGTAATCAATACTTATCTGGATTTAATATTAAGAGGAAGAAAGAAATGAACGTGATGAAAAAATTATTAACATCTTTACGCGGTGGAGCCAGAGAACTGGGCGAAGCCATTGTCGATACACAGGCGATGAGGATTTTTGAACAGGAAATCGAAGATTCAAAAGCCAGTCTTGCCGAAGCTAAAGAAGGCTTGACTGAAATAGTGGCAAAGAAGATGGCTACTGAAAGAAAACTGGCAGACATCATGGAAAAGATAACCGAAAATGAAGGCTATGCAGTTAAAGCCCTGGAAAAATCGGATGAAGCGCTTGCTTTAGAAGTTGCTGGTAAGATTGCTAAGCTGGAAGCTTCTGCTGAGGAAGTGAGTAATGAACTTGCCACTTATGATCAGAATGTATCGATATTGAAGTCTCAGATACAGGAAGCCGAAAAAATTATCGCCGAGCATGAAAGAGAGCTGGCAATGGCCAAGGCTAGAGAGTCAGTTCAACAGGCTACTAAATCGGTTACTCAAACTGTCACAGCCAATGATAGCGCTATCGGTTCTGCTCGTGAATCGTTAGAAAGAATTAAACAGAAGCAACAATCTGAACAGGATAAGCTCAATGCTGGCATTCAACTGCGCAAGGAACTTGGTGGTGATGAGCTGGATAATAAGCTGAAAGCTGCTGGTATAAAAAATGAAAAGCATTCGGCGGAAGATGTTCTAGCACGGTTAAAAGCGAAAAGTTAAACCTGAGCAGGTACGGGGATAGTTGATGAAAAAAGGTAAACCCGAACGCTGGGAAAATGAAAAGAAAGCAGTCAAGGCAACCCAGGTCGCTTTCGATATTTCAACCGAAGCGCAAAAAAAGCTAAAGTTAATGGCTAGCCAAAATGGTTTGTCACCATCGGACCAAATGCGTGAAATTTTGGGTTTGCCGAGGAAAAAGCCGGTTCGACCCAGGTTGACCATATCATTGACAGCTAAAGATTATGAGATTTTAGCTAATATTTATAAACTCGATCCAGAGGATAAACTGGCTATTAAAGAGCAGGCAGCAAAAGAGATTATTGCCAACGTAATGAAAGAGGAAAAGCAATAGTCTAATGCGAAAGGCAATGAAGGACTATAAATTATTACTAATTTATATAGTCTTATTATGGGGTATAGAAATAGTGAATCTGCTTTTAAGTCATGGCTTAAATCATTATGCACTACGCCCTAGAGAAGTGGGTAGTTTATACGGCATAATCACCATGCACTTTCTGCACAACAGTATTGGGCATTTGTTATCCAATACCATACCGCTGCTGGTTCTTGGTTTTTTTGTCAGTTCGCTCAATAAGTTGCCTCGTGTTACATTTTTAATCATGCTATTCACCGGGTCACTGGTGTGGATTTTTGCAAGAGATGGGTTACACGCGGGTGCTTCCGGGTTAGTTATGGGGTATTGGGGATATCTGATCAGTAATGCGTATTTTAATCGTAGTTTTAAAAATATTGCGATTGCAGTTATCACCCTGATAATTTATAGCGGTGCGGTCTTCACTCTGTTTGACTTTCGCCCAGGGATTAGTTTTGAAGGACATATATTTGGATTCATATCTGGTGTTTTTTGTGCCTGGCTATGGGCAGGTAGGAAATATAAAACAATGCGTAAAATAATTCGAGGAAATTAGAAATGGATGGTTTTCTAGTCAATATAAGCAGTTTTCCAACAGTGATTTACACCACCTTACTGGTGGTAGTTGTTGGATATTGGCTGCTAGCGTTTACCGGGACTTTTGACATGGATGCATTTGATGTTGGTGTAGATATCGATATGGATCTGGAGCTGGATGGTGATATTTCTGAAATAGGTGGTATTGCAGGGCTATTGACCACTTTGGGTTTAACAGGTGTACCGATCACTATCGTGATCAGCCTGTTAGTACTCAACGCATGGATTATCTGCTACTTCCTTATTCTTCTTATCCCGACTTTTCCGCAGTTTATTTCACTGGTTCAGGTTGCGATAAATATTGCTGTAGCCATCGTGAGTTTTTTGGTTTCAATTCCAGTTACAGCAACCATGATAAAACCACTTAAAGGATTGTTTAGAAAAGTAAACCAGGCGCCTATATCAAAGTCTTTGTTAGGGGCGACCTGTCGTATTAGAAGTAGCCGCGCGGATGCAGATTTTGGTGAAGCAGAATGTCAGCTTGAAGGAGCGAGTCTGATTGTGAAAGTCAGGGCAGTGGGGGATCAGACCTTTAACACCGGAGACAGGGTAGTAGTGATTGAACACAATAAAGAGAAACAGGTTTTTAACGTGGTTAGTGAAGCAGATTTTAAACAACATTTAGATTAATACAGTAAACAAACAGGTTTAACAGATTTACATTTAACATGAACACTTATTTTTAGGAGCGTTACCAATGGAATTACTATTACCAATATTAACTTACGGCGGCATTATCTTAATCGCTATAGTCGCTTTAGCGATGATTTTCAGTGCCTTTTATAAAAAAGTACCTCAGGGATACGCATTAATCGTCAACGATATGTCATCAAAGCCCAAGGTGCATTTTACAGGTGGTCTTGTGTGGCCGGTTATCCACAAGATGGAAGTCATGAAGATTTCTCTCATTACCCTGGAAATTGACCGTAGAGGGAAAGATGGCCTGATTTGTCAGGATAATCTTCGTGCAGATATTATCGTGGCGTTTTACCTGAGAGTGAACGAAACCAGAGAAGATGTGCTTCGAGTTGCCAAATCGATTGGTGTAGACCGGGCGTCAGATAA
>JBNKPX010000046.1:0-27216 GCA_050295575.1 Gammaproteobacteria bacterium | reverse complement strand
AACCTGCATTTGTTGATCAGAATATAATCGATGAAGCTATCAGCGAAGTGCAGAAGAAAAAAAATATATCGGCTATTTCCGAACTACGTTTCGAAGCGTTTACTGAAGGGCGTTGTGCCCAAATATTGCACATAGGGCCATTTTCTGAAGAAGGCCCGACCATTCAACGGGTACATAGCTTTATCGCTGAGCATTCAGCAATCACTGGCAAGCATCATGAGATTTATTTAAGCGATATTAGACGGGCGGCCCCCGAAAAATGGAAAACGGTTATTCGTCAACCGATGCTATAAGGCTTCGCTGTCTATGTGTTTAATAACAACTTGCCTAAACCTTAAAATGCCCCAGCAGCTTGTGTAACTGATGGTTAAGCTCATCCAGTTTTATTATGCTATCACTGATGCGCTCATTACTACTGCTAGATTGGGAATTGATGTCACGGATGTTGTCGAGATTCTGCTGCATGACGCCGGTTTTTTCATTCTGCGATGAGGTGGCCGTGGATATCTTGCTGATGGTATAGCCCATAGATTGAATATCTTCAGTGATACTGTTTAGAGATTCGGATGCAGTGCCTGTTGTAGACAGGGTTAGTTGCGCTTTTTCTCTACTCTTGATCATCACCGCAGCAGCTTGTTCCGATCCTTGTTGCAGGCGTTCTATAATTGCCCTTATCTCTTTGGTTGATTGCTGAGTTCGGCTTGCAAGCGTTCTTACTTCATCTGCGACTACTGCAAAGCCTCTTCCCTCATCTCCAGCACGAGCTGCTTCGATGGCAGCATTGAGTGCAAGCAGGTTGGTTTGTTCGGAGATGCTCTGGATGACATCCACTACAGAGCCAACCTGTTGACTATCGTTATTCAATTGCTCAATCATTGCGCTTGCAGATTCGATATCGGATGCAAAATCGTTGATCGAATCAAGAGTGCTTGAAATAACCTGCTGACTTTGTTGCACAGAGTCACTCATGGTTTGCATGCTGCTATCGGCATGTTGGGCAGCCTGAAACACATCTTCCACATGTAAAGCCATCTCATTCATATCGCTGTTTACAGCCTCGGTAGCTGATTGCTGGGTAAGTATTTGTTGTGGAGTTTGCTGAGACTGAGTGGCAAGGTCAGTAGCGGCATGGCCTTGTTGCTCCACGACCTGATTAAGTTGAGTGATCAACTGTCTGATCTGTTGAATGAAATCGTTAAAGCTGTGCGATAACTGGGATATTTCATCATTGCCAGTAATAATCAATTGTTGAGTGAGGTCGCGTTCAGCCTTGGAGATGTTATTTAATGAGTCTGCGACCTTACGTACTGGTGAAACGATGGATTTAAGGGTCAGAGTATAAGAGATGATAAGCAGTACGATGCTGATGATTACAGTGACTATGATATTGAAAAACGGCGAGCCCTTACTCTGTTGGGTTGTATAGATTTCACTGTTGTTGATTTTGCTGTTGGCCTGTTCGAACTCTTCAGTTTGCTGAAGTAAATCATTGGCAACAGAGGTATAGGTTTTATTATGTGTCTGTAGTTCCTTATGCTGTTGCTGAGTCTGGGCAAACAGTTTTTTATGTAGTGCGTAGAATTCGCTAAACAATGTAGAAAAACTTTTGTCACTGTCCTTAGCAAGCTGTTTGGAGAGCTGCATGGCTGACATATCATCCATGTAGATGTCCAAATCTGTTTGACTGTTTTTGATTAATGCCTGAATTTGTTCCTTATTTTTTCTATTTTGTAGCAGCTGCTGGTAATACAGCTGGGAAAATAACGCGAGTTCAGCTTCGGTTGAGGCAGAGGCAGCAAACCACTCTTCGAGTTGTCGGCTATTGACGGTCTGATTAAGATCGGTTTCGTGCTCAACGATAATACGTTTAGCCAGCTTGTTGAAAGAAGAAAGTGTATTTCTAAATTGCTCAGCATTATCGATTGTTTGCTGATAAATAAGCTGGTATTGCTGATAACTTTTCATTAACAGGGCTAGTGCAGCAGTGAATGACTGTTGTGTCCGATTGAGTTGGTCGATCTGTTGTTGAGCTGTCTGTTTAGCATTAATCAGGTTCTGGAAAGCCTGTTCGGTATGCTGCTGTGCGGTATCTAATGAATTTTGAATATCCCCGCCCAGACGGCCAGACAGGATATCATTGGCCACCCTGATTTGCTCACGAATAGCGCTGCTGGCCAGTATGGCGTTGTTGCTCTGTAATGAGTGCTGGACGGTGCTGTAAGCCTGATTAAGCTGGTAATCATTCTGATGGTTTATCTTAAGGATTGTGCTGTAGCCAACCACGCCACAAATAATCAGTAATACAGCCATCAACGAATAGCCAATAACGAGTTTGAGCGCGAGGTTGATCTTCATTGGATTACTTTGTCCGGAAAACTAATGACCCTTAGATGGGAGCCTTAAACCTTATGTTCAGCCCAAATTAGCAGACTAGACAGAAGTATTTGTTGCTGTGGCGAGGAACCAGAGCCTGTAAACAGGGATTAACAGACCCTAACTGTTTAGACCATCAAACTTTACGACAACCTGAGGTTGGTATTCACGGTCAAAAACCAGCTCAAACTGGGTGCCTTCCTCATCAACTACGGCAACGAGCTGTTTCAGATCGGGTAGTCGAGTGGCAAGCCAGGCCATGCTGGCGGCGGCTTTATTATCTTCCTGATACATAATGCCTTCCATCAGGGTGAGCGCCATAAATTTCGAGCGTTGTACTATATCAGGACTGGACAGATACTCGCCCTGTAGCTCTATGCCCTGATCAAACTTGGCATCCAGTCGATCAAGGTAATGCTGGTGAAGCTCTGATAGTGATTTGTCTCGGTCAAATTGCAGGGTCAATTGATCGTTGACGACTATGGCAAGTATACTCATGCCAACACACCGAACAGGTCGTAATCATCACTGTCAGTGATAGATACTTGTACGAATTCCCCCGGCGTTAACTGTTGATCGGTTTCAATAATCACTTCACCATCGATTTCCGGTGCATCGGCATAGCTTCGTCCAACCCAGCCGTTTTCGATTTCCTCTTCAATCAGTACTTTCATGGTACTGCCGACTCGCTGACGCAGACGATCCCGACTGATAAATTGCTGATGCTGCATAAACTGGTCATAGCGCTCCTGTTTGGTATCGGCGTCCACCTGGTCAGGGAATTCGTTAGCCTCAGCGCCTTCGACATCGGAATACATAAAACAGCCTACGCGGTCTAGCTGGGCTTCGCTTAAAAAGTCTAGCAGCATTTGGAAGTCTTCATCGGTTTCACCGGGAAAACCCACGATAAAGGTACTGCGGATTACCAGTTCAGGGCAGATTTCGCGCCACTTCTTAATGCGTTCCAGTACCTTTTCCTGGCTGCCGGGGCGTTTCATCGCTTTGAGAATCTTTGGGCTGGCATGCTGGAAAGGGATATCCAGATAGGGTAGAACAAGGCCCTGTGCCATTAATGGAATTACATCGTCTACATGGGGGTAAGGGTAAACATAGTGCAGGCGTACCCATACACCAAACTGGCCAAGGGCGCGTGCCAGATCGAAAAAACGTGTACTCAAGGGCTGGCCATTCCAGAAATGGGTGCTGTATTTAAGGTCTACACCATAGGCACTGGTATCCTGTGAAATCACCAGCAATTCACGTACCCCTGCATTCACCAGATTTTGCGCTTCCTGCATTACATCATCGATGGGTCGGCTGACCAGGTCACCACGAAACGATGGAATAATGCAAAACGTACAACGATGGTTGCAGCCTTCAGAAATCTTCAAATAGGCAAAATGCCGGGGTGTCAGTTTTATGCCCTGTGGGGGCACCAGATCCATAAATGGGTCATGCTGGGCAGGTAGGTGCTTGTGTACTGCCTGCATCACCTCGTTGGTTGCGTGTGGACCGGTCACAGCCAACAGGTTGGGGAAGGCCTCGCTCACCTGTTCAGACTTAGCGCCCAGGCAGCCTGTCACCACTACGCGACCATTTTCATGTAGTGCTTCATCAATGGTTTGCATGGATTCTTCGACAGCTGAATCGATAAAACCACAGGTATTGATAATGACCATATCTGCCTGTTGATAGTCTGGCACAATTTCGTAACCCTCTGCGCGTAGCTGGGTAATGATCTGTTCCGAATCTACCGTAGCCTTGGGGCAACCCAGGCTGACAAATCCGACTTTATTGGGGGTGTCTGACATAAGAAAATTTGAATTGAGCTAGTAATGCAAGTTTGACAATAATAGTATGAGAAAGATATCTATGCTGTGATTTACTGCAAGTATATTGTGTATATCGTTCAAGATGCAGGCTGGAATAAATGCGGTAGAAAAAATTCACTCACTAATAATGGTTTTTTTTCGATTTTAAAAAGTGAACGACGTCCCCAGATCTGATTATCCGCTTCAGTCGAGTGCTGTGCCAGGGGGCGTAATACAGCGCTATTGGCCGATAGTTTGTTCCATTGTATGGTTTCTCTATGCAGGTTGGGTGAAGCAAACAGGTATTCTCCCAGAGGTTGGTTGCCGAGATACTTTAAGCGACGATGCTTACCCTGCAAGGTACAAAGAGGAATAACCGAGCGCGCATATACGCACAGCTTATCAGCGCATTGCAAATAAACCTCACGTAACAGCACCTTCTGGCTGAGCGGTACCTTTAGCAACTGGGCTTCAGATCGTTCGGGTTTCACCCATTTTATGCTCAGTACAAGCACTGAAAATTGATCAGGACAAAGCAGTTTTAGACGTTTAGTGAGTGAACCTTCATCGCTTAACCAGCTTTGCACATTGGGATCAATACGGTGTCTGAAAGTTTGACAGGGAAGAAACCAGTGGCTGGAATTAAGATGGTTCAAGGTGGGGTGTGATATTAAAAACGCGGATTATACGGTATCTGCCCGAATATTACCTTTCAGCAATGAGGTGATAAAAATTGGGGTGCACAGGCAATGCTGAGTAATAAGGTACCTGTGAGTAAAAAAGGTTAGTATGTTACAGGTGATTTATGTTGAATGATCGTCTATCCTTAACTCAGACATCCAAAGTGATTTTGGGTAGAAAAAAATCGTGTGCAGTATCTTCATAACAACTAGATAACTGGGGCTTCCACAGGTGCAATATGGATATAGATGTAATCAAATCATCAAGCTGTCCAATAAGTAAGTCTTTGGATAATTGTTTTATGTATTCACGGGTCTGAAGGAGAAGATCATGTCACAAACTCTCCTCCACTACGCCAATATTCTGGAAATCGTTGGTGACATAATCAAGGTTCAGGTGCCAGTTGCCACCGCAGGTAAGGCAACGGTTAGCTTCGGCGACCTTGCTCTCATCGAAACCTCGAACTCTGAAAAATCATTGGGTCAGGTGATACATATCGATCACGATCGAGTCGCGTTGCAGGTGTTCGAAGGTACCAAGGGGATGTCTACCGAGGCCAAGGTTAGCTTTCTTGGTCAGTCTATGCGTGTCACTTATTCACCAAATATCCTGGGCCGCGTCTTTCGCGGGGCAGGACAGCCGATGGATGGAGGGCCTGACCTCTCGCACGACCCCAAAGTTCCGATTGGCGGCCCATCGGTCAATCCTATGCGTCGCCAGCTCGCCTCCAAAATGATACGCACTGATGTGCCTATGATCGACCTGTTCAACTGCCTGGTAGAGAGCCAGAAAATTCCGATCTTCTCCGTAGCTGGAGAGCCCTACAATCCCTTCCTGGCCCGTATCGGTATCCAGGCGGATGCCGACGTAGTGGTGTTTGGCGGCATGGGTTTGATCTTTGACGATTATCACTTCTTTCGTACCGCATTCGATGATGCTGGTGTTTTTTCGCGCACCGTAATGTTTGTTAACCTGGCTTCTGACCCCATCGTTGAACGCCTGCTGGTTCCCGACATGGCACTGGCAGTGGCGGAAAAGTTTGCTGTCGAGGAGGGTAAACGGGTACTGGTGCTATTAACTGATATGACCGCATACGCCGATGCGCTCAAGGAAGTCGGTATCTCTATGGAGCGGGTTCCCTCTAACCGGGGTTATATGGGAGATCTCTACTCCCAACTGGCACGACGCTATGAGAAGGCTGCTGCTTATCGCGAAGCGGGTTCTGTCACTATTCTTTCGGTGACCACCATGCCGGGCGACGACGTAACCCATCCGGTGCCGGATAATACGGGGTATATCACCGAGGGGCAGTTTTATTTGCATAATGGTGAGCTTGACCCCTTTGGTTCACTTTCACGCCTTAAACAACATGTTATCGGTAAGGTTACACGAGAGGATCATTCTCAGATCATGAATACCATGATCCGGTTTTATTCCAGCGCTCGGGATGCCGAGCAGAAACAGGCTATGGCGTTTGAAATGTCAGCGTTTGATGAAAGCCTGCTTAAATTCGGGCGTCTTTTCAGGCAGCGTTTTATGGATATTCAGGTTTCTCTGCCACTGGAGCAGGCGCTGGACCTCTCCTGGCAGACACTGGCCGAATGCTTCGAAGCCGATGACCTGCTGATGAAGCAGCAACTGATAGACAAATATTTCCCCAATCTGGATGCAGAGCAGGTAGCCTGAGATGGCAAGGCTCACGCTTAGCAAATCTTCCCTGAGTATGCAGAGTCGACAGCTTAAGACCTTTGAGCGCTTTCTCCCCTCTCTTGACCTTAAACGTCGGCAGCTCATCGCAGAACGGGCCAAGGCAGTGCAGGCAATTGCCGAGACTGAAAGGGCTATCGACATACTGCGCGAGCAGCTAAAGACAGCCATACCGATGGCCGCTAATCAGGAGGTCAGTGTTGACGGTCTGGTCAGTGTCGCCAGTGTGCAGATAGACACAATAAATATCATGGGGGTGCGTCTGCCCCAACTGGGCCAGATTCAGCTAAAACGGCGTTCATATTCCTTATTAGCCAAGCCCGCCTGGGTCGATAATCTGGCCGAGCTGCTGGCAAAGAAGCTGCAATTGAGGTTACAGATTCAGGTCGATCAACGACGCCTTATGCTACTGGATGAGGCTGTGAAGACGGTCACCCAGCGCGTTAATCTGTTCGATAAAGTGCTGATTCCGCGCACGCGAGAAAACATCCGCAAGATTAGAATTTTTCTGGCTGATGCTGAGCGTGCTGCTGTTGTGCGAGCCAAGATTGCTAAAGGCAAACGTGCCAGGGAAGCTGTGGCCTTATGAGTATCGTACCGTTATATAAGGCAACGCTATTTGGCATGGTAGATGATAAAAGTGCCGTACTGGAACAGATTCAGACGCTGGGTTGCCTGCATCTGGTTCCGCTGATTCCCGAACGCAGAGAAACAGAGAGACCAATACCTGGCCAGCCTGTTGAGGCCTATAAGGCTTTGCGCTATCTCGGCAATACGCGCCACAAGCGTCGTCAGGTGCACAGAGATGATGACTTTAATATGCAGGCGGTGGTGCAGGAAGTTCGAGCCAATAAGCAAGGCATCAGAGAGGCAGAAGATAGGCGTGATGCACTGAAGGAGCGAATTAATGAGCTGAAGCCCTGGGGAAATTTTAATTATATCCCTCCGCAACAATTGGGTGGTTTGCGTCTGTGGTTTTATATTCTTCCCGCCAATCTCCTGCCCAAAATGAAAAGCAGTAAACTAACCTGGCAAGTGGTGTATAAAAATAACCGTTTTGCCTATCTGGTGGTCATTGCAGCTGAAGAACCTGCGGCGGGAGCGATGCCTGTTCCACGCACCCACACAGGCAGTATACCGCTGGATGAGGTTAGCCGATTACTGGAAGAAACCGAGATCGAACTGGAAAGGCTGAAGGCGGAGCGTCAGGCACTAACCCGTTGGATCTATCTGATAGCCAGTCACCTGACTGTGGAGGAAGATCATGCAGTACTGATGCATGCCGCCAATCAAACACTGGATAATGAATCGATATTTGCCTGTCAGGGCTGGCTGCCTGCGCCGGAGTTAGAGCGGCTGCAGGATTTTGCTGTGCAGCAAGGACTGGCTTTATTACTTGAACAGCCCACAGCAGAAGAGCGCCCCCCCACCTTGCTGACGAATCCTCCTGATCTGGCTGCCGGACAGGATCTGGTTGCTTTCTATCAGACCCCGGGCTATCGAAGCTGGGATCCCTCTATGGTGGTTTTCTTCTCTTTCACCCTGTTTTTTTCGATGATCCTGTCGGATGCTGGCTACGCAGCTCTGCTCGGACTGGGCGTGCTTGCTGGCTGGAAGGCTATGGGGCGTAGCGACGGTGGGCGCAGACTACGTGTGCTGGGGGCCGTATTGTGTGGTAGTGCTACATTATGGGGTGTGCTTGTCGGTAGTTACTTCGGCCTCACTCCAGCGCCAGGCTCAACATTAGCCATACTCAAACTCATGGACATCAACGATTTTGAAACCATGATGCGGCTGTCAGTCGGTATCGGCGTTTTCCACATTGCGCTGGCAAACGGCATTATTGCCTGGGGCAATTATGGACACAAACAGGCCTGGGTTAATGTGGGATGGATCTCGGTGGTGACAGGGGGATTCATAACCTGGTTAGCGATGGGGCAGGGCTCAGACATCATGACCTGGTTCGGCGAGAGCCTGATGGGAGCAGGCTTTATTGCGGTATTCATATTTGCCAGTGAGCGCAGCATAAATAAGCCGCTGGATCTACTGATGTGGGTGCTCGACGGCCTGTCAGCATTGACCAATGTTACCAAGCTGTTTGGTGATGTGCTCAGCTATCTGCGTCTATTTGCGCTGGGTCTGGCAAGTGCGTCACTGGCGCTTACCTTTAATGACCTGGCTCGTCAGGTAGCAGAGGCGCATGCGGGTCTCGGTCTATTGCTGAGTCTGTTGATCCTGCTGGTGGGACATCTTTTAAATATCATGCTGAGCCTGATGAGCGGAGTGGTGCATGGCTTGCGTCTTAATTTTATTGAATTTTATAACTGGGGTCTTTCGGAGGAGGGTTACCCCTTCCGAGCCTTTTCCAAAAAAGGAGTCAAAGAATGAACGAATTCGTTATTGCAATGGGTTGGTCTGGCATCTATGGCGTGATGGCGCTGGGTGCCATTGGTAGTATTATCGGTTGCGCGGTGGCTGGGCAGGCAGCGATTGGGGCGATGATCGAAACCGAAAGCGGGCATGGGCGCTATATCGGTATTTCGGTGATGCCATCATCACAGGTCATCTATGGCATTGTGGTAATGTTCACCCTTAATCGGGTGGTCAGCCCTGAAAATGCGGGCGCCCTGTTTGGCATTGGAATATTCGCCGGGCTCGCGCTGATGTTTAGTGCTATCCGCCAGGGTCAGTGTTGCGCCTCATCCATCAATGCCTCTAAGGTGAAACCAGAGATATTCGGGCTCTCTCTGGCACCGGCCGCCATCGTTGAGGGCTTTGCCGTCTTTGCCTTCGTGTTTGCTTTGGTGTTGGCGGGTAATATCCCTGCCGGCGCAGCCTGAAGGGGGCTAATATGAACGATAATTCATCGACCTCAAGTCTGGATTGTCTTCCCTCATCTGGGGTGGAGGCGCTAATCGAGCGGCTGCGTAATGCAGGCGTAGTGGAAGGCCGCAAGGAAGGCGAGCAACTGATCGCCACCGCGCGGCATGAGTCAGAACGTATTCTACAACAGGCACAGAGCGAGGCAGAGGCTATCATCCGTCAGGCCAGAGTCGAGGCTGAGATGATCGAAAATGCAGGCAAGGAGGCGTTGAAATCCTCTATGCGCGATACTGTGCTGAAGATGAAAGGGCATCTGAGTACTCGTTTCAGTGAAGAGGTACGTCGGCTTATTTCTGTAGAGATGGCTCAGGAAGCTTTTCTGGAAAAGCTTATTCTGGAAGTGGCTGGCCGCACGCGTCGCGATATTGCGCTGGATGAGGCCGAGCAGATAGAGGTTCTATTGCCAGAGGATATTGTCGGTCTGGACGAGCTACGTGCACATCCTGAAAAATTACATAAAGGCTCGCTGTCTCATTTCGTGCTGTCGGTGGCTAACGAGTTGCTGCGTGACGGCGTGGTATTACGCAGCAGTGATAAGCTCGAAGGGGGTATTCGTATCATCCTGCACGAGGGGGAAATCCAGGTCGATCTGACCCCGGACAAGGTGGCCGAAGTACTGCTGGAGCATCTGCACCCACGCTTTCGAGCCATACTGGAAGGGACCGTGAAATAGCATGGATAGGGCCATGCGCTATGTGATGCTGATCACCAGCCTGCCCTATCATGGCCCTCTGTTTATGGCCAGGCAGACCCCGCTGTCGCGTCTGCGGCTGCGTGATCGCCTCAAGATTCTTGATGAGACGGATGCCAAAGCTTTGCTGGAACTGGTCTCGGTGCTGGACTGGTCGCACCACAGTATGGAGTTGACCGATGTAGCTCTAATACAGCGAGCGCGCTGTCTCGAGCAACTCTGGGGGGAGGGGTTCCTCACCGATATGTTGCGCTTCCGTATGGAATTGCGCACCCTGGTTGTTGCGTTACGCCGCCGCCATCGAGGCGAAACCGCTGCGCCTGATGGAGAGCCCTGGGGTTATGGGCGCTGGGTTCAGCATATCGAGCGCAACTGGAACGAGCCTGGTTTCGGCTTGCAGCGTGTATATCCCTGGGTGACCCGAGCCGAAAATATGCTGGAAGTTGAGCATAGCCTCGCGCTTGAGCGACTCCGGCTGAGAATCGCCTGGGATCAGCTGATTCGTATCAGTGAAGGGCATGAGTTTGATTTCGAGGCGGTTGTGATTTATGTGCTGCGCTGGGATCTCATCGCACGCTGGTCCAGCTATGATGGTGACCAGGCGGTTGCGCATTTTGATACTCTGGTGGAGGAAGGGCTGGGCAAATATAGCAGCCTGTTTGAAGTGCCACTTTCTCGATCTAAAGAATATATTAAGGGAAGGAATTGATGAGTAAAATGACTGAATCTGCATATGATGCTCACATAGTCTCCGTACAGGACGATATGGTCACTATCGAATCGACCGCTTCCCTGATGAAGAACGAGGTGGTCTACGTGCGGCCCAGTCGGCCAGGTGAAGATGGTCGTCAGGAGCGCCTCAAGTCAGAGGTGTTGCGGGTACGTGGTAAGCTGGCTGACGTACAGGTATTCGAGAGTACCGCCGGGGTTAGTGTCGGCGATCCGGTAGAACAAAGTGGTGAGATGCTGTCGGTTGAGCTTGGCCCCGGGCTGCTGGGCCAGGTGTATGATGGCCTGCAGAATCCTCTGGAGGATGTTGCGCTGGCGCATGGTATCTTTCTCCCACGTGGCGAAGAATTGCCAGCACTGGATCGACTGCGTAAGTGGTCGTTTATTCCTCGTGTGCAAACCGGTGCGCGTTTGCGAGCGGGTGATGTGATTGGCACGGTGCAGGAAGGCGCCTTTACACATAAGATCATGGTTCCCTTCGACGAATCCGGCGAGGTGGAGGTGGTTTGGATTCAGGAAGGCAGTGTCAATGTGGAGACCCAGGTCGCTACCCTGCTGGATAGCCATGGGCAGGAACACCCGATCGATTTGAAACAGCGCTGGCCGGTGCGTCGGCCCATTCCTCAGCGCATGCTGGGTGACAATCTGTGTGAGCGTATCTATCCTTCAGAACCACTGGTTACCACCCTCAGACTGGTGGATACCTTCTTCCCAATCGCGCGTGGCGGCACAGGTTGTATTCCTGGTCCATTTGGCGCGGGCAAAACCGTACTGCAACACCTGATCTCGCGCTACTCGTCGGTGGATATTGTTATCATCGTCGCCTGTGGTGAACGCGCCGGGGAAGTGGTAGAAACTATCTCGGAGTTTCCTCATCTGAGTGACCCTGCCACCGGCGGGTCGCTGATGGATCGTACCATCATTGTTTGTAACACTTCATCAATGCCAGTGGCTGCCCGCGAGGCATCTATCTACACCGGCATTACGCTGGGTGAGTACTACCGTCAGATGGGCTTCGATGTATTGTTACTGGCCGACTCTACCTCACGCTGGGCGCAGGCGATGCGTGAAACCTCCGGTCGTCTGGAGGAAATTCCAGGTGAGGAGGCATTTCCTGCTTATCTAGACTCTGCCATCCGTAGCGTTTATGAGCGCGCGGGTGTAATCCAGTCACGCGAAGGTGACAGCGGTAGCCTGACCATGATCGGCACTGTGTCACCGGCTGGAGGCAACTTCGAGGAGCCAGTTACGCAATCTACCCTGAGCACGGTGAAGTGTTTTCTCGGGCTTTCCTACGACCGCGCATACAAACGTTTCTACCCGGCTGTAGATCCGTTGATCTCCTGGTCACGCTATCAGGAGCAGCTGGCAGACTGGTACGAAAAGAACATGGGCGAGGGTTGGGCACAGCGGGTGAAAGCGATGTTAGAACTGTTCAGGCAGGGTGATGCAGTCTTGCAGATGATGCAGGTGACCGGCATCGAAGGGGTGACGCTGGAAGATTATGTGACCTACCAAAAGGCCCTGTTCCTCGATATGGTTTATCTGCAGCAGGACGCTTTCGATGAAGTCGATGCCTCGACATCACTGGAGCGTCAGCAGCTCTGCTTTGGCAAGATCTTCGAGTTGATAGAACGCAGCTACGACTTCAGCGACAAGGATGAGGCGCGAGACTACTTCACCCGTTTTACCGGGCAATTTAAAAATCTGAACTACAGTCGACCTGACTCACCCGATTTTAAGCGCTACATGGAAGATATAGAAGCTCTGGCCAAACGCATTGGGCATTAACAGCGTCGGGCTAAAATCTGCCTGAAAACTGTTACGTTTGATCAGTTACACCTTTTCTTCCATATCAATACTTTTCCCGTATAAGCCTACAAGCAGGTGATCACCAGCGGATAAATTGAGTGTGTAGAGATATTGTTGTAGTAATGGGTTGCTCACATGGCAATGAAATTTGTATACCCATATTGACCAGGAGTTTAGTTTTAATCGTTAGCATCAGCATATAGATATATAGCTGTGTAGTAATAAAACAGTCCACAGGTAAAAAGTTGTATACGCGTTAGAGAACTAAATATTTAGTGTAGAGTCTGACTTAGAAATCACAAAAATAATTCTTATCGCATACCCGAGGTTAATCCGTAATGATAAAAGCACCTTCTAAGATGCCAGAAATTCCTCTGGTAGATATAAATGGGCAGCAAGTCCAGGTTGGTCAGGGTAAGAAGATACTACTATCCCTGTTCCGGGAAGCAACATGCCCTTTCTGTAACTATCGAGTCTATGAATTAACCCATAATACACAAATGCTTAATGATATAGGTGTAGAGATTGTTACTGTTTTTAGTTCGAATAAGGACGATGTTTTAAAATATATCGCAAAACAACCACGTCCTTTTAGAATTATCGCAGATCCGCTTAACTACATTCATCAATCCTTTTCTGTTAATTCATCGTTATGGGGAAAGATTAAAGCAATGATTTTCAGAATGCCTGCCATGTTAAGAGGTATGAGTCAGGTAGGTATGAGAGGAATAGCATCCGGCAATTTAATGCCTGCTGATTTTCTGATTGACAGGGATGGCTGTATTGTAGAAACCTATTATGGTGAAGATGTGGGTGATCATATACCTTTAGACAGGATAGAAAAATTTGCCACTGCGCATTAATAGAGACTTGCAAAACAAATACATAAGGCAGGAATCACCTCCGAGATTCGACTGCATAACAAGATCGAAACTGTCATGGGCGGTTCATCGAATATTCCAGCTAAAAAACTTCGCGACAAAATTCACACCGTATATTTAAGGGGATGATTACATGTTTCGATGGCTAGTGTTACTTGTTGCTGTGTGTGTCTGTCTAAACGTCATAGCATCCGTCAATGTGACATCATTGAAAGATAATGGCATTCAACGTTGGGAGCAGAAGATTTTTTCAGGTGAGACGAGCTACGCTTTGGGTGATTATAAAAATCGTATGGCATTAAAGGCGACAAGTGATGATTCAGCATCCGGCCTGATACTAAAAAAACAAATCGATCTGGTTAAAACCCCTTATCTAAACTGGAGCTGGTTGGTAGAAAACAAACTTCCAAAATTCGATGAACATAGTAAATCAGGCGATGATTACGTCGCACGAGTTTATGTGGTTATAG
This sequence comes from Gammaproteobacteria bacterium, assembly GCA_050295575.1. Lineage (GTDB taxonomy): Bacteria > Pseudomonadota > Gammaproteobacteria > JACNJF01. The sequence continues at coordinate 13,178 of JBNKPX010000046.1, read as the reverse complement.
ATGGAGGATGGATGGTCTGGAATACAAAATCTCTAAGTTATGTATGGTCAAGCAACCAGAGTAAAGGGCAGGTATGGAATAATGCTTTCGCTGGTTCAAAAGTCAAGATGATATCTGTACGTGGAAAGGAAGATCAGGACGGGCAGTGGTACGACGAAAAGCGTAACGTTTACCAGGATCTGGTTGATCATTTTGGCGATAAAGGAAGTGAAGAGGCGAACCTCAAGGCTTACAGGTACCTGGACGTGATCGCTATTATGACAGACACCGATAATAGCGGGAGCAAAGCAGAATCTTACTATGGTGATATTGTGTTTAGCACTGAATGATCTGGGTGGGCAAAAGCAGATTTTTACCACATTATTTTCTGTTTAAATAGGCGTATTCATTGGAATCTTGCTGGTGCAATTTGCTCATCGATAAGGTTCGTACATTAAGGTAAATATCTAAGGCATTAATCTGGTTGTGCATTGGATGGGTATAAGCCTGAGTAGAAGACTTACATAGGACTGAGGTGGTAGAATTAAAGAATCAATCCCGATAACTATTTGATTTCACGAAATATTTGTCACGGATATTTTATCATTTCCAGGAGGGTCTTTATGTCATTCAAATTTAAGCTGTCACTTTTTATCATTTTAATTTCTTTGATTACTTCTGTATCGGCCGATCAGGCTGCATACATATCGGAGAGTGATGCCATTCGAGCACAGAATCTGTTACAAGGTTCCAGGCATGTTAAATTCTTTTGTGCGCTCTGTGGTGATACCAATCCGCAACTGGTCCAGGTTGATGATATTAAGGTCGTTGATGTGAATTATGAAAATCTAAGAGAGATACAGATCAACAATGAGGGTATCGATCTGGCCTATACCTATTATTTTTCATCGGGTAGATGGAGAAATCTTGCTATGTCTCTTGATATTCCGGTGGACAGTGTTGATGAATATATTGAGTAATGTTGGAATAGGCTTGATAAATCTGCATATTAATTCGGGCCAGAGAGCATTATTCACAAATAGTAGAATTAACGGTTCTTTACCAAAGTTTGTAATAACCTTTCGCTAGTTGGGTATATATTAAGCTTGTTTGGTTGAGCCATAAATATGGCTATGTTTCTAAATAAATACACTGTATTGAGTATTTGTATAGAAAGTAATTTATTATTGGGTAGTATCTTGGCCACATTTCTCCATTCATTAAGATCTTTTCCTATGGCAAATAAAAAACTAGACGTCCTGTTAGTCGGTGCGGGGGCAATGAGCGCGACTTTAGGCTCTATGCTCAACCAGCTCGATCAAAACCTTACTATCACCATGGTAGAAAAGCTCGATAAGCCTCTACAGGAAAGTAGCGATGGCTGGAATAATGCGGGCACTGGACATGCCGCTTATTGCGAACTCAACTACACGCCAGAGAAAGAGGACGGAAGTATCGACGTCCATAGAGCCTATGGTATCAATGCGCGCTACGAAGTAAGCCTGCAATACTGGTCATATCTGGTCAAGTGTGGGGCACTACCATCACCTGAACAGTTCATTAACCCTGTTCCTCATATTAGTTTTGTATGGGGCGAAGCTAACGTTGAGTTTTTGCGTAAACGTCATCAGCTATTAATTGAACACCCGATGTTTGAACAAATGGAGTTTACCGAAGACCACGAAGTGTTAAAGCAGTGGCTCCCTTTAATGATGAAAAATAGAGACCCTGCACAAAAACTCGCTGCTACAAGGATTTCTTACGGGACCGATGTGAATTTTGGTGCGGTCAGCAGAGGTATGATCAATCACCTGAAAACTCAGGATAACTTCAACTTATTACTTAACAGCTCGGTCGAAGACTTGGTGCAAAATCCTGACTCAAGCTGGCAAGCCATTATAAAAAATTCTCAAACAGGAGAGATTCAAAAAATTAACGCAAAATTTGTGTTTATAGGGGCTGGTGGAGCAGCACTTCCCTTATTGCAAAAAACAGGGATTGAAAATATTAACGGTTATGCCGGTTTTCCAGTGAGTGGTCAGTGGCTGGTCTGTAAAAACCCGGATATTGTTAATCAGCACATGGCCAAGGCCTATGGCAAAGCACCGTTAAACGGGCCACCAATGTCTGTACCCCATCTGGACACGCGAATAATTGACGGTGAAAAAGCCTTATTGTTTGGCCCTTTTGCCGGTTTCACTACCAAATTTTTAATTCGTGGTTCTATTTTTGATTTATTTAAATCTATTCGTTTAGACAATCTCTGGCCGTTAATAAATGTCGGTTTTAGGAACTTTAACCTGATTAAATACCTGATTACTGAAGTCCTGCAAACACATAAGTCACGTATGGTTGCGTTACGTGATTTCTATCCTTCTGCCAAAAGTTCTGACTGGAAGCTGGCTAAAGCTGGCCAACGTGTTCAAATCATCAAAAAATGTCCCGAAAAGGGTGGCAAATTAGAATTTGGAACAGAGGTTGTACACTCGAATGATGGTACCTTAGCAGGCTTATTGGGCGCATCTCCTGGTGCATCATTATTAGTGCCTATTATTTTAAAAGTTATTGAAGATTGTTTTAGCGAAAAGCTGGCGACACCGGAATGGCATAAAAAGGTTAGAGAAATTATTCCATCCTATGGAATATCAATCGTTTCCCATAAAGATTTATTTATGTCGATTCGTGAAGACACTTTATCTACGCTCAAATTAAACAGGAATGTAAAATGAACCTGAATCCGCAGACGCTCATCTGCGGATCCAGTTTGAAGCAAGTTTTCTAAAAACAATCCCCTGGCACACGAACCCAGCCTTCCATCAATACTCGTGCACTACGACTCATAGCGACTTTATTTACTGCCCATAGTCCATTAACTTCAGTGGCTTCTGCACCCACCTTTAAGGTACCTGAAGGATGCCCAAAAACAACTGAATCCCGTTCACCGCCACCGGCAGCGAGATTAACCAGCGTACCCGGTATGGTTGCAGCGGTACCGATGGCCACTGCCGCTGTGCCCATCATCGCATGGTGTAATTTACCCATGGATAAGGCGCGAACATTAAGGTCGATATCTGAGGCGTTAATCTGTTTGGCGCTGGATGAGGTATAAGCCTGTGCTGGTGACACAAAAGCGACCTTGGGGGTATGCTGGCGCGCAGCAGCATCTTCCAGTTTCTCAATCAGACCCATTTTAATCGCGCCATGTGCGCGGATGCTTTCAAACATTGCCAGTGCTTTTTCATCGCTATTGATAGCATCCTGTAATTCGGTACCAGAGTAGTTAATGTCTGCCGCATTCAGGAAAATAGTTGGAATACCGGCATTAATCATGGTGGCTTTAAAGGTACCAACGCCAGGCACCTCAAGTTCGTCAACCAGATTTCCAGTGGGGAACATATCCCCTTCGCCATCAGCGGGGTCCATAAACTCGACTTTCACTTCAGCAGCAGGGAAGGTCACGCCATCCAGCTCAAAGTTACCGGTTTCCTGAACCTCACCATTGGTGATGGGTACATGCGCGATAATGGTTTTTTTGATATTGGCCTGCCAGATACGAACCACTGAGACACCATTTTCAGGGATACGGTCGGCATCAACCAGACCACTGCTAATAGCAAAAGAACCCACTGCTGCAGTCAGGTTGCCACAGTTACCACTCCAGTCGACAAAAGGCTTATCGATAGAAACCTGTCCGAACAGGTAGTCTACGTCATGATCAGGCTGACTGCTTTTAGACAGGATAACGGTCTTGCTGGTGCTGGAGGTTGCGCCCCCCATGCCATCGGTCTGTTTGCCGTAGGGGTCGGGGCTACCGATGACACGCAATAATAATTTATCGCGCGCTTCACCGGGAACCTGTACCGCTTCGGGTAAATCACTCAGGTTAAAGAAAACGCCCTTGCTGGTGCCACCACGGATGTAGGTAGCGGGAATTTTAATTTGAGGTACGTGGGTCATAGTTATTTGATCTCTTGTTTAACCACAGAGGGCACAGAGAACACAGACGTAATTAATAAATAAAATCTCTGTGTACTCAGTGTTCTCTGTGGTTGATATGTTTTTTTAATGATTCGATTCAAGAAAGTCCTGAGCGAAACGCTGCAATACACCACCTGCTTCATAAACCCGAACTTCTTCCGCAGTATCCAGACGACAGGTGACCGGGATTTCTACACTTTCACCATTGGCTCGGTGCATAACCACGGTCAATTTTGTACGGGCTGTGATTTCGCCGATTACATCGTAGGTTTCAGTGCCATCGATGTTATAGCTATGGCGATTTTCACCCGGCATGAATTCCAGCGGTAGTACACCCATGCCAACCAGATTGGTTCTATGGATGCGTTCAAATCCTTCGGCAACAATCGCCTCAACACCGGCCAGGCGAACCCCCTTGGCAGCCCAGTCACGTGATGATCCCTGACCATAGTCAGCACCTGCCACGATGATCAATGGCTGCTTACGCTGCATATAGGCCTCAATTGCTTCCCACATACGAGTGACCTTGCCTTCGGGTTCGATACGCGCCAGCGAGCCCTGCTTCACTGCACCATTTTCCTGCACCATTTCATTTAATAGCTTTGGATTAGCAAAGGTCGCACGTTGCGCAGTCAGGTGGTCGCCTCTATGTGTTGCATAGGAATTAAAGTCCACCTCGGGCAGTCCCATTTTAGTCAGGTATTCGCCCGCAGCACTGCTGGCCAGAATCGCGTTAGAAGGAGATAGATGATCCGTGGTGATATTGTCTCCCAGTACCGCTAAAGGACGCATGCCCTTGAGTGTACGTTCACCCGCAAGCGCACCTTCCCAGTAAGGAGGACGACGGATATAGGTGCTTTGTGGCCTCCAGTCGTACAGCGGGCTGCTGGCTTCTTCCACCTGACCCAGATCGAACATAGGATCGTAGATCTGGTGAAATTGCTCAGGCTTTACACAGCTGCTGACTATGGCATCAATCTCTTCATCGCTAGGCCAGATGTCTTTCAGGGTGATGGGGTTGCCATCTTTGTCGTTGCCAAGTACATCCCGCTCGATATCAAAACGCACGGTACCCGCGATGGCATAAGCCACCACCAGCGGTGGCGAAGCCAGAAACGCCTGTTTGGCATAAGGATGGATGCGACCATCGAAGTTGCGGTTGCCTGACAGCACGGCGGTTGCATATAGATCACGGTCGATAATCTCCTGCTGAATCTTCGGGTCAAGCGCGCCACTCATGCCGTTACAGGTGGTGCAGGCATAGGCCACGATGCCGAAGCCAAGTTTTTCCATTTCGGATAACAGCCCCGCTTCTTCCAGATAAAGCTTCGCGACTTTAGAGCCAGGTGCAAATGAGGTTTTAACCCAGGGCTTACTGACCAGACCCAGCTCGTTCGCTTTGCGTGCGACCAGAGCCGCAGCAACCACGTTACGCGGATTGCTGGTATTGGTACAGCTGGTGATAGCAGCAATGATGACAGCGCCATCGGGTAATTCGTCTTTTTTCTCTTCCCATTTGCCAGCAATGCCACGAGACTCAAGATCAGAGGTTGGCAGGCGACGATGCGGATTGGACGGTCCAGCCATATTGCGGCATACGCTAGATAGATCGAATTCCAGCACGCGCTCGTACTCGGCATTATCCAGATCGTCTGTCCACAGGCCAGTGAGTTTAGCGTACTGTTCTACCAGTGCCACCTGCTCAGGTTCACGACCCGTTAGCTTCAGGTAGTCGATGGTTTGCTCATCGATATAGAACAGGCCAGCCGATGCGCCAAACTCAGGTGTCATGTTGGAGATGGTTGCGCGATCACCAATAGTCAGATTGGCGGCACCCTCGCCGAAGAATTCCAGATAAGCTGAAACAACCTTCTCATTACGCAAAAATTCGGTGAGTGCCAGTACGATATCGGTGGCGGTAATGCCAGGCTGGCGTTGACCCACCAGTTTGACGCCGATGATATCGGGCAGGCGCATCATGGATGGACGCCCCAGCATCACAGTTTCTGCTTCCAGACCGCCTACGCCAATGGCGATAACACCCAGCGCATCCACATGCGGGGTATGGCTATCGGTGCCGACACAGGTATCCGGGTATGCCACGCCATCGCGGGTCTGGATCACGGGTGACATCTTTTCCAGATTGATCTGGTGCATGATGCCGTTGCCAGCGGGGATCACATCGACATTCTTGAAAGAGGTTTTGGTCCATTCGATAAAGTGAAAACGGTCTTCGTTACGACGATCTTCGATCGCTCTATTCTTTGCAAAGGCATCCGGGTCATTACCGCCATGTTCCACCGCCAGCGAATGGTCCACAATTAATTGTGTGGGCACGACCGGGTTAACTTCGGCAGGATCACCACCCATGTCGGCAATCGCATCGCGTAGACCGGCGAGATCGACCAGTGCGGTTTGACCGAGGATGTCATGACACACCACGCGTGCCGGATACCAGGGAAAATCCAGATCCTGTCTGCGTTCGATAAGTTGCGTTAGTGAGTCGGTGAGTGCATCAGGCTCACAACGGCGTACCAGCTGTTCGGCCAGTACGCGCGAGGTGTAGGGGAGTTTCGCATAAGCGCCGGGCTGGATCGCATCGACAGCCTCGCGTGTATCAAAGTAATCGAGTTCGCTACCGGGTAGAGTTTTGCGATAGTTAGTGTTCATGGTGTAACCCTCTTGAAGGCGTTTTTATGGTTAATCAGATTTTTTTCTAAATTGTTACGGGTGTAGAGAATGTGGCGACGCATCAGGATTTCTGCCAGTTCGGCATCGCGATTGGATATGGCCTGAACAATATGCCGGTGCTCATCAAAAGCGGTAGTGACCCGAGGGCCTGCCATACCCAGTTGCACGCGGTACATACGGATCAGGTGGTAGATGCCATTCATCAATTCAGAAATCAAATGGCGGTTTTTGCTACCCAGAATGATGCGGTAATGAAAATCGACATCACCGGCTTCCTGATAATAGGTTTCACCGCCCTGCACGGTTTGGAAATGGGTGTTTAGCAAGGCATTGAGATCAGCAATTTCCTCATCGGTCATATTCTCGGCTGCCAGCCGGGCTGCCATACCTTCCAGTGCTTCGCGTACCTGATACAGCTCCGCGAGTCCTTCAGCAGTCAGTGCGACCACCCGGTAACCGACATTGGCCTTGCGCTCTACCAGGTGGCAGGTTTCCAGGCGGTTGAGTGATTCACGAATAACGGCTCGACTGACGGAGTATTTTGTCGACAATTCTGTTTCACTGAGTTTTGAACCTGATGCGATAGTGCCCTCAACAATATCCGTGCGCAGATGGATAAAGGTCTTATCTGCGACCGTTACGGGTTGTTCGTTAAAAAGCAAAATAGAGGTCATTTTGAGTCTGTCGAGTAATGATTGTCGACAAGATAAGCAAAATATGGATTCAGGTCTACCTCAAAGTGGGATATTGTCGACAAAAGATAAAAAGTATTAACCACGAAGCACATGAAGAAGGATAATTGAGGAGGCTACCAGGTCAGATAATTACTTTTGATTTTTTTCATTTTGAAGATTAATTTAACCACAGAGCACACAGATTAAGGAAGGATGCCTGTATTTAGGGCAACGCAGGACGCCTACATGGACCTAGGTGGTAGGGCGAAGCACGACTCCAGGGAAGGAGGAGGTAGGGCGAAGCAGGATGCCTGAGCCGAGGAAGCCAGAGCCGAGCTGTTATCGAGAACACTGAGAAGAATAATGATGTTTTTCCTACGTGTGCTTCGTGGTTAGAAATTCCTTTTAGTCCTAGGCTGCGCAGAGAAGGGTAATGTACAGGAAAAGAATCTATGAAGATTATCGAAGCAACGATTGAAGATACGGATAATATTCGCGCCCTGTTTCGCGAGTATCATCAATGGCTGGGGGTGGATCTGTGTTTCCAGGGCTTTGAAGAAGAGCTGGCGACATTGCCGGGGAAATATGCTCCGCCCCAAGGTGCTATCTTCCTGGCTGTTGAGAGTGCCGAAATTGTAGGCTGTGTGGCGATACGCCCATTCACTGAGCAGCAGGCTGAGTTAAAGCGGCTCTATCTAAGGTCTGCATATCAGGGGCAGGGTATAGGTAAACAATTGTTTCATAAAGCCATGTCCAGGGCGGAATCGATTGGCTATCAGTCAATTGTGCTGGATACCCTGCCGACGATGCAGACTGCGATAAGCCTTTATCAGGGATATGGGTTCAGGGAGATAGAGGGCTATTATCATAATCTGGATCCTGGTGCTAAGTATTATCGGTATGATTTTGGGTAGTTGAGAGCTGTGATTGACATAATAGACGAGATAAAAAGTTATCTCGTCATCACGAGCATTAGCGCAGTGATCTAAATGGTGGTAGGAATTATCCCTTTCTATGAAAGTTTGTTAGCAGTATGACGCTTCATCATCAGTAATTATCTCAAAACTTACACTCATACCCTCCAGGGTAGTTTCGGATAAATCAGTAGAGTCAGAACCCTGATTTAAAACACGTTCTTCATATTTTGCTAATTTTGCTTTAAGAGATTGTCTTAACTCAAATTCATGAGCTTCTTTGCGTTTCATTTCTTGCTTATTACTGAAAAAACTAAACATATTCTTTAACAAACACTCACTACGTTAAAAAAATTAATCAGAAGGGCTATTAATATATACAAATTTGCTTATATAAATGTGACCGGTTTAGAATTTTGAATAGCTTGCGCTAGTAAATAATCTGTTTTGTGAAGTTGGTCAAAAGGGATGCCCCATTTTTTCTGTGAATCAAGCATTAAGCATTGGCACCCACCCCGGAATAGTTTTAACTCGATCAAGCCAGACAGCTACAGCCGGGTAAGGATCTAAGGAAAATCTGGCATCATCAGCAAGTGCGACATATGGAAAGCAGGCGATATCCGCTATCGTCGGATGCTTCGCTGCCAGCCAGTCCTGCTGACTTAATTGCCTTTCCATCGCATCTAATCCAGGCCTGGTATCGGCATAACAGGTCTCCAGATCAAATGGACGTTTGAACAATAAAGCTGCACGCGCTCTTGCCAGTCCATACAGCAGTTCATTTTCAGCGACCGCCAGCCATTGCATTACGCGAGCTTCAGCCAGAGCATCTGAGGGTAGCCACTGAGTGTCGCCATAACGTCGCGCCAGATAAACCAGGATTGCCATCGAATCCCAGATCAATTCATCGCCATCAATTAATACGGGAATCTGACCGCGAGGATTTATCTGCTTGAATTCATTGGTCAGGGTTTCCCCTTTGCTGCTATCGATGAGGATGGTTTCATACTCCAGTTTCAGTATCGACAGCATGAGTCGTATCTTGTAACTATTTCCCGAAAGTGGCAGATTATAGAGCTTGATGATAGACATAGTGATCTTCCCCCAATCAGAGCGCCTTTGTTTCTTTTAATCGTGACTTCTGAGTTCTCCCATGAAATCCCCAGGCATCCGCGCGAACATCATCTAAAACTATATAACTGGCTTCTGTGAGATCACCCAGTATCTCCTTCATATCAGAAAATACTGCTTTTATGTATTGCGCTTTTTGTTTTTTGGTATTGCTGCCTTCGGTTATTTTAACGTCCAGATAGAAAGTGATTTCCTTTTTGTCACTGACCGGTATCCCACCAACAAACCACTGTCTTGGTCGTGTATATTCGATATCAATTGCGGTCACTTCGGGATTTTTACCGAGAATATTCTGGGTATGGGTCATCAGACTGGCTGCGATGCTTTCTGTATGGGCTGATGATTCGGCTGCTGCGATGCGTAGATGTAGATAAGGCATATGGGTTTCTCCGGTTATTGACTCAATGGATAAACAGCGTAGTCTTAGACGAGCTATTAGAGAAACGATTTAATTGAATAACACCTATTCGAAATATGAATACTAGAGATCTGAGTCCAGAATTATTACGTGCCTTTGTCGCGGTAGTTGATGGGGGTGGTTTTACCCGAGCTGCTAATCGTTTGAATAGCACGCAATCCACGGTTAGCCAGCAGCTTAAGAGGCTGGAAGAGCGTCTGGGTGTGAGCCTGATGCAGCGAAATACCCGAGGCGTGGCTTTAACAGAGCGTGGTGAGTTAATGCTGGGGTATGCGCGGCGGTTGTTGGCGCTCAATGATGAGGCGCTCACAGCACTGGAGCAAACACATCTGCGCGGGCGGGTAAGGCTTGGTTCAACCCAGGAAGTCGCCGATGGCGGGCTGGCCGATCTGCTGGCGCGTTTCACCCGCTTGCACCCCGATGTAGAGCTGGAGATGCGTGTCGATAGCAATATGGCCTTGCAGCGTGAGGTAGAGCAGGGCGAGCTTGATCTGGCGGTATTGTTTCAGGAGCCCGGACAGGGCGCACCCGGCAACGAAGTGATTGAGCGCCTGCGCCGGGTATGGGTGTCAGTGCCGGGACTGGTTATCAATCCGGATGAACCGCTGCCACTGATCTTATCCAATGGCCCCTGTATCTTCCGTAACTCGGTATTGTCAGCACTGGATGCGATAGGTCGACCCTGGCGAATAGTGCTTTCTACCCCCAGTCTTGCAGGAATACGGGCTGGAGTGCGTGCCGGGTTGGGGGTTTGCGTGCGCAGTGAACGTTGGCTGGAACAGGATCTGAAGATCATTCAACAGGGCCTGCCGCAGTTACCCGATGTCGAGCTTGCCATTCTGTCAGGAGCAAATACCGGAGAAACTGTGGTTGAGCGATTGCGTATTGCTTTGCGCGGGGCATTGAGTCAGGCGTAGCCGGGGTTAAAACAGGAAAAAGAACACTTTAACCACAGATTAGGGCAGGAAGCCCGTAAGTAGGGCAACGCAGGACGCAGTTGCCGAGCACACAGAAAGATGATTTTGGGTATTTTTGTGGTTATATATTATCCAGTTAAACCGATGCGTTTTAATGCCCAAAAAGTCAGAAAAACTCAGTGTTTTCGGTTTTCTTTATGGCTGTGAATTGCTTTTGGTCTTTTTCGATTTATAGATTAATTTAACCACGAAGGGCACGAAGGGCACGAAGTACACGAAGGAAATAGATGAGTTTTTATATTGGTAAACTTCGGGTAGCTCGGCAACTGCGTCCTGCATTATTTATTCTATCTTCGACCATCCATGGTCTCGTACTTACGGGCATCCTGACCTAATTCATGGTTCAGGCATTGCTTTTGGGTTTATGCTATTTGACCTTGATTAATTCAACATCAAAAATCAATGTAGCATTGGGACCAATTTTGCCACCTGAACCACGCTGGCCATAGGCCAGGTCTGACGGGATGAATAATTGCCATTTCGCCCCTTCTTTCATCAGTTGCAGTGCTTCGGTCCAGCCTTTGATTACACCGGTTACCGTGAAAGAAATGCTCTGGCCGCGTTTGTATGAACTATCAAATTCAGTGCCATCGATCAAGGTACCGCGGTAATTAACTTCTACCGTGTCATTAGCACCTGGAGACTTGCCAGAACCGGCTCGTATGACCTTGTACTGTAAACCACTAGGAAGCTCAACTACGCCTTCCTTAGATTTGTTTGCCTGTAGAAATTTACGACCTTGCTCAATAGCCTGTGATGCTTTTTCCTGTTCTGCCCTGGCCTGTTCCTGCTGATATTGTTGCACTGTGTCAGTAATCTCCGCCTGGCTAAGCCGTGGAGGTTTGCCTGCCAGTGAATCCTTGATAGCCAGCGCAAAGGCATCAATATCAATATCCATGCCCTGGGATTTAATTTGATTGGCGGTTTGAAAGCCCATGATGTAACTGATTTTCTTTTTATTGTTATCAAGGTCGGCGGCATGAACTGAACTGATTAAGAGCAGTGGTAGTAACCACAGATGGCGTTTGGTCATATTTTGGTTCCTCTGGAAAAAGACGCTATGTTTGCACAGCTAGCCGGTATTCCCAAACGGAAATTTCATTCAGAATGTTGAGGGGTGGTAATTAGGCGGGGCGCTAATATGCTGGTCAGGTATTATTAACCACGAAGTACACGAAGGGCACGAAAAAATGATGCTTTTCCTCGGTGTTCTTGATGGTGAATAGATTCTTTAAGAGAGCTGGATCCTGTCGCAATATAAGACAGGTTTGGGGTAGACCTGAGTGAGTTATTGAAACCCGGCAGAAAATATTAATAGCTCAGGGAATGCTCTTTGTCTTTACAACTTGAAAAAAACTAACACCACCGCTCACAGGAAATATTGAGAGTGCCAGTGTGTCATGTTGTCCTTATGTAGCGGTTTGATAGAAGCTTTACGTGCATTCACGTAATCGAGGACATATATGGACGCCCCACAAATTTCAAGCAATAAAACTCCAATCTTCGAAATTAATTGAAGACAATGCCAGTTACTCATACCCGGCGCGCTGACGAACCGGTTCCCGAAAATAAAAAAGCGGTAACGAAGACATATATCCGGCGTCAGTGGTAGTGGCTTATTACTTTGTGAGAGCCACTACCGCGCCCTAATGAGATCCGCACCTGACCGCCTTAAACACCAACTCGGCCTGTGTAGCAGCCGTGTCCTAATGAATTTCACTTACTTTTAACTAAAGCTATTGATGAATAACTAAAATAAATTTCCTTTTCAATTGATGGGTGTCTCAAATTATTGTTCTCTTCAAATGAAGAAACCTTATTTCTATTTAAACGAACTGACCTTATATATTGTTTAGAAAACATATTAACCTATCAGTAGGGGAAGCATAACGACCAAGCTCACCCGACCAAAAACCGCATCGCGGTTTTTGGTCGGGTGGAGCGCCGTGTTATGTGCAAACCCTTTACTATTTCCACGATACACCATTTAAACGTGCCCAAGCTTCTTCAATAAGAATCATTGATACGGTGTCTGGGTGGAATTGCTCACCTTCCCTTAACGCCATACATGACTCCATTAGCGCCTGATTGCCACGCCATAAACCAAAATTATTTCTTATGCCTGTACCCCACCCATGGTGGAATTTAATGAGATCTTCTCTTGGGGTTTCTTTCACTGTGGTTTTGCTTTCGTTATCTAAATGCTCAACCAACCAGACCACTGCGGCATCACATGTAACCGGCCATTCATTTTTTTCCAGGAATTTGCTTTCTTCTTCAGCAAATGCCTGGGTGCAAAATAATATGAGACAGAATATCAATATATTTTTCATGCTTCTTTCCGCACATAACGCTTATTTAACCCGTCCGCGCCCTCACTTTAGTGGCGCGAATACTGAAAGTACAGCGGTCGGGT
>JBNKPX010000045.1:0-27254 GCA_050295575.1 Gammaproteobacteria bacterium | reverse complement strand
TTAGCAATCGCTTCCTGACTCGGTTATTCCTTAATCATTGATAGTATCCATGCAAATTTGAGCGAATATCAAACAAGCTCTCACAAAACTCTCTTTCTGGTGGGTACCCAGTCCATGCAATCAAATATTTGGTAAGTCTCAATGTCGAGCTATTCTGAGCAGAATAAGTTGCGGCTATGGTTTTTCATATCTCGGCTTACTGTCAAAATACGTGTAATTATTTGACGATTAAGAATCCACTAAAGAGAAAGGAATTACCCATAACTGACACATACCTACCCATCACAATGCACAATACAAATGTCAGCTAAGTACCATTCACAATATAAACTTCGTGTTCTCTGTGTGCTTCGTGGTTAAATCTTTTTTCCTAAGTTGACCGCAAATATTAATATCAAGGTACTGGCTTCCATGCACTTTTTCCAAACCTATTCCTTGATATAAGAACAACAATAATCAGTAATCCCATGCACCTTAAGCTGAAACCTTGAAGATGCAGGTACTTCAAAAGATTCCCCGCCCTTAATCACCTGCCATTCAGTACTACCCGGCAGCATAATCTCCAGATCACCAGACATAATTTCCATAATCTCTTTGTCATCGGTTCCAAATTCATATTCGCCGGGCAGCATGACGCCGAGGGTTTTATGTGTTCCATCGGAGAACTTAACGATACGACTGGTAACCTTGCCGTCGAAGTAGGCGTTGACTTCTTTGATGATGGTGACGTTTTCAAATTGCGACATGGTGGTTTCTGTTTACCTGTATGAGTTTCATGGAAGTCGTGATAATAAGTTAGAGTCCGCGCCAAAACCACATTTGCTTGCTACTATTCGGGTTACGACTTTTATATTCCCGGTTTAATCTATGCAGGCTTTGGCCATTCTCTTCTGTGGGTTTTCTATTTTCAGTGCATTTAGCATTTCGCTAATGCATTTCAGGCGCGAGGTTTATCTTCAGCAGCCGGAGGCTCGTATCATGGGTCTTGTGCTGTTAGGCACGCTTGCAGGCCTACAGCTTGCTCATTTTTTCTATCTTGAATACCAGTCTGACTGGGTCCATGGGCCGGTTTACCATGCCCTGCTGTTTCTGGTGGCTCCGGCTTTTTATCTGTTCAGCAAACCTTTGCTGCTGGGTAAACGCGATACTTCCCGTCAACAGTGGTTGCATCTATCTCCGGTCATTATCGGAGGTTTTTTACCGGAGGGCCTGGCAATGGCCGGGGCCTTTGGTATCGGTGCTGCTTATCTGCTTTGGCTGGGCCTTAAGCTATATGCCTTACGGGCTGAGCGTACACGCTTTCAGATGGAGATCGCGTTATTGTCTATGATGATTCTGATTGGCATCATCGTCATGCTACTGGGGCTGGGCGCGCCTTTGATATCGGAAAATTTCTTTTTTACCCTGTACAGCCTGTGTATCGGCGCAGTGTTTTTGCTGATGAACCTGACTTTGGGTTATGCGCCACAGTTGCCTTCCGATATTGTCGAAGCCGCCGAAGCGACTTATGCCGTATCAACGCTGGATAAAATTGATAGCAGTGATGCTTTAAACAGATTGATTCAGCTGATGGAAGATCAGCAGTTATATCGTCAGGCAGATCTCAATCTGACGATGCTGGCTGAAAAATTACATCTAACCCGGCATCAGCTATCTGAATTAGTAAACACTCAGATCGGCAAAGGTCTTTCACGTTTTATTCGTGAGTACCGGGTTGAGGCAGCCAAACAGATGCTGATCGAAGAACCCGATGCCTCGGTACTCTCCATCGGTTTAAGCGCCGGGTTTACCTCACAATCCACTTTCTATCAGGCTTTCAATGAGATAGTCGGTATGTCTCCGGGGCAGTTTCGACAGCTAAGAAAGCTGTGATAGCATCTGGATTTGTTTTCGCTGCAAGATAAGTCGGTCAACCCAAAGTCTATATTCACCACGGAGCACACAGAGGGCACAGAGGTTATATTATTAGATCACTTCTTCGTGGCCTTCGTGTTCTTCGTGGTTAAATAAACCTAAAATCCTCTGTGTACTCGGTGTCCTCTGTGGTTATCCCTAAACCTGGAATGCGGCACACTTTTAATCGCAGCGTAAGCAAGCCCCGATATGACGGATAACATAAACCAAAAAAATCTTTGTGTGCTCTGTGGTTAACTCAGTAATCGCAGTCCACGATTCAATCAGAGCTTCCCTAAATACTCCAGAATGATCAATTCGGAATACCGGAATGATCAAATCGGAGGTTTAAACCCTCTTCTCTTCATATTCTTAAGCTCAAAACACGAGGTTGAGAATGATGAAAATTTTACTGACCGGTGCAACCGGGTTTATCGGTAGTCATATAGAGAAAGCACTACAGCTTAAGAGATATCAGCTTATCCCGATAAGTCGTAGTCACGGTTACGATGCCAATAAAATGCTGCAGGCAGAAAGCTGGTTGCCTGTGCTGGATGGCGTTGATTGTGTCATCAACGCGATGGGTATCATTAGAGAAACCGGCAGGCAATCCTTTGAACGGATTCATACTCAGGCAGCTGTGGCTTTATTTGCAGCCTGTGAGCAATTATCGCTTCAACGCGTTATCCAGATTTCTGCGCTGGGCGCTGATGAACAGGCATCTACCCCTTTTCTGACTAGCAAGAAACAGGCTGATGATTATCTACGCAATAGGGATTGTGACTGGTTTGTATTACGCCCGTCACTGGTTTATGGCGATGGGGGTGTAAGTAGCGCAATGCTACGTAAGCTCGCGGCCTTACCGCTGATACCCGTCATTGGTAAGGGAGAGCAAATGCTTCAACCAGTAGCGATCAACGATCTGGTGGATACGGTTATGCAATGTATTGACTCGCATGATACCAGGCAGACTCTGGATGTGGTCGGACCGGTTCCCATTAGCTACCTGGACTGGTTGCAACTGATGCGCCAACAACTGGGTAAGTCACCTGCGCCTACGTTAAAACTACCATTCGACTGTGCGTTAGTGATCGCCAGTTTTGCGCGTCATCTGAATCCCTTGATGGAGCCGGACAATATCAGAATGTTACAGCAGGGAAATACCGCTGACGTAACCCCGCTGGCAAACTTTATCGGCCATATGCCGCAAAATGTGGAGAATCAATAATGACTTATCTGACGCTTAAATATGTACACCTGTTGAGTATGGTGCTGCTGTTTGGAACCGGTCTAGGCAGTGCCTTTTATAAATGGATGGCAGACCGAAGCAGGAATGTAACCCATATCGCCATAGTGAATAAACATGTGGTGCTGGCCGACTGGTTGTTTACCACGCCAACCGTCCTGATCCAGCCTGTCACCGGAATATGGATGCTGTATCTGATCCACATACCTTTGACTACCTCCTGGGTTGTCATCAGTCTTGTGCTGTATGCGATAGCGGGACTGTGCTGGTTACCCGTCGTGTGGTTGCAAATTCGGATGCAAAAACTAGCGCAACTGGCCGTAGAACAGCAAACGGATTTAGACAGTCAATATTGGCGCTATGCACGCATCTGGTTTTATCTTGGCATACCGGCGTTTACCGCAATGGTCCTTATTGTCCTACTGATGGTCATGAAATATAGCTTTGGAGCGTAACATGAAACAAATATCAATTATGCAAATGGCATTAAAAGATCAATGGCAAGAACTACCACAATCGCTAAAGGCGCATTATCAGGGTGATGACAATGCAGATGTGGGTAAGTTAAGCATTGAATACCCTAAAGCGATGCAGTTACCACTTAACCTGTTGAAGATATTGGGTGCATTGATTAATCGTGCAGGGAATGAGATTCCTGCAACGGTTGAAAAATCCATGCGGCGGAATAAACAGTACTGGAGGCGTGAAATCAACTTCCTGGATGGAAGAAAGGTTATCTTTGAAAGTGTATGGCAATATCACGACGGTAATGAATTGATCGAATTTGTGAATCGATTTATCGGTTTGAGGATGGCGGTGAAGGTAGAGGATGAAACCCTGTACTATGAAGGGAAAGGTTTTGAATTACGCCTGGGTAAGCTGCGTCTAAGCATTCCAGAGTGGATGCTACTAGGTCACACCAGTATTGAAGAAAAGGCGATAGATGATAATCATTTCGCGATGGACTTTCGCTTACATCACCCACTATTTGGGCAAATCTATCGATACTCTGGTACCTTTAATACTGAGCAGAGGCAATAGTCGCTGCATAATAGACTTCCATCTCAGACCGTATTTTACTGGGGTGTTGTTCATCCCAGGATAATACAATCCAGACCGATTGTATTGAAAAGGCTTGGCTATTTTTCAATCAACTTCTAAACTGAGCTAAATTTATTGCGAATGGAAGGAAGCGCATATGAAAAAACTTATTATATTTCTTAGCTTTTTTATCACCTCACAGGCTTCTGCACTGGGGATCAAGGAGGCTTATAAGGCTATCCCCCATGCTCAAACGCCATTTCATGTTCTACAATCAAATATGTCAGATACTGAAGCGCGTTACGTTTCACGTTTATTATCATTATCTGAGCTTGCCATGGTTGAGCGGGTTGAGGCGATGAAGAATGGGCCAGAAAATGCTCACTATGAAAGGGATATCGCCGACATACTCAAGCAGCTTTCCAGTTTAGAAACACCACAGAAATTACGCGCCGTATATGACCATATTTACCAGGCAATCCAGCAGCAACGGAGCTATTTTACATTACACAATTCTCGAGATAAGAAACAACAGAAGCAACTGATTCAAGGCTCTCATCATCACTTGATAACGGCCTACAATATGTTAATGAAGTTATATCCCAATGAATCTAAACATAACCAGCGAGCCTTTTTTGATTATCTCTGCGCACTGGATTTTATATAGTGAACCTTTAAAAACCATATACGATTACCATGAGCGTATGGCGCAATACTAGTTTCGACTAACTAATCAGGGATTCGATAACATGACCATACTAAAAATGCCATCAATTAATCATTTAGCCATTTTGACCGGCATTCTTGCACTGTGCATTCCGCTTCAAATATTTGCTGACAGCCTCCTGGCTAGCTACAGCTTTGATGAAAAGCTGGCCGAGGTAGGACCGGATACCTATGAGATTTTTCAACATAACTATGGCCGGGTCGGTATCAGTAATGCCTATAGCGTCAGTGGCAACAGGTCATTAAAGATACAGGATGTTGCAGGCGATGGAGGCTTCCCGGAAATCCAGGGCTTTTTTGATACCATCAACGAGGGAGAGCTTAGATTTCACTTTGCGTTGTTACTTGCAGATGTTGAACAAAAGTTCAATATAGCGCTGGCTGGTGACAGCCATTTCCGGCTGATCAAGCATGGCATCGGATTCTGGTTGAATAATGAGGAAGGATATTTAAGGCACATTATTGATAAAAATGAAGTCCGTCTATTTAAATTAAACCCTTTTGTCTGGTACCAGTTCGATATCAATTATCACATCTCCAGCGGTACCTACGACCTGCTCATCAAGGATGAAAATAATAATATACTCGTTGAATTACACGAGCAGGAAAATGCGGTCAATGAACCCGGTTCTACCGTAAACAAATTTTCATTTATTGGGGATTTACCGGATAAGGAAAATGCCTCATATTATGTTGACGACATTATCATCAGTACCGACCAGAATCGTCTGGAGACTGAATGGGTTGCTCCGGGACGAAAAAAACTGTTTATCGATATCTGGGATGATTACCATCGACAACTTTATGGAATGCTTCAATGCATACCGGGAGTGGAAGCGAAGGATTTTGCAATCGATGATGAAGTATTTATCGATTTATTGTCACAGGGATATCTTGAACTGGTTAACGATTTGCTTGAAGACCGGCCGGTTGAACCTGGCGACTGAATGAGCAACACCTATCTACAGGCCATTTACTTCTGGCAGTCTGGATGCAGTGATTTAATTGAAAAGAAATGGACTTCAGCCATTGATCATTTCAATCAAGCCCGGCAGTTGGTACCCAATGCCAGGATCTACCCCCTGTCATTGCTGCTGGCTTATGCCGGTGCGGGCGATTACAGCCAGGCGGACTTGATGACTGGCATTGAGGAGGATTGGTATAACGATGCGCGTCTGTCTGTCGCCAAGGCAATGATAGGTATTTCACGCAACAACCCTGAAAATGCTACGCTCTGGTTACAATCTCTGGCCTTTGAAACATACAAGTCAAAAAATAAGTACGTGGAGTTTTTAGGCCCTTTGCACTCCGGAAATATTGATCACAACTCTGTGGCCTGCCTGAAAACCTACGAACCAGAGAACTGGCCACACTATCTGGAACAGGCGATTATTACCGAGCAGTTTTATTTTGCACTGCTGTGGGAAAAACGATATAGCGAAGCACTCGATTTTGCGCTGGAGGTTCTACACAAACTGCGTAATATCGACATCAAATCGAGTAAATGGAACGAGAGAGCGGCGGACGCTGCATTTTATGATAAGAGATATGTCACAGCTATCACGTATTATCAGGCTGCAATGAAGCTGGATAAATCATCCTATACAAACCCGCTGAAACTGGCAGATGTCTATCACCTGCTTGGAAATAGTGAACAGGAAAGACAGTATCGTGAGCAGATATATGGAAAGCTGGAGCTATTAGCTGACTGAGTTTGGACATTAAAAATACAGCTCTGTGGTGAGTATTTTAAAGTGCGGTAAATTTGCTGAATATCAGCTGTCATCAGGTTGATTTAAGGCACCTCTGATCAATTCTTGAATCAATGCGTCATTAAATTACCAAAAACCCTCAAAACGTTGAATGATTTGACCCGCCTCAGGATGATGCTGTCGTTCGATAAATTCAGCATCACCCACTTTATCGATCATCAAGGCTGTAGTACTTCTAGTGCCATAATGATCAAGCTCGATAAATTGGGCAGACAGGGCCTTTTCCATCACGTAAGGAATGCCGGTATCAGGAAGTAACTCGTCATCGGCTATCTGAGAATCAATCAATAATTGAAGCAGGTCATCGATTTCAGCGGGTTGCTCAAGCCAGTTGCTGAGTTTTTTACGAGCTGACAGGGTTTTGGGCCAGGGAGTATCTAACAATGCATTGCTGAGTGCATAAATGCCGGGCTCAAGTATGCTGATGTCATCGATCTGATTACTGTAATAAACCATCTTGTCGCCATCACAGACTATCAGGTTAAAACCATTATAATCAGCAGCCTGATGACGAATCGAGTTAGCATAATCTTGCGCCGATAAATCACTGATTAAAAAATCACTCACCAGTGACCCACGACTGGCTGCGCTGGCATTCAGGTTTTGTGGATCACGGTAATTGGTCAGTGCAGCAAAACGACCGTTACCGCCTAGAGCCATCCAGCTGCCACCCGCAGTTAAATCGCGCCCGCCAAATATCTGAGGTTGATCTGACCAGAAATGCGCACCCAGGGTTGGGCGATTATAAAATTCATCTCGATTGGCGACCACGACCAACGGGAAGTCGGCATGGGCATGCCAGGAAAAGGCGATTAAACACATACTACCAACAATGCTCTATCCGCGTGTGCCTATATACAGCCCAGCCGACATCATGATAGAACCCGCAACTCGATTGAGTCCGGTCATGGCTTTTTGCGACTGGAAGTAACGACGCGCCCAGGCGGCCGTGTAGGAGACCAGCATCAGTCCAATCATCAGCCCTAGCATACACAGCAGTGATGCTATCGCGATATCCTCAGCGGTGAGTATGGTTAAATCCATGAAGGTGGGTAAAAAGGCGATGTAAAACAGGATGACCTTGGGATTGGAGGCTGAGATTAAGAAGCCCTGCACAAACCCCATCAAAATGCTGGTTCTGATGACTGGTTGGGCCTCCTGTATAAGATGCGAACGATCATGCCACATCTTCCATCCCAGATAGATTAGATAGATGGCGCCAACGATACGAATTATGGTGAATAGAACAGAATAGTGTTCGGCGATGACGGCGAGGCCCAGACAGGCAAAAACCAGATAGATGATATCGCTTACAGCCATACCAAACGCAACCGGAAAACAGGAAGCGGCACCCTGAGTCATGGCCCTGGCCAGCAGGGCAAACACACCCGGCCCGGGGGTTACAGAAAAGATAAGAATAGCGATGAAAAACGCCAGTCCGCTTTCAAGGGTCATGATCAGGTGCTCGACAAAACAGTTATTATGGATCCTAATAGTATATTTGAACAGTGGCAGTAGTTGCTGACCGAAACCAGGGGGATTACCAATGAAAAATTTACTGTTTGCTTTAATGTTTGTAAGCCCAACATTGCTCGCCGGTAAAGCCGATGTAGTGAATGTTAAGGTTTACTGCCCAATTCCACAAAGCTGTACCTTCAATGTAACCGTGCAACATGCAGACACGGGATGGAAACACTATGCCAATCAGTGGGATGTCGTGGCTCCAGATGGTCAGGTGCTGGGTAGCAGGGTGTTATATCACCCGCATGTTGATGAGCAGCCATTTACGCGTTCCTTAAGCAATGTGCAGATACCCGCGGGCATCAAAAAAGTGATCGTAAAGGCACAGGATTTGAAACATGGCTGGGGCGGTAAGGAGTTTACTATCAAATTACCAGGCCATTAAAAATTGCCAGTCCAAATTACGGATGAATACTTTCGCATAATGTTGCACGATATTCGCCTATCGATTATCGAGGCTGTATGAGTCACTGTTCACCCAATACCCATGAGATCTTCTATCAGGCTTATCTGAATAGAGACAGGTCATTTGAAGGCATCTTTTTTCTGGCGGTAAAAACCACAGGTATTTTCTGTCGACCCGGCTGTAAGGCAAGAGCACCGAAAAAAGAGAATGTCGAATTCTTTAATAACGGGGATGAAGCCATCGATAAGGGCTATCGTCCCTGTAAGAAGTGTCAGCCCCTGCAAAAACTGGGCGAAGCCCCTCAATGGGTTAAGAAAGCCATGGATCTGGTTGATCAGCACTGTGATCAACGCATTAGTGACGATATCCTGCAACAACAGGATATTGATCCGGTACGTCTACGTCGCTGGTTCAAGGCAAATTATCATGTAACCTTTCAAAGCTATCAGCGTATGAAAAGAATGCTTAATGCCAGTGAAAAAATAGAACGCGGTGACAAGATTATCGATACGGCCCTTGATGTTGGCTATCAATCGCTGAGCGGGTTTAATGAAACCTTTAAATCAATTGTCGGTAGCACCCCGGCAGGGGTTAAAAATCAGTCTGTCATTACTGTGGCGCAGTTAGTCACACCGCTAGGGCCTATGTATGCCGGTGCCTCTGATAAGGGTATATGCCTGCTGGAATTCAATGACCGCAAGGCTTTACATAAACAACTAAGCAGAATTCAGCAACGCCTGAATGCGCTATTTGTACCGGGCGAGCATGCCTACTTACAAACCTTACAACAACAACTCGATGAATACTTTGCTGGCAATAGAACCCGCTTTGATATTCCCCTGCAACTGGTGGGTAGTGATTTTCAGATACAGGCCTGGGCCGCTTTGCAGCAGATTCCCTACGGAGCAACTCGCAGTTATCAGCAACAGGCCGAGGCGATAAACAATCCGTCGGCAATCCGTGCTATAGCCAGTGCGAACGCTGCGAATGCCATCGCTATCATTATTCCCTGCCATAGAGTGATTGCGAAAAGTGGCGGTATGGCCGGTTACGCAGGTGGCGTCTGGCGTAAGCAATACCTGCTCAATCTGGAAACAGGGAGTAACATCGCTTGAAACCCTCGCAGCTGCTGGAACTGGTGGCACTGGCCGCGATCTGGGGCGCGTCATTCCTGTTCATGCGCACGGCTAGTCCAGAATTTGGCCCCATTGTTCTTGTTGAAATTCGTACGTTGATTGCGGCCCTGTTTCTAATCCCGGTGGTACTGCTTGCCGGTAAGGCGCATTTGCTTTTACCCAATGCAGGCCGGCTGCTATTGGTTGGCATTACCGGAACTGCAATACCTTTCTGCCTGTTAAGCTATGCCACCTTGTATGTAACTGCGGGTTATGCTTCGATTTTAAATGCTACAACGCCCATATTTACTGCCCTTATAGCCTGGCTATGGGTTAATGACAGGCTAACAGCATCTGCTGTAGCTGGACTGGTCGTCGGGTTTATCGGTGTGATTGTTTTATCATTCGACAAGCAGGCTGGCAGCGCTCAAATATCTGTATTACCCATATTGGCTGCTATGGGTGCGACGCTGTGTTATGGATTTAGCGCCAATTTCACCAGACAGAAACTACAGCATGTTCATCCACTGGCGCTGGCCTGCGGTAGTCAGACCTCTGCGGCGCTGATACTCATGCCGCTATCGCTGTGCTACCTGCCACAGCAAATGCCTGGTGCTATGAGCTGGGTCTCTGTAACGATTTTGGGGATAGTCTGTACGGCATCTGCTTTCATTATCTATTTTCGACTGATTGCGAATGTAGGTGTTAACAAGACCGTTGCGGTAACTTATTTGATTCCGTTTTTTGGGGTCGTGTGGGGCATGCTGTTGCTGGATGAAATGATTTCTCTATTGATGGTGATGGGCGCCTTATTGATATTGACGGGTGTTAGCCTGACCACAGGGGTATTCAAATTAGGCCAGACTTCTTAAAGTTCGTTATTGCAGCAATGCATGCAAAATGGCAATCTAGCGCCCTTTCAAACCCTTTGAAGTATACCTAATGAAAATTAAGCTCATTATCACCGGTGGCACCATCGATAAATCCTATAATATGAATAATGGTGAATTGCACTTTGTCGATTCGCATATTCCCAGTATGTTGACCGAAGCACGCTGTAAGGCAGATTTTGAGCTGGATAAGATCCTGCTCAAAGATAGCCTGAATATGGATGATAGTGACCGTCAGAAGATTCTTGATGCCGTGCAGAATAGCGCGCAATCAAGAATCATCGTCACTCATGGAACTGACACCATGGTGCAAACCGCACAGCTTTTAGCGCAACAGGTTGAGAATAAAACCGTAGTGTTCACTGGCGCGATGATCCCTTACGTATTTGATAAGTCGGACAGCCTTTTCAATCTGGGCACTGCATTTGCAGCCGTACAATGTCTGTCGGCTGGTATATATATCACCATGAATGGCAGGGTCTTTAACGCAAATAATGTAATCAAAAATCGTCAGGAGGGTGTATTTGAGACAATTTCTTAAGCCCAGGAAAAGGCTAAGAATATCAAATAAGTGGGACGCAGTTCATATATAGGAATTTAGGTCTACCGCATGTCGGTTGGAAAGTGACTTTTTCTACAGTTTTGCTAGGGTATGTTAGCTATAACAGCAGTTTGACCTGGCATTACGGAAAGGTTTAAGAATTTTGAAGACCATCTATTTATCATTTACATTACTACTAGCCTTATTGATATCTGGTTGTGGTACGGATACCAACGCGGGCAGTAAATCTATTCAAAGCGCTAGCAATAATACCCCAACAACAAATGATGTGACCTTTTCGGTTACTAATAACCCTGATACGTCAAATCCACAGCCAGGGGATACAACAATCCAGCAGCTGTCCAGACTTTCAGTAGCTATCACAGATGCCCCCGTTACTGATGTAGCTAAGGTGGTTGTCAGCCTGTTATCGATTGAATTCATACGACAAAGCCCTTCTCAATCACTTAAGTTTACTTTTGATACCCCGAAACAGATTGACCTGCTATCGCTGCAGGGATTAAGCGCTGAAACATTGATTTCGCAAGTAGGCATAGAGGCAGGCGAATATAAGGAAATACGAATGGTGATTGATGATTCAGATCTGCGCAGCTATGTGGAGCTCAATGATGGCTCTGTTCATACATTGAAAGTGCCGAGTGGCTCTTCATCAGGTCTTAAGGTTAAAGGTGATTTTATTTTTGAACAAGATAGAACATACGCTTATACCATCGATTTTGATGTGGCAAAGTCACTGGTCAAGTCCGATGCATCGGGCAACTATATTCTGAAGCCCGTTCTCAGAATAGTTGAAACCTCTGAGGTTGGACATATTCGAGGTACTGTTAACCCCACCCTGTTAACGTCATCTGATTGTTCGGACTCAGATGTTGATACCTATAATGCAGTATATGTTTATCAGGGACATAATGTGCTTCCTACAGATATAAATATTAACTCTGAAGTACAGCCGATTACCACATCACTTGTACGATATGATAATAATAGTGGTGATTATATATTCGAAGCGGCATACCTGCCGGCAGGTGAATATACTATTGCGTTTACCTGTAATGCAGATCTGGAGGATCCAGAGACAGATAATGATTTGCTGTTTTTTGATGCTCATAACGTAAACGTAGAGATCAATAATATTCTGTTTTTATAACCAGTTATTGGTTTTATAAATATTTCTTCATTATTAGAAATCCATAGGTAGTTTAAGGGAAATGGTTGCTGTTCTAATGTGCTGGTTTAAAGGCCTCCTTGAAAAGGGGGCTTTAAAAGGCTATGGATTGCCTTCAGTGCCAACAGCTAATTTATTAATTTCCGCAATTTTTTTCTTCTCCCCTCTATCGACATATGCAGGCAGTGATGAAGAAGATTTAAATCAATTAATCGAATTGCTAAATCAGCAAACAAGTATCGCCACTCAGACGCAGTTAAATGCCGATTATGTACCGGGCATGCTAAGCATCATGACCGGTGAAGAGATGCAGCAACGTGGTTTCGCTACGCTATGGGATGCCTTAGGGTATTTGCCGGGTGTTCAACTCAATATGGATGCTAGCGGCAAGCGCAATCTGATCATTAGAGGGCTGGGCAAGGCAACAGAGACCTCCAAGATAAAGCTTCAACTCAATAATATTTCTCTAAATCAATCCACAACAGCAGCTTCAGCGCCCCTGTTTGATACGCCGGTCAGCCAGATAGAAAAAATAGAATTTATTCGTGGTCCTGGATCTGCTATTCATGGTGAGAATGCCTTACTGGGTGTGTTGAATGTCATCACGCGCACACAGGGAAAAGGCATCAGTTCAGGGCTGACCAGCAATAACAAAACCGGACTGATGGCATTATATGAATTTGGCCAGACGGATGGAGTAATGAGCGGGAGTCTGAACCTGGCTCTTTCAGGTAGCAATGGTGAAGACATAGTTGTTAACAGTGATAAAACCAGTTCATCTACAGCAGGATATGCCCCAGGCCCTATAAACAATAAAAAAAATTCAGTATCAGCAATACTGGATATGAGTATTTATGGGGTAGATTTAAACCTACAGTATCAACAATCTAATCGAGGTGATTATTTCGGCTTAAATAACAATCTGCCCCCACCTGAAAAACAGACAGTTATCTCTGATACTGTAATAGCTATCAAACTCGCAAAAGATTTTACATTGACAGAAGATCTTACTGGTTCTATGAGTTTAATAGAGCTTTTAAATCAAACAGAAAAAAACGCCCAGTTCCTGGGCGTAGCTCCTGTTTATAGTGGTTTCAGTAATCAGGATGATGTTGTTTCAGATGTAGATCAGCAGGAACATAGAACAACATGGAAGCTAAACTTGAATTACGATCTGGGTGAACACAATTTTTATTCAGAAATTTCGTTAGCGGAAATTGAGGTGGAAAAATTTAGTCAATATATCAATCTTGATCCAGTAACCGAAACACCCGTATCCATACTCAATGAATTTCCTGCTCCGGTCGCTAAAGGTGAAGAGCGTAAAATCAAAAGTCTCGTATTACAGGATGAATACGCTATCAATGAGAATACGACACTTACTGCGGGGCTACGCTATGACGATTTTGATAATGAATATACTAATGTTTCGCCGAGAGTTGCAATCGTATGGATACTATCAAAAGAAAATATACTCAAATATCAATTTGCTGAGGCATTTAGACCCCCCAACCTAAGAGAGTCAGGTGGATCTATAAACGGCACATTAACACCTGAAATAAATCGCACTTCAGAATTTTCATATATCTATAACAGCGATGACACGCTGATAAAAAATACAATTTACTATTCTGAAATAATCGATTACATCCGATTTATCGATGCGGCACCTTTTGGATATCGCAATACTGGAGGAGCTGAACTATCTGGCTTAGAGATTGAGCTTAGCAAAACCTTATCACCGAGCCTGAGCCTGGGATCGAATTTAACAGTTCAAAAAAGTAAAGATTTAAACACCGGAAAAGAACTGTATGGCTCTACACCTTTAATTGTATCTTCAAACATTGATTATCAAATTAATTCTACTACTCAAATAGATTTTCAGGTGAAATTTTTATCTGATCAGGTAAGGGAGGCCAAAGATACCAGAACAGACCTGAATTCAGTCACAGTAGCCGATATTACGCTAACAAAAAATAAAGTATTTAATCTGAATGACTTTACTTTAAGAGTAGGAATAAGGAATATTTTCGAACAGGAAACTCGATTTCTGGCACCCGCCAATACCTATGTAGATGATTACCTGACAAATAACGACGCTAGCTTATGGCTAGAACTTAGTTATTACGCGCAATAAAATATTGATCAGGTAAATGAAAATTAAAAACATATTTATCAGGCTTTCAAGGATAATCATAGTAGTGGGTTTCCTTTGCGCAACTGAAGCCTATGCCATACATGATTTTCAGCCCAGGTTCGAGATAGGTATCAATTTATTACCCAGTATCATCGCAGCAAACATACGCTGGCGTGTTAAACAAAACGATAAACATAAACAGCAGCCAATTACATTATTCATAATCTATGATGAAAATAAAAGCCTGGCCAGAGAAGCGCTGAAAAAGTTAGCCCGGATTAAAATTATTCACGGTCATCATGTAATTAAAAAAATAGCGTCAATACGCGAAATTTTTGATAGAGCTACTGATAGAAACTCAGTGTTATTTATAGTTGAACCATTATTCGATAATAGAGAAAGGGCCATTGAGTTTAGTAGAAGCCATCAAAATCTATTATTTTCTCCATTTAAGGGGGATGTGGAAAAAGGGGTAATGACAGGTTTTGAAGTTACCAATAAGGTACTACCTGCCGTTAATATTAATGCTTTAAAGGAAGCCAACATAAACCTGAAGGCTTTCTTTTTACGGATAGCAGTTCGTTATGATTGAGCGGTTAAATCTTAAGCAGGCATTTAATAAGCTTGAGAAAAGATCTTCCTGGCTATTTATTTTTATTGCTCTGGTGATCCTGATATTTTCATTAATCAACTGGGAGCTTGAGTTAAAACCCAGGCTAATTAATGAAGCGATAATGAATCTACAGATTATGTCAGACGCACGCGCAAAATCGATTCAAGCGCAGCTTCAAAATATTGAAGAAAGCGGTGACCTGTCGACCATTCATAACTCGTTTAATGAAATATTATTAATAAATGACCCTTTAAGCGGAGAAAAAATATTCCAGGGCGTAGAGCTTGAAGTTGATTTCGATGCGCTCCCACTATCTACCAGTATTTATAATCTTAAGGCTGGAAATACAGACTGTGATCAATGTATAAAAACAGAAAGCCCAATCTATACTCGATCAACTGGTGAGTTATACGGGATAATTAAAATATATGCTAACCCGGTTCTCTATCAGAGGCTCGTCACTGATATAGGTTTTCAGCTTAGTATTGTTCTAAGCGGTGTTTTATTTGTGATCACACTGGCATGGTTTATAACCAGTAAATTACTTATTCAGTTAAAGGAGCGGGAATCAAAATTATTATTTGAAGTTAGTGAAAGAAAACTGGCTGAAGAAAAAATTAATCAAATCGCCACCTACGATCAGTTAACCAATTTACCAAATCGCTATCTATTACGTACAGAGTTTAAACAAAAGCTGGCAGAGGCGAAACTTTATAATAAAAAGCTGGCGGTATTATTTATAGATCTCGATCACTTTAAAATCATCAATGATGTATACGGTCATGAAACCGGAGATATTTTACTTAAAGAGGTTGCAGATCGAATATCTGGCATAATTAGAAAATATGATTTCCTGTCCAGATTTGGAGGGGATGAATTCGTCATGATTATGCCGTTACTGGAAGATCAGTCAGAAGTCTATTCTGTCATCCGTAAAATTATTGCCAGCTTTAATCAGGAGTTTGATTTAGGTAAAGCGAAGGTGGATATTTCAACCTCCATTGGCATCAGTATTTTTCCTGATGATGGGGGCTCAGCCTCTATATTATTAAAAAATTCTGATCTCGCGATGTATCGGGCAAAATCAGAAGGTCGCAATGGATATCATTTTTTTACATCCCAGATGAATCAGGATCTTGAACGTTCGCAATGGATTGAAGTAAATCTAAAGAAGGCTCTGCTAGAGGGCGGTTTTCAACTTTATTTTCAGCCGCAGCTTAATCTGGCAACAGGTGAGGTCGTAAGCTGTGAAGCTTTGCTACGTTGGCCTCAGCCAGATGGAAGCATGATTAGCCCGTTAGAATTTATTCCTGTTGCTGAAAGAACCGGGCTGATTAACATAATCAGTGAGTGGGTATTTGATACTGCATATGCGTATCAGAATGAATGGCTGAAGAAAGGCTATAAAGAGATACGAGTCGATATAAACTTATCGGGTAAAGATTTTTCCAAAAAAGAAATCATCCATAAGATTATAAGTATGATTGAACAAGATCCTGACTTCATTCACAAGATAGGCATAGAAATCACAGAAAATGTACTATTAAAATCCAGTGATGAAATTATAAACCTATTGAAACATTTACATCAATCTAACGTGTATATCTCAATAGATGATTTTGGAACAGGTTATTCTTCCTTGAACTATTTAAAAAAATTCCCGGTATCCTGTTTAAAAATTGATCAAACATTCGTTAAGGAGGCGCCAGACAGGGATCATGACCAGGCCATCATGGAAGCCTTTGTATCTGTTGGACATGGTCTGGCTATGCAGGTGATAGCAGAAGGTGTTGAACAAGCTGCCCATTATAGATTAAGCCGCAATATTAATTGTGATTTGGCTCAGGGATACTTTATCTCCCGACCACTGACCGCAAAAGATTTTGAACGCGAATTCCTGCAGCTTGATGAGGCACGTGAACAGTCAGAAATATATTGAATATAGTCTCTACACCTGACAGGCTTTATCTACGCAATATCGGCCAGCACAAACTCGCCTCAGGAATAGAGTATCTGTCATGCCAGAGTCGAATAAGCCTTTCTGGATGCCTTAGCTTAAGACTTTACGTAAATATTTGTTCAATGCATGCGATATAGCGGCCATGCCAAAGCTGGCCGTTACACCTACAAACGACCCCAGCCCGGTTGCACAATCCAGAGTCGTCTGGTTTTGTGCGCCAGGCTTGGCATAACTGATTGAGCCATCAGCTGCCGGATAAACCGGCTGTTGGGTAGAAAATACACAATCAATGGCATAACGCCGTTTAGGGTTACGACTATAATCAAGTTGATAACGTAAATTCGATCTTACCTTGGCCAGTAATGGATCGTTATAAGAGCGGGTTAAATCATTCACTTCTATGCAGGTCGGGTCGGTAAGACCACCAGCGCCGCCGGTAGACACAAAGCGAATCTTATTGCGTCTCAAATAGTGAATCAAAGACATCTTAAATTGCACATGATCAATGGCATCAATCACGTAATCGTATTGCTTAAAATTAAATGACTCCAGGTTGCCGCGTGTAACCAGGTCATCTATAGCGGTGCATTCACATTCTGGGTTTATCAGACGGATGCGTTCAGCCAGGGCTTCCACCTTACTTTGACCCAGGGTAGATTGCAGTGTATGAATTTGACGATTGGTATTGCTAGTGTCGATATCATCGTGATCAATCAGAGTGATATGCCCAATCCCTGAGCGAGCTGCAGCCTCAGCGGACCAGGAGCCCACGCCCCCAACGCCCACAATACAGAAATGAGCCCGTTGTAAATATGGTAGCGCGTCCATGCCATAGATACGACCAAGACCAGAAAAGCGTTGCAGATAAGATTCGGAAAGCATACAGACTATATACAGGGATTAATCAAGATCCGTAGTTTAACCTGAATTCCTCAGTTGACCGCTAATATCTAAGGTAATGATATGTAGAATCAATAAATGAATTTTCTTTTCACTATGGGGTGATCCCCATAACGCTACAGGTATTTGTGAAAAACCCCGAAGCACCCTGCTGCATTGTCGTTCTTTTTAGGGAACCTCTGATTAATTCAGAGGCTCCCTAAGTAAGCCATGGTCAGCATTGAGCATCAACAATACACGGTATCGGCATAACAAAATCATATAAAATTGTTAACCGACTGAAAATGTATAAAGATATCAACACACGATATTCAATCGCTATTGGCGTTACTCTGAGCAGTGACTACAATAACACTACTTTTAGCGCGGGAAGTCCATGAATAATCGTTGTCTGTTTACCATATCCGCACCTTCAGGTGCTGGCAAAACCAGTCTGGTTAAAGCC
The DNA here is from genome assembly GCA_050295575.1 of Gammaproteobacteria bacterium. GTDB lineage: Bacteria > Pseudomonadota > Gammaproteobacteria > JACNJF01. The sequence continues at coordinate 8,862 of JBNKPX010000045.1, read as the reverse complement.
TTATTGGCCAAAAACCCTGATCAAATTGGTGTTTCAGTCTCGCATGCTACACGCGACATGCGGCCTGGAGAGATTGATGCGAAGGACTATCATTTTGTCAGCATTGCACAGTTTGAAAAGATGGTTGCTGAGGATGAATTCCTGGAACACGCCAGGGTTTTTGATAATTATTATGGTACCTCGCAGAAATCAGTAGAAGATGTTCAGGCTGAGGGTAAGCACGTCATTCTGGAAATCGACTGGCAGGGTGCACGTCAAATTAAACAAAAGATACCACAAACCATCCCCATTTATATCCTGCCACCCTCGCGTGAGATCCTACGTCAGCGCTTAACAGATAGAGCTACCGACACTGCAGAAATTATTGAAAGACGTATGGCGGCAGCAGATGAAGAGATGTCACATTACAGTGACGCGGAATTTCTGGTGGTAAATGACAACTTTGAGCAGGCATTATACGAGCTGGAGTGCATTATTATGGCCCAGGGATTGACGCTAGAACGCCAAAAAAGCCAATATCCCGAATTAATTAGCTCAATTCATCAACAAACAGTTTAGAAACTCGAAATATTTGGTATCATACTCGGCTGTTTATAAATTTATACCCCCTGGAGTCAAAGCATGGCACGTATTACCGTTGAAGATTGTCTGGAAAATGTTGATAACCGTTTCGAACTGGTGATGTTGGCCGCTCGTCGCGCAAGACAAATCTCAAAGGGTGCCGATCCACTGGTTCCTAGAGATAACGATAAACCTACTGTTATTGCACTACGTGAAATAGCCGATAACCTGATCAGCAATGTTTCAATGGACGATATGGAAACGCGCCAGGAAATGGCTGCTATTGCTTCAGATGAAGATTTGGCTAAAGAGATTGCTCAAAACAGTATGAATATGGTTTAAATGCCATTATGGCAGGTCCGGATAGCATCAAGCCAAATCCTGATAGTCCGGTCAGCTCGCAAAGCCTTACTGCTCCCGACTCTGCCCGCTATCTTATTAGCGATCTATGCACAGAATTAGAATCCTATCTTGAAAGCGCACAGGTAGCCGAAGTTTATCAAGCCTACCTGTTTGGCGCCCAGGCTCACGAAGGCCAGAAAAGAGCCTCTGGTGAGCCCTATATTTACCACCCACTCGCGGTAGCCCGCATCATGTGCGAAATGCGCATGGATTATAAAAGTATTATTGCCGCATTGTTACACGATGTCATTGAAGACACCCCTACCCTGAAAGAACAACTGGCTGAGGTGTTTGGTGATGAAGTAGCCGAACTGGTCGATGGGGTTAGTAAATTGACCCATCTGGATTTTGTTTCCAAGGCTGAAGAACAGGCAGAGAACTTCCGTAAAATGATGCTGGCCATGGTGAAGGACATTCGCGTCATCATTATTAAGCTGGCCGATCGACTGCATAATATGCGCACTCTGGATGCCATGCGTCCGGATAAACGTCGACGAATAGCACGTGAGACCATGGATATCTATGCTCCTATCGCTAATCGTCTGGGCATCTACAGCATGCGCCATGAACTTCTGGACCTGTCCATCCAGAATGCCTATCCCATGCGTTACCGTGCGCTGGATCATGCTGTACAACAGGCTGTTGGACATCGTAAGGAAATCTTTCAGACTATAAAGTCAGCTATCAGTGATCGTTTGAAATCGGTTGAGATTAGCGCCGATGTTAGCCATAGACGTAAAAATATCCACAGCATCTACCGCAAGATGAAGGAGAAAAAGCTCAGCTTCAGAGAGCTTACCGATGTTTATGGGGTGCGCATCATGACCGATTCAGTAGACGACTGTTATCGCGTTCTGGGAGTGATGCATAATCTCTACAAACCTATTCCGGGACGCTTCAAGGATTACCTGGCCATTCCCAAGGCTAATGGTTACCAGTCATTACATACCAGCCTGTTCGGCCCCTATGGTGTACCTATAGAGGTGCAGATACGCACGCGAGAAATGGATCGCTTTGCGAATTCAGGTATAGCCGCACACTGGCTGTATAAAAAGGGCAAGGAAAGCGGTACAGAAACCGCACAGACCAGGGCGCTTGAATGGCTGAAAGGCCTGCTCGAAATGCAGCAACGCGCTGGTAGCTCGCTGGAATTTCTGGAAAACGTCAAGGTTGACCTGTTCCCGGATGAAATTTATGTATTCACACCGCAGGGTGACATAAAAAAATTACCGCGCGAGGCGACCGTAGTCGATTTTGCCTATGCGGTGCATACCGATATTGGCAATACCTGTGTTGCTGCACGTATCGATCATCGCATGTCACCCTTAAGTACCAAACTGTTCAATGGGCAATTAATTGAAATCATTACCTCGGAGCACTCTCGCCCTCACCCTAGCTGGCTGAATTATGTCATCACCGCAAAGGCCAGAAGCAATATTCGGCACTTTTTAAAATCGCTACAGGTTGTCGAAGCAGAGTCACTGGGCGCGCGTCTTTTGCAACAGGGCATCAATCAACTGGTGGGCAAGGATTACATCGTCAGAGAAGACCAAATTAGCAGAGTACTGACTAACTATCGCCTGAAATCTTACCGAGAATTACTCTCAGAAATTGGCCTTGGCAATCGCAGTGCCAGCCTGGTGGTAAAGGCCCTTATTGAAGAAGATATTGACCAGACTGATGAAGAAAATGCCACTGAGTTCGATGCTTCTGGCAAACCTCTACCCATCAAAGGAACAGAGGGCATGGTCGTTAGTTATGCAAAATGTTGCAGACCCGTACCGGGTGACCCAATTGTTGCACACTTTTCACAGGGGCGCGGTCTGGTTGTACATATGAACAGCTGTAAGAATATGTCCGATAGCCAGCATGCTGATCGCAAACAGGATGTGCAATGGTCCGAACATACTGAAGGTGAATTTCAGGCCGCTATCAGGGTTCAGATGCAAAATCAGCGTGGTGCTCTGGCACGTTTGGCAACCACAATTGCAGATATGTCATCAAATATTGAGAATGTAACCCAGTCGGAAAAGGATGGTCTTATCTCAACCTCCGACTTTGTTATTACTGTACGTGACCGCATTCATCTGGCCCGAATCATGAAAAAATTGCGCGCCTTACCCATGGTGAATCGGATTACCAGAAATTAGTTAAACTGACAGATATTTTTGTATTGTCATTGCACCTCCCACATGGCAATCTTTTCATCAGACAGGCACACGATATAATCCCCTATCAACTTATCTATTCACGGATATCATATGACTAAAGAAATCATTTCAACCACGCAGGCTCCTTCCGCCATTGGTACCTATTCACAGGCGGTAAAGGTAGGCCCAACCGTTTATCTTTCCGGACAAATCCCACTAGATCCCGAGACGATGGAAGTAGTTAGTGGCGGCATTGAGGTAGAGATAAAAAGAGTTTTTGATAACTTAACCGCTGTTTGCACGGCAGCTGGTGGTGATTTACAGGATATTGTTAAGCTAAATATATTCCTCACCGACCTGTCCAATTTCCCTCTCGTCAATGAAATCATGTCGAACTATTTTCAGCAGCCCTACCCGGCACGAGCAGCCATCGGTGTCGCAGAGTTACCCAAAGGTGTCGGTGTTGAAATGGATGGCATCATGGTCATTAGACAGCCTTATACAGCTTAAACGCATATGCAGGACTGGAGCAGGGACGATGTCTCCACCTTAGCCGGGGTCGGCCCGAAAATCAGGGAAAAGTTACAGCGCCTCGGCATTCAAAATAAGCAGCAGATGCTCTTTCATCTGCCGCTGCGCTATGAAGATCGCACCCAGATTACCGCGCTTGGGTCATTGCAATCCGGCCAAAGAGCGCTTATTCAGGTAGAGGTATTACAGGCAGCCGTTAATTTTAGACGACAGGGGCCTAGTCGCCGGGTGTTAGTAGTCAAGGTATCCGATGGAACCGGCATACTCACCTTACGTTTTTTCCATTTCAGTGCCGCCCAGCAGAAAGGCCTGGAGAAGGGAAACTGGATCCGTTGTTTTGGCGAAGCACGCTATGTGATGAATGCTCTGGAAATGGTTCACCCGGAATATGAGCATATCGACAGCAATGCTCCTACCCCCTTAAATCAGCACCTGACACCTGTCTACCCAACTACCGATGGCCTGCATCAGCTTGGCTTGCGAAAAATCATGCAAAACCTGATTGCCGAGCTGCATCAAAATGGACTGCAGGAAACCATGCCCGAGCAGTGGCTACAAAAGATGAAACTTCCTGCAGTGGCTGAGGCACTACAGATTTTACATAACCCCAAAGACCAACAGGATGTTGCCAAAATACATAATATCGCCCATCCCGCACAGCATCGATTTATCATCGAAGAACTGGCCGCTCACCGCATCAGCTTGCTAATGCGACGACAGCGTATATCGCAACTGCCCTGCCCCCAGATTCAGCCTGCGCCTGAATTACACAAGCAATTTCTAAGCAATCTGCCCTTTCAACTTACTCAGGCTCAGATAACTGTAAGCAGGCAACTGCTGGATGATTATCAGGGACATAAACCCATGATGCGTCTGGTACAGGGTGATGTCGGCAGTGGAAAAACTGTGGTTGCAGCTCTGGCAACCCTGCCGGTTATCCATACCGGCTATCAATGCGCATTGATGGCACCGACGGAGATACTGGCACAGCAGCACTTTATCAATTTCACCAACTGGCTTGAGGCGCTGGGTATTAGCGTCGTCAGTCTGATGGGTAACGATAAGGGAAAGAAGCGTCAGCAAAAAGAGGCCATGATTGAGTCAGGCCAGGCACAGATGGTGATAGGAACGCATGCCCTGTTTCAGAAATCGGTCGTATTTAATAATCTGGGCCTGATCATTATCGATGAACAGCATCGATTCGGCGTTGAACAGCGCCAGGCATTACAGAAAAAAACCAGAAACGATCTGATCCCGCATCAGTTAATCATGACTGCGACTCCTATACCCCGAACCCTCGCGATGTCGATCTACGCCGATCTGGATTATTCGCAGATCGATGAATTACCACCCGGCAGAACACCGGTAACCACTTCGATTATCGCCGAAAGTAAACGTGATGAGCTGATTGCCTCGGTACAGAAAGCCTGCCTTGAGGGGCAACAGGTTTACTGGGTATGCACCCTGATCGAAGAATCTGAGGCTTTACAGTGTGAAGCCGCCGAAATGACCTACCAGAGCTTAACTGAGCAACTTAAAGGTATCTCTGTCGGACTGGTACATGGACGCATGAAATCAGCTGAAAAAGAACAGCAGATACAGGCCTTTAAAGACGGTGAAATCCACTGTCTGGTAGCGACCACGGTGATTGAAGTAGGCGTGGATGTGCCCAATGCCAGCATCATGATTATTGAAAATCCAGAACGTCTTGGGCTATCTCAAATTCACCAGTTAAGGGGGCGAGTAGGGCGCGGAAATAAACAAAGCTATTGCCTGCTACTGGTAAAAAACAATCTTTCGCGCCTGGTTGCGCAACGTCTGGAAGTGATACGCAATAATCAGGATGGGTTTATCATTGCAGAAAAAGATCTTGAGATCAGAGGAGCTGGAGAAGTGCTGGGAACCCGACAAACCGGTGAAGCCAGCTTCAAAATGGCCGATCTGGTACGTGATAAACGCTGGTTTCAACAGGCGCAATTACTGGCTGAGCAGCTTATGCAACATCAGCATGAAACACAGAGAGAAAGGTTACTGGAAAACTGGGTCGGCCATCGCATGCATTACTCTGATGTTGGTTAATCTATATTTGTAAACACTTCACAGCCCAGCATTCGATCGCTGTTTACTGATGCAGGTCAATTATTTACCTATATAAGTAAATAATAATGAACGGAATTTATGTATGGAGAACCATCATGAGCCTGGATAACTCACTCGATCTGCCACAACAAGCCTATGACATAGCCTATGAACTGGATGTGAAATATGGCTGCTGCCCACAATGTGTATTAACCGCGGTAAAACAGACTACCGGTCTTGTCACTGATGAAACCATCAAAGCCAGTCATGGATTATCCGGCGGGGGAGGACTGATGGGTGAAGGCGCCTGTGGCGCACTTACCGGTGGATTACTCGCTCTGGGAGCCCTGCATGGTCGTGATGCCGATAAACTGCATAGAGGCCGCGGCATTGCCAACTTTAATGCCACAAAAGAATTGGTTGAAAAGTTTAAGCAAGAATATGGTGGGATCACCTGCGAACACCTGCAAAAGGAGTTTTCTGGACGTACCTGGGACATGTGGAAACCTGAAGAGTACAAAGGCTTTAGCGATAAACGCGGTGATAAATGTGCTCATGCCACCGGACAGGTGACCCGATGGGTGACCGAGTTTTTGCAGTCCGATAAAAAAACCGGCAGGAAGTAATTGTTCGCAAAGTTGATGGATAATTGATCGCGTGAGCGGATTTATTGCTATAGTGGCCCCCCCTACGTAGCGAATCGAGTTTGACCAGGCTAGTTACGTGCCATTTATGCACGGAGAAAACTATGACGTCTGTACGATTACGCTACCAAACCCACGAATTTGGTGAGCTGGATATCCATATCCGCAGCCTCAGAGATAAGCAGGAGTTTTCAGATCCACTGGGTGAAGCCGAAGCGCTGGGAATATCATCCGCTCAATGGTCCCTGTTTGGAGTGGTCTGGGAATCCGGCATGGTGCTGGCGCATGAAATGGCCCAATACGATTTCCTGGGTAAACGAATTCTTGAGGTTGGTTGCGGCATGGCGCTATCCAGCTTGGTGTTAAATGCTCGTCACGCTGATATTACGGCTACCGACTATCATCCCGAAGCAGGCAACTTTCTGGCGGAAAATGTGCGGCTAAACCGAGGTGCAACTATCCCTTTTTTACGCACCGGCTGGGATAACCTGACCGATTGCCTGGGTCAGTTTGATGTGATTATTGGGTCTGATCTACTGTATGAAAAAGAGCATATTGAGCTGCTTTCCGAGTTTATCAATCGTCATTCTAATCCACATTGCGAAGTAATCATCGTTGATCCTGGTCGTGGAAATCACGCGAAATTTAGTAAAAAAATGGTGCGGCTAGGGTTTGCTCATAGTCAGCGTAAACCAGAAATCACTGCAGCTTTAGGCGATCCCTTTAAGGGTCAAATACTAACCTATAGGCGTCAATAAGATACCTGCTTACCTTCCCAGAACCCAGGCATTGTGTAGTTATGCACCACTGAGTGACTTCATTTCTTACTTTTGAGATAAGAAATCCATTACCGCCTTCATTTTTGATCTCCTCAGCTAGAGGTGAATATCGGTTGCCAGAGCAGTGGTTTCACGATAAAAAGCATGATTCACCGATAGCAAGAATGTACCAGGGCCTGTTAATACGTGTTAGCAGGCCTTAAGGTCAGGAGTAAATTTTATGAGTAAAATCACCGATGATCGAGAATTTATAGCGCTTAATATCGCAGTTATGACCATCTCGGATAGTCGAACCGAAGAAAACGATACCGCAGGCAAGCTGCTGGCCGATCGTGTCATCAATGCCGGGCATCAACTGGCCGAAAAAATCATAGTGATTGATAACGTGTACAAGATACGCGAGGTCATGTCACGCTGGATTGCCGATAGCAGCGTGAATGCCGTGGTCACCACGGGTGGTACGGGGCTGACAGGGCGTGATAGCACCCCTGAAGCGGTAGCCCCTTTGTTCGACAAAACCATACAGGGCTTTGGAGAGCTGTTTCGTAGCCTGTCTTATGAATTGATCAAAACCTCAACCATACAATCTCGAGCAATCGGTGGCCTGGCCAATGGCACGCCCATCTTCTGCCTACCCGGATCACCAGGAGCCTGCAAAGACGGCTGGGATGGCATCATCCAGGCGCAACTGGATGCTCGTCACCGACCCTGTAATCTGGTTGAGCTCATGCCGCGCTTTATGGAGACCTGAGATGTCAGATATAGGCTGTGATAGCGCGCAGGTCGAGCTTATTTCCTTCGAGAAAGCACTTAATACCATGCTAGAGCATGCGCTACCGGTAGCAGAGATTGATCAGGTCGCCTTGCCCGATGGCTTACATCGCATACTGGCGCAGGACCTGGTTTCTCCGCTTAATGTGCCGCCTGCATCCAATAGTGCGATGGATGGTTATGCTATCCGTATGCAGGATGTGAACCCAGGCGGTAAAACGACTTTAACGGTGACACAGCGCATTCCTGCAGGAAGCTATGGTAGCGCGCTTGAAGCAGGCACTGCCGCGCGAATATTCACCGGTGCACCAATTCCACCCAATTGCGATGCGGTGATTATTCAGGAGCAGGTGGTAGTCGATGGTGACAGTATCAGCTTTGAGGCAAGTGTAGAAAGTGGGCAACATATCCGGGAAACTGGAGAAGATATCCGTGCTGGAGAAACCATACTTAGCAAAGGCACGCGCCTACGTGCGCAGGAATTAGGGTTAGCTGCCTCCATTGGTATCGCACTGTTGCCGGTTTACCGAAAGGTTAAGGTAGGTATCTTTTTTACCGGTGATGAACTGGTGGAACCGGGCAAGGCACTGGCACAGGGGCAGATTTATAATTCCAACCGCTATACGCTGGGCGGCCTGTTACGCACATTAGGCTGCGAAATAATCGATCTTGGTATCGTTGGTGATAGTCTGCAACAAACCGAACAGGCAATAATCAAGGCTGCAGAGTATGCAGATATAGTGATTACCAGTGGCGGCGCATCAGTAGGAGAAGAAGATCATGTCTGTACTGCGCTGGAAAACCTGGGCCAGCTGTATATGTGGAAGCTGGATATAAAGCCGGGTAAACCAGTCATTTTCGGAATGGTGCAGAATGCCGCTTTTATTGGATTGCCAGGTAATCCGGTGTCTGTATTTGCTGGTTTTAGTCAGCTTGGCGCACCGT
>JBNKPX010000044.1:0-27641 GCA_050295575.1 Gammaproteobacteria bacterium | reverse complement strand
GTCGTTAAATTGCAGGATATGACCGAAGGTAATTACATCGAACGCGAGATGATGTTTGTCAAAATCAGGGCAGAAGGTGAAGCCAAACGATCAGAAATACAGCGCCTGTCTGATATCTTTCGTGCACGCATTATCGACGTGACTGATACCACTTTTTGTATCGAATTGACAGGCTCAGGTGACAAACTCGATGCCTACATCAAAACGCTACATGAAAAAGATGTCATAGAAGTCGTTCGTTCGGGTTCTATGGGTATTACGCGCGGCGAAAAAGCGCTAACAATTTAAACCAAATCAATTCCTCAAGAGGGCTTACATGAAAATCTATTACGATAAAGACTGCGATCTTTCAATCATCCAGGGCAAAAAAGTAACCATCATCGGTTACGGTTCGCAAGGCCATGCCCACGCCAATAATCTGAAAGATTCTGGCGTCGATGTCACCGTAGGTTTACGCGCGGGTTCGGCTTCGGCTAAAAAAGCACAGGATGCTGGTCTTAACGTAATGAACACCGGCGATGCAGTCAAACAGGCTGATGTGGTAATGGTGTTAACACCTGACGAATTCCAGTCACAGTTGTATAAAAGCGATATAGAGCCCAACCTCAAGCAGGGTGCTACGCTGGCATTTGCGCATGGTTTCAGCATCCACTACAACCAGGTTGTGCCACGTGCAGACCTTGATGTCATTATGATTGCTCCTAAGGCTCCTGGCCATACCGTACGTTCAGAGTTTGTTCGTGGTGGCGGTATTCCAGATCTGATTGCCGTATATCAGGATGCAACAGGAACAGCCAAAGACGTGGCTTTATCCTATGCCTCAGGTGTTGGTGGCGGTCGCACCGGTATCATCGAAACTACATTTAAAGATGAAACCGAAACTGATCTATTTGGCGAGCAGGCTGTACTGTGTGGCGGAACAGTGGAACTGGTTAAGGCAGGCTTCGAAACCCTGGTTGATGCGGGTTATGCACCTGAGATGGCATACTTTGAATGTCTACACGAACTCAAGCTAATCGTAGACCTGATGTACGAAGGTGGCATCGCAAACATGAACTACTCGATCTCTAACAATGCAGAGTACGGAGAGTATGTTACTGGTCCGCAAGTCATCAATGATGAAAGCCGTTGGGCCATGCGTGAAGCGTTAGAAAATATCCAGAATGGTAACTATGCCAAGCAATTCATCCTGGAAGGTGCTACCAACTACCCTGAAATGACTGCCGTGCGCCGTAACAATGCGGCTCACCAGATTGAACAGGTGGGTGCCAAGCTGCGTTCCATGATGCCATGGATCACAGAAAACGCATTAGTTGATAAAGACAAAAACTAATCTCACTTCAATATCTACTGGCACAGACGCCTCGCCTGTGCCAGACTTCTACAAATGCAAGATACTCAACCTACAAATCCACAAAATCCACGAAAAAACCTGCGTAAAGGTATTTTTCTATTACCTAATTTATTTACCACTGCAGCACTGTTTGCTGGCTTCTATGCCATCATCGCAGCCATCAAAGGTAACTTTGAAATTGCCTGTATTGCGATATTCCTGGCTATGATACTGGATGGCCTGGACGGACGTGTTGCCCGCATGACCAATACCCAATCGGCATTTGGTGCCGAATACGATAGCCTTTCTGACATGGCTTCATTTGGACTGGCGCCATCACTGGTTGTCTATCAATGGTCTCTTATTCATATGGCCAACATGGGATCAACCTGGGGCAAAATCGGCTGGCTGGCAGCCTTTATCTATACCGCATCAGCAGCTTTGCGCCTGGCTCGTTTTAACACACAGGTTGGTATCGCAGATAAACGTTTTTTCCAGGGCCTGCCCAGCCCCGCTGCTGCGGCTGTTGTAGTTGGTGGTGTCTGGTTCTGTGTGACTTATGAGAAAGTGGGTACAGACTATATATTCCCTGCACTACTGTTAACTACCGCTGCTGGCTTATTAATGGTATCCCGTTTCACCTACTATAGCTTCAAGGATTTCGACCTGAAAAAACGCGTTCCCTTTATTGCTGTTTTGATCATTCTGCTGGCGTTCGTTTTACTTTCAATCGAAACACCTACCGTGCTGTTTACCATCTTTTTTCTTTACATGATCTCTGGGCCTGTTTTATCGCTATTTCGCTGGCTGCGTAAACGTCGACGCCAGACTGGACAGCCATCTTAAACTAACGGCGGAAACTGACACTTTTTACTTGGCATATTAAATACAGTTGGTTATATTCGAGGCTATGAACACCCATAACGCTAATGCTTATTTCATCCAAAGCTCACATTTTGCGAGTGCATCAGCTGCGTTATTCCTTTTCTCTAGCCTCCACCTGCTGCTGCCTTAGGGCAGATTATCGAAACCTGGCGAGGTTAAAACGCATCTACAAAAGCCTTTATAAAAACTAACTCAGAATTAAATCATGAGCAAAGATAGATTAATTATTTTCGACACCACCTTACGCGATGGTGAACAAAGCCCTGGCGCATCCATGACCGCCGAAGAAAAAGTGCGTATTGCAAAAGCGCTGGAGAAGATGCGAGTCGATATTATCGAAGCAGGGTTTCCAATCGCCAGCAATGGAGACTTTGAAGCGGTTAAAGCCGTAGCCACGGCAGTTAAGGACAGTACTATCTGCGGACTTGCACGCGCCAAAAAGGTTGATATCGACCGTGCCGGTGAAGCGATCAAGCCAGCCAATTCAGGGCGTATCCATACCTTCATCGCCACCTCACCCATTCATATGCAGCAGAAACTTCGGCTTTCTCCTGACGAGGTGGTGGAACAGGCCGTTGCGGCTGTACGCATGGCACGCCAATACACCGATAATGTAGAGTTTTCACCGGAAGATGCGGGTCGCTCAGAGCCAGATTTCCTGTGTCGAATCATTGAGGCAGTAATCAAGGAAGGTGCGACCACCATTAATATCCCCGATACGGTGGGTTACAACATTCCGCATCAGTTTGGCGCTCTGATTAAGGAGCTCATCGAACGCATTCCCAACTCTGATAAAGCCATTTTTTCAGTGCATTGTCATAACGATCTGGGGCTGGCCGTTGCCAATTCACTGTCGTCAGTGCTTAACGGTGCCAGACAGATAGAATGTACCATCAATGGTCTGGGTGAACGCGCAGGCAATGCCTCACTTGAAGAAGTCGTCATGGCTGTTCGTACGCGTCAGGATGTTTTTAACTGTGACAGCAATATCGACACCACCCAGATCATGAATTGTTCACGCCTGGTATCAGGTATTACAGGGTTTACCGTACAACCTAATAAAGCCATCGTGGGCGCTAATGCCTTTGCACATGAATCAGGTATTCATCAGGATGGCGTTCTAAAGTCTCGCGAAACCTACGAAATCATGAAAGCACAGGATGTCGGGCTGTTAACCAATAAAATCGTGCTGGGTAAACACTCTGGTCGGAATGCATTCAAAACCCGCATGGCAGAACTGGATATCGAGTTTAGCTCAGAAGAAGAACTCAACGAGGTATTCGCCAACTTCAAAACACTGGCTGATAAAAAACACGAAATCTTTGACGAGGATTTACAGGCACTGGTCACTGAAACCAATATCGAACTGACCAATGAAGCGATTAAACTGGTGAGCTTATCGGTATGCAGTGAAACAGGTGAAACACCCAATGCTCGCATTACTCTGAATGTAGAGGGTGAGGAAAAAGTGGCCAGTTGCATGGGTAGTGGCCCAGTAGATGCGGCCTTTCAGGCCATAGAAAAAATCATTGATTCAGGCGTTGAGCTGCAACTCTATTCGGTTAACAACATTACCACCGGAACAGATTCTCAGGGAGAGGTAACCGTACGCGTTAAAAGAAATGCCAGCATCGTCAATGGCCAGGGTGCTGATACCGATATCGTTATTGCCTCCGCCAAGGCTTATGTGAATGCGCTGAACAAAGTGATCGCACGGGAAACCCGAACCCATCCACAACGTGGTGAAGTTTAAGGTAATCTAGCCATGTTGACCGCTCGTCAGCAGCACTGTCTAAAAGGATTAGGTATCACCCGATGGACTCAACGCTCGTCTGGAACCCCTGTTCTGGACGAGCTGCCTGTTGCTGAAGAACCCGTTGTTTCACCAGACCGGATTACGTTAGAAGAAACCAGACCTGCCCCCTCTATCCCCTCTCCAGTCAGGGAACTCACAAAACAGGCATTTAGTCTGGATGACTGGAGTGCAATCGAAAAAGCCATTCAAGCCTGTCAAAACTGTGCGCTCGCTCAAAGCTGTACCAATAAGGTCCCCGGCAAGGGCAATCAACAGGCCGATATCCTGATTATCGGAGAAGCTCCGGGGCATGATGAGGACTTACAGGGAATACCTTTTGTAGGTCGTGCAGGGCAGTTACTTGATCGTATGTTACAGGCTATCGAAATCGATCCACAGCAGGTATATATCACCAATATCCTGAAATGCCGACCACCCAACAACCGCGACCCAAAGGTAGAAGAAACCAAATCCTGTTATCAATTTCTACAGGCACAGATTCAACAATTACAGCCCAAGGTTATTTTTGCCGTAGGACGCATTTCAGCGCAAACGCTTTTGCAGGATCAAAGCCCACTCGGTCGTCTACGAACAAAGCGATATACTCTGCCCGACACCGATATCCCTATGCTGGTCACCTATCATCCCGCCTACCTGTTACGTAACCCGGCTGAAAAAGCCAAGGTATGGCAAGACCTTAAATCCCTGAAACGATTGTTACTCCATGCAGCAGATTGAATTTCGCCCAATGCTGGCAACGGATATCGAATCCGTTATGCTGGTTGAAAAAAGCGCCTACGAGTTTCCCTGGACCAAAGGTATTTTTGCCGACTGTCTGCGTGTGGGCTATAACTGTATAGTAGCGACAGAAAATGAACAGATCATCGCTCATGCAGTACTCTCTGTTGCCGCTGATGAAAGTCACATCCTGAACCTTTCTGTAGAGAAGAGCCAGCAGGGAAAAGGTATAGGCAAGCAGGTTCTTCAGCATCTGATTGATGTCGCACGGGTGAAATCAGCCCAGGTCATATTGCTGGAAGCCCGTCAAAGTAACCAGGCTGCTATCCATTTATATGAATCGGCAGGATTTAATGAAATTGGATGCAGAAAAGCTTATTATCCCGCTCCCGGAGGCAAAGAGGATGCTTTGATCTTTGCTCTACAACTGTAAGCAGGCAGATAGCTATAAACGAATGAACAATACACAGGAAATGCAACGTCGTCGAACCTTTGCGATCATCTCTCATCCAGATGCCGGTAAAACCACGGTAACCGAAAAATTGCTATTGTTCGGAAAAGCTATTCAGCTCGCAGGTACCGTGAAAGGACGCAAAGCAGCACGCCATGCAACCTCTGACTGGATGGAGATGGAGAAACAACGCGGTATTTCCATCACCTCTTCGGTGATGCAGTTTCCCTATAAAGAACGCATTGTGAACCTTCTGGACACTCCCGGACATGAAGACTTTTCAGAAGATACCTACCGCACCCTGACAGCGGTAGATTCCGCATTAATGGTTATTGACTGTGCTAAGGGCGTGGAAGAACGCACCATTAAACTGATGGAAGTCTGCCGCCTGCGCGATACCCCTATCATCACCTTTATCAATAAACTCGATCGTGAAGGTCGCGACCCCATCGACCTGCTAGATGAAGTCGAGGATATCCTGAAGATCAAATGCGCACCAATTACCTGGCCTATTGGTATGGGTAAAAGTTTAAAAGGGGTATTCCACCTGCAGAATGACTCGGTACATCTATTTTCTGCCAGTGATGCTGACAAAATCAGCTCTGGAGAGGTTATTCAAGGGCTGGATAATCCTCGTCTGGATGAAGTACTTGGATCTATAGCTGATGATTTTCGTGAAGAACTCGAGCTGGTACGTGGCGCGTCAAATGAATTTGATATGCAGGCTTATTTAAAAGGTGAGCTAACTCCGGCGTTTTTTGGCTCAGCGATAAATAACTTTGGTATGGCCGAGTTACTCGATGCTTTTGTCGAGTATGCACCTGCCCCACAGGCAAGACCAACCCAAACCCGCGAGGTACAGCCTGACGAAGACAAGCTAAGCGGTTTCGTTTTCAAGATACAGGCGAACATGGATAAGCAACATAGAGATCGCATCGCTTTCATGCGCCTATGTTCAGGAAAATATGAGAAAGGCATGAAGGTGCGACATGTTCGCCTTGACCGAGACATGAAAATCCCGGATGCCGTGACCTTCATGGCAGATGATCGAGGCCATGTCGACGAAGCTTATACCGGCGATATTATCGGCATTCATAACCATGGCACCATCCGTATTGGAGACACCTTTACCCAGGGCGAAAACCTGGCATTTACCGGTATACCCAACTTCGCTCCCGAGCTATTCAGACGCGCCCGCCTGAAGGACCCTCTTAAAATGAAGGCACTGCAAAAAGGTCTTTCACAACTCTGTGAAGAAGGGGCTACCCAGCTTTATAAACCCCTGAATAATAATGACCTCATCCTCGGTGCTGTAGGGGTATTGCAGTTTGAAGTCGTTGCTCAGAGATTAAAAGACGAGTACAACGTGGAATGTCAGTTTGAAGCTGTCAATGTGAATACCGCTCGCTGGGTAGAATGTAGCGATGAAAAGAAATTGAATGAGTTTAAGACCAAGGCGAAAACAAATCTGGCGCTGGATCATGCTGGGGATCTTGCCTATATCGCCCCTTCCCGTGTTAATCTGCAAATGACTCAGGAGCGCTGGCCAGAGATTAAATTTCTCTCCACACGCGAACACGGCATTTACGACTGACCCGGGATGTTTAGCCAGGCAACAGAGAGATACACATTATTCAGGCCAGTCAGCTATGTGCTGGGTATATCGCTACTTTTCCTGCCGCTGCTTGTACTGGCACAGGATTACCCTGGTTTACCCACACGCAGTCAGAACCCCTTACTTCAAAGCTACCTAATCCCCACCGTTCCTTTAAATGCACACGGAGAGTGGTCATTTGCCCACAATCTGTACATCACCAATACCTATCAGAACGATGCCAGCAGTAATGAATATCTGGTTATCGATGTAGAAAATACACGCTATGATTTTCAGGCTGCTTATCAATACAATCAATGGACATTTGGCCTGACTTTATCACTCATCAGTAATCAAAGCGGCCAGCTGGATCAAATAATTAACGGCTTCCACAACTCCTTAGACTTGCCTGAGGGTGGACGCGATCTAGTGCCTGATGATCAAATCAACCTGATATACCAGAAAAATGGCATCGATATCATCCACAGCAATCAGTCATCATCAGGCATGGCTGACATTCAGTTGAACGCCTCCTATCCATTATCACCCAGCCAATCGCTCTGGGTGGTATTAGAGCTACCTTCATCTGAAAGTTCAGAATTTATCTCCAACCAGCAAACCGATGTTGCAGTGGCATACTCCAGCAATAATATACAATCTGATCAACTCACTAGCTACAGCACCATAGGCCTCAGCATTCTCGCTGACTCCGGGCTTTTAGAACATCAGTTAAACAAACAGGTCGTATTCGCTCAATTTGGCCTTAGCTATGCCTATAGCGATCAGTACCACTTTCTGCTACAGGCAGATTTTCATTCCAGCATGGTAAAAGATACACATATCGAAGCCCTGGATCATTCATTGCAAGGACAATTTGGACTGCGTTTACCTAAACTTTTTGACCATCAGCAGCTGGATATTTTTTTCTCTGAAGACATTCTACCCGGCCATGCACCAGATGTAACCTTCGCCCTTCGTTTATCATCAAAATCATTTTAGCTTTCAAATTTTGATGATTTATAGCATTGTGATAACACGTCTAATTCGCTAGCATCGGTAAAAAAGATCAAACCATGAATTTTCGCCAAAGATCACACCGTCTGCTACAAAAAATTCTATTCCTTTGGGTACGCGTTGAAGTATTACCACAACCCATAGTCGCTGAAACCTTTGCAACATCACCGGTACTCTACGTGCTCGATAAGCGCGAGCTATCCGATATGCTGGTATTGGAGCGTGTAGCTCTCACAGAAGGCCTGGTTGATCCGCTACAGGCCTTAGACCTGCAGGGATATAAACACCACTCTATCTACAGTATCGCCTCACGTAACCCTGTTACAGACTGGTTAATGCGACAGAAAAAAAATAGCCTGATGCTGGAACAGTTAATCACAGCCATCCAGGCAGATGATAAGCTCGACATCTGCATAATTCCCGTATCCATATTCTGGGGGCGGCCAATAGCCAAGCAAAGACACTGGCTAACAGTACTTTTTTCAGACACCTGGGAGGTAGCGAGTAAATTTCGCAAACTATTCACCATATTGCTTCATGGCAAAAATACCACGCTGATATTTTCCGAGCCCCAAAGTCTGCGTAAACTGTGTCAAACAACAGAAGGATGTGCTGAAGCCCTGAATGAAAAACTGGCTGAATCCCTTCACCGACAACGCGAAGCGACCTTCGGACCGGAAATATCACCACGCTATAAGGTCATCAATCACATTGTTGAATCAGAATCGGTTCAGGAACTCATCAAGGATGAGTCCGTAATCTACAACCGTTCAATCAAACGCGTACGAAAAAAAGCAGCTCGCTACTGCCGTGAAATCATTTCTGATTCGACCCAGATTTCTCAGGAGTTAATGAAGCGCCTACTGCATGCTTTCTGGAATCGTTATTACTCTGGCACCAATATATTTGATATCGAAAGACTGAAAAAAACAGCACTCACTCACCAGCTTATCTATGTCCCCTGTCACCGCAGCCACGTGGATTATCTGTTGCTCTCATATGTCATATTCAAACAGGGGCTGGCACTTCCCTATATAGCTGCAGGCAATAATTTAAACATGCCGGTAATTGGTAAAATCTTAAGGGGGGGAGGTGCTTTTTTTATCCGGCGCAGTTTTAAGGACAATGCCCTGTACAGCGGCATACTCACTGAATACATACGCCAACTGGTGGCCATGGGCGCGCCGATAGAATATTTTATTGAAGGAGGTCGAAGCCGAACCGGGCGACTTTTAAAACCAAAACTGGGCATGTTGTCCATGACGGTAGATGCCTGGATCAAAACTCAAAATCGTCCATTGGCATTTATACCCGTGTATATTGGTTATGAGAAACTGATCGAGGGAAAATCCTATATAGGCGAACTATTTGGCCAGAAGAAAAAGAAAGAATCACTCATCACATCGATTCGATCCATCATCACTTTAAAAGGCCAGTTTGGTAAGGTAACCACTCGCTTTGGGCAACCGATAGAACTGGATAAGCTGCTAAGCTCCTACAATCCTGACTGGCAGGAGTATTCAAAACAGGATGCAAAACAGCAGGACTGGTTTCGTGCAGCAGTAGCTGGCCTGTCAAATCAAATCATGGAACAGATAAATCGAGCCAGCGTTATCAACCCGGTGAATCTTATCGCAACCACCCTACTGGCTACGCCAAGACAAAGTATCGATCAGTTTGATCTGCTCCAGCTGTGTGAGTTTTATCAACAACTGATTCAATCTCAGTCACATCTCGATTCAATCATTATTCAGGATTCTGTCAACGAAGATGAATTAAAACGTATTGAAAAACAGGAGTTGATACACATTCACTCCCATCCACTGGGCAATATTATTTACCTCAAACCCGAGCATGCAGTATTGATGAGTTATTATCGAAATAACAGCCTGCACACCTTAATCATTCCTTCGATTATTGCCTGCTGTTTTCTTAATGCACGCACCATCGATCAGAATAAACTATTGAATATTGTGCTATACGTATACCCGTTTTTATCTGCCGAGTTGCACCTACCCTGGAACACACAACAACTGCAAGAATTTGTGCCTGAAATTGTCAATTTCCTGGTGGATAGACAGGTTCTGGCTCGCGTTGAAAACAGACTCACCAGACCTGATCGTAACGATGCCCATTATCTGATGCTGAGCCGACTGGCACATATCGCTCAACCCGTGCTAGAGCGCTATTACATGACGTTTGTTGTATTATGGGAAAGTGGTGGAACCCCATTGAGTGAAGCAGAACTGGAACAGCGTTGTCATCTGGTAGCACAAAAGATATCCATGCTATACGGGATAAACTCGCCTGACTTTTTTGACAGACAGTTATTTGGTCATTTCATCGATACACTGTTTGAGCTTGGCTATATCGAGAAAGATAAAAATGGACACCTGGTTTTCAATCAGTCATTCGACAAGGTAAATATCGACATCCGCATACTACTCAGTGTTGAAGTGAGAAGCACTATTCTTCAGTTACTCAATAGCCGACACCCACATGATGAGCAAAAACCGAATGACTGGGAGCAATAATGCCGCTCCAGCGGAATCACTCCTTACCACTAAAGCTACGCAATTTTCGCCGCTCGCGCTTATTGGGTTTGTGATCACTGATCGGTACCTGTAAACGAGCCAGCTGACGCTGTTCACTTTCTTTCTCTCGTAAAGCAATACTTTCGTCGGTTTCACGATACAGGGTTTGTGCTACAGAAGCAGGCCCCCTGCGTTGAGAAAGCTCAAGCACAACAACCGTCATTTTTTCAAAACCACGATGGATTTCAAACACATCATTCAGCTTCACGCTACGTGATGCTTTAATGCGTTGACCAGCGAGATGTACTTTGCCGCCATTAACCGCATCGCTAGCCAGGGCACGCGTTTTAAAAAAACGTGCGGCCCACAACCATTTATCGACGCGGATCTTTTCGTTATCGCTGGTATCTTTTTTTGCCATTAGATAAATGCCCTAGGCATGACTTCTAGCCCAGCCGAGTAAATCATTTAATGGCATGGCTCCCGCCTGGCGGATGATTTCCTGCCCATTCTTATAGATAGCAAGCGTAGGGATAGACTGTATACGCAGGCGGCCAGCAAGATTTTGCTCCTGCTCAGTATTCACCTTGATCAATCTGAACTGAGGTTCAAGTTGTTGAGCAGCCTGAATGAAAACAGGAGCCATCATTTTGCAGGGGCCACACCATGGTGCCCAGAAATCAACCAGCAAGGGTTGGTCACTTTTAGTGACATAACGATTGAAACCTGCTTCGTTTAATTCCAGCGGCGTCCCACTCATAATCGGTTTTTTGCATTTTCCACAAACAGGGCTATCGCCTAATCGTTTGGATGGAACGTTATTGATAGCACCACAATGGGCACAGATTACGTGATTTCTATCAGACATAATAAGCTCTCCTAAATTGACAGAGGCAAGAGCATTCTAATCGCAAAAGCTTTAAACAATGTGTAAAAGATTCCGCATCTCTGCAACCTGTTCATCGACCTTATCGATAAAGAAATTCCCTTCATCATCGAATTCCAGCAGGTTTAGCTTCTTGATGATGGGCAGATCACTGAAATTCTCTACCGGAGACTGACCAAGCTTTTGCATATAAATTAAGCGTGCTGCAATGACAACATCACAATAGTCTGCTTTTTCACCTGTATCACGAGTCCAGTTTGTAGCCTGCTCTACAATCTGTAAAAACTCAGGATCAAAATTCCACTCATTCAATATCAGTGTGCTGACGGGCACGTATAGATTTTCAATACTCTTACCCAACTGTTCGGTTGTTTGCATCATAGATGGGTGCCCATCAATATATTTCAAGATAGGTATCAAGCCCAGTTTCTGAATCAGCCCGCTGAGAAGAGCCTGTTCAGGATCTAGATGGGGCACCAGTTGCTGAGTAATTACATAGGCAATCGAAGCGATTGCAGTACTTTCAAGGTAAATATTATGGATAAACTCCTTGATGACGCTGGTTCTGGCGCTGAACAATTTCTTAACCGACAGACTGAAACTCAAATGCTTTGTAGTTTCCAGTCCCAGGCGTCGAACCGCATCTCGCACGGTTTTAATTTCACGCCAGGTGCCATATAAAGGACTATTAGCCACCTTAACCAGACGCGCACTAAGCACCGGATCGGTCTGCACAATCTGAATGATTTCATTACTACCAACCCCTGGCGTATTAATCGCCTGACGTATCTTCAAAGCAGCTTCAGGTAGCGCAGGCAAATCAAGCTTCTTATGCATAAAGGCCTGCAACAGGCTCTGGAATAATTCGTTTTCAGACTGAGTCAGGTCAATTTCAGAAGCCTGTACTGAAGCCGCCTGTGCCTGTGAATACAGGCCGTTAAATAGCTCTCGATCAACCTGTAAAATGATGCCATAACTGGTCAATACGGCGGAATCCTCATCCAGTGAATCATTAAATAGAGGATAAAATGCCCGTCGCTCCAGATGAGTGAAGGTTTCGATAACAAAACCACCCGATAACAAAGAGACCTCGCCATCTAGCAGGTAGGTTATATAGTCATCTTCGGCAGTAATGAGCGTTCTGGGTTCCAGTGATTTCTGCTTTGACTCCATGTATAGATAGCGCAGGTCATTTTCGTCCAGCTCATTTAAGGGGATGAGCTTATTCCATTGCGAAAATAGTCTAAATTGATCAACCATAATTTATTTTATTTATGTATTTCATTACCCTGTCCGCCATTGAAAACCCGCTAAGTACAGCACCTTCTATACGCGGTGCAGTACACCAGTCGCCACAGGCACCCATTGCTGCAGACTCATCGAACAGGCAATCCTGATCAATGGGATTGATGGGTAGTGCATGTTTCCAGCAGTGTACATTCGACGACTCAGGTTTTTGCGCAGGAATATCAATAGCTTCAAAAAAGGCATCTAGCAGCGCATGCATGACCCGCCCCCTAAAGCTCGCCGCATATTGCATAGACCACTCGGGTGAACAATGCATAACCCAACTTTCGACCGCTACCTGACTATCATCCTCTCCCTGATAACGTGAAACCCATGAAAGTGGAGACCCCCTCACAAAAGCCGCATCAAAAGGTAAACCTAAAGGCTTGCTGAAGTCAAACATCGCACTCCAACACACAGTCATATCGATCTTATTTGATAAATCTCTGATGGATGGAACCGATTTGGCCAGAGATGAAACCTGTTGTGCGGCCGTTGCTATGATGACGATATCGAATAATCCCTGATAACTGCCTCGCCCATCAAATAACCGCCACTGGCCATTTTCCTGCTTTTCTACCTCAGTTATCGAAGTGGATAATTTTACATTGCTATTGCGTGCCAGGTTCTCCGCTATCGCCTGCATAGTGGGATACCCCGTATATCGTTGTGCATAATCTGAGATATTACTGATTTGTCCCCTTTCCAGCTCCACGATCCATCCTTCATAATCACGTACCAGACCAACTCGTTTCCATGCTTCGACAATATTCAAAAATAATGGATTCGATATAGTGAAATACTGCTCGCCATGATCGTGTCGGTTATCACCCAACTGAAAGCGTCTGATTCGACCTCCTACAAAAACCGATTCTTCAAAAACCTGAACGCTTGCCAGGCCTTTAAGAGCAGTAGCACAGGTTAATCCGGCAAGGCCTCCACCGATTATGGCTATACGTGGCTTAGAAGAATTGTTTTCGGACATAGGCTGGCTTTTTAGATTCGCTTAATAGTTATAAGTGTAAGCCCGAATCATACACATTCATGCGAAAGATGAACATTGATGCTTGAAGAATTTAATTCAGCTATCTGGTCGATTTAATGGAAAACAGACAAATGAAATCACTAGTCGATACCGATGCTGCAGCACAGATTCCGCCCATCCCATCACGCTCACCGATGATCGATGACCGTGTAGATTCCAGACATAGCTACGCCAGGTAGCATAACGCCCGCTATCTTGTAGTCTAGCTTCATAACGGGCATCAACAACAGCATAAGAAATACCATGCAGTATTAACCAGGGCCTGTTAACAGGCCCTAAAAAAGGGGCAGTAATAGCAGTATATCGAGCAGGTATACTGCTAAGTTTTGTATGATGGGAGCCTCGTTTAACTGATTGAGCAGAAGGGAGTATTCAGTTCAATCAAATAACATGGTCAGCGAAGAGTGGATTCTATACAGTCTTCTGCTGAATCTTTTGCTTCCATAATTCAGGACCTGTCTGATGCACCGAAGTACCCTGACTGTCGACAGCCACGGTCACCGGCATATCACTCACGTCAAATTCATAGATAGCTTCCATACCCAGCTCTTCAAAGGCAATAACACGTGCAGACTTAATAGCTTTGGAGACCAGATAAGCTGCACCACCCACCGCCATCAGATAGGCCGCCTTGTGTTGCTTGATAGCATCTATAGCCACAGGTCCACGTTCGGCCTTCCCCACCATGCCGATGAGCCCTGTTTTGGATAGCATCATATCGGTGAACTTATCCATACGAGTCGAAGTAGTCGGTCCAGCTGGCCCAACGGCTTCATCGCGTACCGGATCAACCGGCCCCACGTAGTAAATCAGTTTATTGTTGAAATCAACGCCCTCGGGCAGGCCCTGACCTGATTCCAGTAGCTCCTGAATACGCTTATGCGCAGCATCTCGACCCGTTAATAACTTACCGTTTAATAACAATCGGTCACCGGGCTGCCAGCTTTGAACTTCTTCAGGCGTTAAGGTATCCAGATTAACGCGTTTTGATTCTTCACTGATCTCCCAGGTAACCTGTGGCCAGTCTTCCAGTTTAGGTGGAGTGAGTATGGCTGGCCCCGATCCATCCAGAGTAAATTCAATATGTCGCGTAGCCGCACAGTTAGGAATCATCGCAACAGGCAGGGAAGCTGCATGGGTTGGATATTCGGCTATCTTGACATCGACTACTGTGGTTAATCCACCCAGGCCCTGTGCGCCTATACCCAGGGCATTGACCTTCTCGTAGATTTCCAGTCGTAGACGTTCACTCGCAGTCTTAGCACCACGGTCGTATAAATCCTGGATATCTACGGGCCCCATCAATGACTCTTTTGCCAACATCATGGCTTTTTCAGCGGTGCCTCCAATACCTATACCCAGAACACCAGGGGGACACCAGCCTGCGCCCATACTCGGTAGCGTATTCACTACCCAGTCAACCAGACTGTCGCTTGGGTTCAAAATAGTAAATTTAGATTTGTTTTCAGAGCCACCACCCTTGGCAGCCAGTGCAATTTCCAGATGATCTCCGGGAACTATCTCGGTGTAAAGAATTGCCGGGGTATTGTCCCTGGTATTCATACGTGCACCGATAGGTGGAGACACCATAGAAGCACGTAATTTATTATCAGGATTAAGGTAGGCCTCACGAACGCCCTGATTCACCATATCCTGTAAACTCATATCACCCTGCCATTGTATGTTCATACCAACTTTCATAAACACCACCACAGCACCCGTATCCTGACAGATAGGCCGATGCCCTTCGGCACACATGCGCGAGTTGGTCAAAATTTGCGCCAGCGCATCTTTTGCTGCAGGTGATTCTTCCTTCTCCCAGGCTCGGCCAACAGCCTGAATATAATCCAGAGGATGATAATAAGAGATAAACTGCAGTGCATCAGCAATGCTTGAAATAAGATCGTCTTGCTTAATAATCGTCATGAATTTTACGCTACCAGAAGTTGGTTATTAGAGTTGGATTTTTTATAGCTTTAGTGCACAAAAGACTATCAAAAAGCAGGTCCATAGAACCAGTCTGTCGCTAGACTTTTACTAAATATTCATAGTATTGAGGAGTTTCTGGTAGCTCATCTGTTGCAAAACAGTCTGCCACAAAAAAGAGGAGAGCAAGATTACCTAACCGATAACCAGGGTGGTATCGGTTAGGTGAAGACAGCAATGCCTATAAGGGGAACCCCTGATTAATTCAGAGGTTCCATCAATGAATTACTCGGCTACACCAGCCAGCATTTCATTCAGTTTATGTACAAAACTGGCTGGATCATCCAGTTGACCGCCTTCTGCCAGAATCGCCTGATCGAATAAAAATTCCGATAGATCTTTGAATTTCTCCTCCGCTTTTTCCTGATCGAGCTTTTTAACAATAGGATGATCGGTATTAATCTCCAGAATCGGTTTACTGCCAGGCATGGCATGACCGGCTTCTTTCAGCAGACGTTGCATATACATGGCCATATCATGATCTTTCAGCACAATACAGGCAGGGGAAGCGGTCAGTCGATTGGTGACACGTACCTCTTCAACCTTATCGCTTAGCACGTCTTTCATGCGCTTAAGTAAATCTTCTGATTCTTTGGCTTTCTCTTCCAGTTCTTTTTTAGAGTCTTCATCCTTGTCCAGATCCAGCTCTCCCTTAGCTACCGACTGTAACGACTTTCCTTCATATTCGGTCAGGTGTGAGGTCAACCACTCGTCCACACGATCAGACAGCAATAACACTTCGATACCCTTCTTACGGAAAATTTCCAGATGCGGGCTATTCTTAGCAGCGGAATGAGTGTCGGCGGCAATATAGTAAATCTTGTCCTGACCTTCCTGCATGCGCGAGATGTAATCATCCAGAGATACATTCTGCTCTTCAGTATCACTTTGTGTAGAAGCGAAACGCAGTAGTTTTGCAATCTTGTCGCGGTTAGCAAAATCTTCTCCAGGACCTTCTTTCAGCACCTTACCAAATTCTTTCCAGAACTCCTGATACTGCTGGGGATCATTCTTCGCCATTTTTTCAAGCATACCCAGTACTTTTTTAACCGAGCCGTTTTTGATGCTGTCGATTACCTTACTGCTTTGCAGTATTTCACGCGAAACATTAAGTGGTAAGGAGCTGGAATCCACCAGACCACGCACGAAACGTAGATACTTTGGCATTAACTGTTCTGAATCTTCCAGAATAAAAACACGCTGAACGTATAGCTTAATACCGTGCTTGGATTCACGATCATACAGGTCGAAAGGCGCACGTTTTGGCAGGTATAACAAAGAGGTATATTCGTTATTGCCTTCTACTCGGTTGTGCGACCATTGCAGTGGCTCTTCAAAATCATGCGAGACATGTTTATAAAATTCCTTGTATTCATCATCGCTGATATCTGATTTTGAACGTGTCCATAGAGCAGATGCCTGATTAACTGCTTCCTCTTCAATCGTTGTTTCACCACCCTCTTCTTCTGGCTCGATAACCTTATCCATCACAACGGGAAAACCAATGTGATCACTATACTGGGTTATGATTGAGCGCAGTTTCCAGTCATTGGCAAATTCAACATCATCTTCACGCAGGTGCAGGGTGATTTCGGTACCACGATCAGCTTTTTCTATGCTTTCGATTTCGTAACTGCCCTTACCTTCAGATGTCCAGCACACTCCATTTTCTGCAGCTTCACCGGCTTTACGGGTTTTCAGCGTGACCTTATCAGCGACGATAAAAGAAGAATAGAATCCAACACCAAACTGGCCGATTAGATTGGCGTCATTGGTCTGGTCTTTGGACATGGAATCAAGGAAAGAACGAGTACCCGATTTGGCTATAGTGCCAATATGCTCGATGACCTCATCCCGGGTCATACCCACGCCATTATCACTGATGGTAATAGTCTTTTCATCTGCATTAACCGATACCTTGATTTTCAGGTCGATATCCTTTTCATACAGACTGTCGTCAGAAAGCGCCAGGAAGCGTAACTTGTCGCAGGCATCTGAAGCATTTGAAATTAATTCACGCAGGAAGATCTCCTTATTCGAATACAGGCTGTGGATCATTAAATCCAACAACTGATTGACTTCGGTTTCAAAACCCCGGGTTTCAGTGTTTGCTTCAACACTCATTGTGTTCTCCTCATAATTTACAGGTTTGTGAGATGCCCCCGGTCATACATCTTCTGGGCCGGGGTACGAATTCATCTGCCTTATATGAGGCTGTTCATCATTTATTCAAGAGATAGTATACGTTTAGTAGGTGTTTTGTATCAGCCACAGTTGTTGAATATTATGGCGTAACACTGAACGGCGTGCAGGTTCATGAGTAATTGCCAATAGTGACTGATAAATTCTTCGCGCATCGTCAACCAACCCCGCTTTTTGCAGGCTTTCAGCCGCTGAAAACCTCGCTGTCTGAGCCCAGGGATCCATCGCATCGGGCCCTATAAACATGGCCGATTGCAGATACAGCAGTGCAGCACGCTCATATTGCTCCAGCCCCTTGAAAGAATCCCCCATCCAGAACAGGATTTCACGTTTTTGCCGGGGTTCGATACTCAGGCTCATTAAGCGTCTGAAAAAACCAATCGCCTGCTCATTCTGACCGATGGTTTGCATATCAAATAGCACCTGCAGGATGTGGTCAGTATCTTCCTTATTTACTTCACTATATATCTTGAAAAGCTCACCCAGTACCTGATTTCCCTGTTCGTATTTGCCACCCAACAGCAAGACCCTGGCCTGGCGTAATAACCAGTCAAACTCTCGAGTATCCGTCGGGACACTATGCAAATCACTCATAAGGCGGGTAGCTTCAGAGATGTCTGCCTGCTTTAGCGCCTGATCGACCAGTTGAAAGCGTATTTCAACTGGAATGGATGAAGCCTGCTTGAAGCGATCACTCCGATTAAACAGATTATCCAGTAATTGCAGGTTTTCAGGCTTTTCCAGATCCAGTGATTTGAGGAATGCCGTTGCCGCCTGTCCTCGAATCTCTGACTGGCGACTTTCAATCATCAGAAAAACCAGCAAGCTACGTGATTTTATAGGTGTCGGTTTGGCAACCTTGAGAGCAAGCTCCAGCCAGCTGCTATCATCTCCTCGTAATAGTTCACTACGGTTTCCAACCAGTTGAGCATAGTCGTAATAAGCCTGCCATAATTGATCAGGCGTTATTTTATAAAGATTGTCGACTGCTTCAGCTTTAATCCCTAGTCTGGCTTCCAGCGCAACAACTTGTTGGGCTGGATTAATATCCTGTGCAGCAATAGCGGCAATCGACCAGTAGGTTGCTAATTGTTCAGGATCATCTTTTACTGCGTCGATTCGTTTTTCGCATAAATCCCACATGCTTTGCGCTGTATGCTGTTTATTACGATACTCAGCAAGCAATTTCATCGCCAGAGATTTCCAGCCAAGACGGTTAGATAAAACATCTACAGCTTCGTCATATCGTTGTGCCTGCATCAACACTCTGGCACGTAACAATATCCAGTCCTTATCACCCTGTTGAAAATCCTGCTGAAAGCGCAACATCGCAATACGCGCATCATCGATGCGGTTTTCATTCAAATAGGTTTCTATCAGTAACTGGCGCCAGTTTTTATACTCGCTAGAACTACCTGAATCCACATTCCACAGCCTTTCTCTTAACAGCGCTCTAGCGGTATTGTTTTGTCCCAATTCAATATACGCACGAATCTGATAGCTACTGGCCTGTTGATGAAATTGCTCGGGCAGATCCCTGGGCAGAGATTCGATACGTACCAGTAATTTATTCCACTGCTTCCATTTGGTCAGTATCTTAAAACGCTCCTGCTCCCAGAGTATCCATTCATACAGGTCCTGATCCACCCCGGGCTGAGCCTGTTCCAGCATTTTAAGCGTTAAAAATGGCGCGCCAGCTGCAGAAATATGCTTAAGGCTATCTAACTGTTGATTGGCGGATACCGAACTAAAGATCGATGTCAGTAAGAGCACTGACAGGCAGGTTTTTTTCATAAATAAACGACATAAAAAAAGGTGTGTCGCAAAAGCATACACACCTTTTTAGCAATCTAAAAGCGACTCATCAGGAATTTTCTATAAAGCCTTAATACATCTGGCTCTAACAAATTCCCTACGCAGCAGACAGTAATAATTCGTTATAACTGCTGGTACCTGAAGCGGCTTATAGCTTTTCTCTGATACGAGCCGCCTTACCAGTACGTCCACGCAGGTAATACAGCTTGGCACGACGTACTTTACCACGACGTTTTACCTTGATTTCTGCAACCATCGGGCTGTGGGTCTGGAATACACGTTCAACGCCTTCACCGTTTGAAATCTTACGCACGTTGAATGCAGAGTTAATGCCGCGATTACGCTTGGCAATAACCACACCTTCAAACGCCTGTAGACGCTCACGCTCACCTTCCTTTACTCTAACCTGAACCACAACAGTATCACCAGGACCAAATGCTGGCACATCCTGTTTTAACTGTTCAGCTTCCAGTTCCGCGATAATATTACTCATGATGTTTCCTCATATTTCAATTCAATTCGACCTTGTCTTTTCAGACTCGGCTATAAAATCCTGAAGCAGTGACTGCTGTCGATCATCCAGTTGCAGGTCATTCAGTAGATCCGGTCTTTTCAACCAGGTTTTTCCAAGTGCCTGTTTATCACGCCAGTCCAGAATCTGCTGATGGTGACCATTCAACAGGACTTCCGGCACCTTGTGACCGTTTATTTCTTCTGGCCGCGTATAATGCGGACAATCCAGAATACCCTGACTAAAAGAATCCAGCTGAGCTGAATCCTGATGCCCCAGTACTCCGGGTATCTGTCGCGTAATGGCATCAATACACACCATTGCCGCTAATTCTCCACCGCTAATCACATAATCACCAATGGACCATTCTTCATCAACTTCCTGTTGAATAATGCGCTCATCAATCCCTTCATAACGACCGCATAAAAAAATCAATCGGTCTGACGAAGCAGCCTGATTAATCTGTTGCTGCTTTAACAAACTACCCTGCGGACTAAGATAAATCAGCTTTGCATCCGGGCTTTGCTGCTTCACCGCTCGAATACAGGCCTGCAAAGGCTCTACCTTCATCAACATGCCGGGGCCTCCACCATAAGGACGGTCATCAACCGTTCTATGTTTGTCGGTGGTGTAATCACGCGGATTCCACACAACCAGATCAAACAAGCCCTTATCTGCGGCCCTGCCAACGACGCCATGCTGTATCACTGCTGTTACCAGCTCTGGAAACAGTGTGATGACGTCAATGCGCATACTTAATAATCTACGTTCCAGTCAACCTGAATCTGTTGCTTTTGCAGATCAACCGACTTAACGACATCGTCCAGCACGTAGGGAATTAACCTTTCCCGATCACCCTGTACGACCATAACGTCGTTTGCACCTGTCTCAATCATATGATCGATGATACCCAGGTCATCTCCTTCCAGGTTTATCACCTGTAACCCCGTCAGCTGACTCCAGTAGTACTCACCTGCAGACAGTTCAGGCAACTGATGCCGATAAATCAAAATCTCAGCACCATGCATTTCTTCAGCCTGATCGCGGTCTGAGATACAGCTCAGATCGGCAATTACATTCTTTCCCTGGCGCCTGCCGGTTACCTCAGCAATCTGCTCAACACCCGCATGGCGAATTATCCAGGGACTGTAATTTAAAATATTTTCTCTGGGGCTGGTATTGGAATAAACCTTGACCTGCCCCCTGACTCCATGCACACCAAGAATATGACCCACGGAGATCAGGTCATCATCAGACTGAGACATCGAATCGACTTATACTATGCCGCTTTTTGGGTTGCTTTAATCAGGCTGGCAACGCGATCAGTCGGTTGAGCACCCTTAGATAACCAGTACTCGATACGATCTGTATCCAGACGGCATTCTTCTGTTGAACCACCGGCACCAGGATTAAAAAACCCTACGCGCTCAATATAGCGACCATCGCGTGAACTGCGACTATCGCTCACCACAACTTGATAAAACGGACGTCTCTTTGAGCCGCCACGAGATAAACGAATTGAAACCATGTATATAAACCCCTAATTTGTCGTCAGACAATAGAAAACCGCCTGACTACCTGTGTCAGGAAACCGGGTATTGTACCCATGTGGATGCATTTGTGAAGGAATAAAACATATTTTTAGCAGGATATTCGCGATTATTTTAATTTTTTTTCACGAACGGGAATTTCATGCGTAAAATTCCCCGTTTAAAAAGGCATTCCTGGCGGCATCTTCCCTTTCATGGCAGACATCATTCCACGCATTGCACCTTTATTACCCATCTTTTTCATCATTTTCTGCATTTGCTTGTGCTGCTTGAGCAAACGATTTACATCCTGAATCTGTGTTCCGGAACCATTTGCCACACGTCGCTTGCGCGAACCATTAATAAGTTCTGGTTTACGGCGTTCCAGCGGTGTCATCGAATCAATGATGGCCACCATTCTTTTCATTTGTTTAGTATGTTCGGGATTTTGTAATTGCTGACTGATATTCCCGCCCATGCCGGGCAATTTATCCACCAGACTCGACAGGCCACCCATTTTTTCCATTTGACTAAACTGGTCGCGCAGATCTTCCAGATCAAAGCCTTTACCCTTGCGAACCTTTTGCACCAGTTTTTTGGCTTTATCCTGATCAACCTTTTGATGAGCTTCTTCAACCAGCGACAAAATGTCACCCATACCCAGAATACGCGAAGCAATACGGTCTGGATGAAAAGCTTCCAGCGCTGTGGTTTTTTCACCTGAACCAATATACTTAATCGGCTTACCGGTAATCTGACGCACGGATAACGCTGCACCACCACGTGCATCACCATCGGTCTTGGTCAGTACCACACCAGTCAGCGGTAAAGCATCACCAAAGGCCTTGGCCGTATTTGCGGCATCCTGACCGGTCATACTGTCCACCACAAACAGGGTTTCCTGTGGGTCTATGGCCTGATGAATGGCTTTTATCTCATCCATCATATCTGCATCTATATGCAGGCGCCCCGCTGTATCAAGCAGTAAAACATCAGCATTGCTTTTACGTGCAGCCAGCAATGCATCCTGCGCAATCTTTACCGGTTTCTGAGATCTGTCTGAAGGAAAAAATTCTGCATTAACTTCTTTTGCAAGGGTCTGTAACTGATCAATCGCTGCAGGGCGATAGATGTCAGCACTGGCAACCATGACATGCTTTTTATCCTGTTCAATCAGTCTGCGAGCAAGCTTGGCTACGGTAGTTGTCTTACCTGCCCCCTGTAAACCAGCCATCAGAACCACAACCGGTGGTTTAGCATTCAGATCGAGACCATCATGACTGGAGCCCATCACAGCAACCAGCTCATCATTAACAACCTTAACCAGAGCCTGCCCTGGTGAAAGACTGCTAAGAACCTCCTGACCTAAAGCTTTTTCCTTTACCTGATCGATAAAGCCGCGTACTACAGGCAAAGCGACATCTGCCTCCAGTAACGCCATGCGAATCTCGCGCAGAGTCTCTTTTATATTGTCATCGGTCAGCCGCCCCTGACCACGCAGGTTTTTGACGGTACGACTTAAGCGTTCAGAAAGATTTTCAAACATGATGGTTAGCTACATCTGGAACAAACGACGATTATAACTTGAATAATTCGCCGCCGGACAGTCTATTAACAGAAAAATCAGCTAGAGCTTCTACACACTCCCTATATATAAGGTCTTCATCCCCCGGTTTGAAGTGGGTCAACCAGATCTGAGGGCGATGTTTTAGCTTTTTTAAATCTTCAGCTAGCAACTGAGGGCAGTAATGTTTTGAAATTCGGCTAATTTCCAGGTCATTATTGGCAAACGCCGACTCCACAAACAAAAGATCGAGATTATCGTACTCATTTAAATGGGCCCATAAGCTGTCATTGGTAGTGGTATCACCACTAAAGGCAACAGTACTACGGTGATCTGAAACGCAATATCCAACTCCGGGAACCGTATGATTAACCGCAATCATTTCAAACTCACGATTGCGTATTCTAATGACGTCACCCGCATCCATTGCATTAAATCGAATACAGGGTCTATCCCGGTTCGGTAATTCTGAAAAATCTGGCCATATAACCCAGTTAAAAACATGCGCCTTGAGTGCTTTAATGGTTTTTTCCAGAGCGTGAACCACTATCGGCTCATCGTGTATACCGAACATGCTATCGGCCAGCAAAGGCAGGGCCGCGATATGATCCATATGCGAATGGGTTAAGAAGATGTGACGAATATCTGACATCTGGTTGAGAGGAAGATCCCCCAGCCCGGTACCCGCATCGATAAGAACATCATCATCGATAAGAAAGGAAGTGGTTCGTAAATGACCACCCACCCCTCCAGAGCATCCTAAAATTTTTATATTCATATTGCCTTTATAAAACAACTCAACCCGTTTTAGTTTAACAGCGCGACCAGTAACCCAACACAATAATCCATGATTAGTACAAATTTCAACGAAATAACTTTCAAACCCCGACTCAGCGCACACTCTTTGAGTTCAAAGGTATATTATTAATATAGCTATCATCCATACTAAGCGTTGAAATAAAATCAAGGAAGTTCTGAATAATTCACCCATGAATTAATCAGAGACTCCTTAATATATATGAAAGCCTAAGGTTTACTTCTACTCTTCTGTCAATTGAGCTAAAATTCAGCATTCTCTCTTAGAGCTTTCGACTACAACATAGTGACTCTTATCAGCTTATTAATAACACTGGGTTTTTGTGCCTCCGCATGGCTGATTTACAAAAACATAGGTCAAATCCATTCTTCTCGCCTGTCTCAACTTACTCCCGCTCTGGTTGCAGTACTATTAGAGACCTATCTTTTAAAGCAGCTTATTTATCCTGAAGCGGGAATGATAAACCTGAGCTTTTTTATCGCATTTGCGTTAATTAGCTGGCTGGTGAGCATCCAGATCATGATCAGCAGCCTGTACCGCCCCCTGCAAAGCCTGGGCATAGCCATGTTTCCTGTCACTGGTATCGCCTGCCTGCTAGCGGTATTTACCCCTGCCAGCGCTAACATGAGTACGGTTAGCAGCCCTTTAATTCAGGGACATATTATGATTTCAATTATTGCCTACAGCCTGATCATGCTAAGCGCTTTACAGGCTCTCACCCTGGCCTATCAGGAACACGCTATTCGTTCGCATCACCCGGGTGGCTTTATCAGATTCTTGCCACCGCTGCATGATATGGAAACCCTGTTATTCCAGATGATAGGCTTTGGCTTCATCTTTTTAAGCACCGCTTTAATCAGTGGATTCTTTTTTGTTGAAGACCTGTTCGCTCAACATCTGGTGCATAAAACCGTACTGTCAATTATAGGCTGGGTCATCCTGGCTGTTCTACTGTATGGTCGTTACCGCTTTGGCTGGAGAGGAAAGGTTGCCATCCGCTGGACCCTTACCGCTTTCATATTCATTATGCTTGCCTACTTTGGAACTAAAATGGTGCTGGAATTTTTCCTTCTCCAGGCCCCTTAATACATTTAATGCACGACCAACCTGGTTTCAAGCTGTGAACGATATCCCCCTAAGCTTCCTGTTTATAGCGCTGCTTATCCTCATTATGCTATCCGCATTTTTTTCCGGTTCAGAAACCGGGCTCATGAGCCTGAACCGTTACAAGCTCAAACATCAGGCTGATAGCAATAATGGCGGCGCTCGTCGTGCTTTTGATCTACTACAAAAACCGGATGACTTAATCAGCCTGATTCTATTGGGCAATAACTTCATCAATATACTGATTACTCAGCTGGCAACCTATATAGGTTTCCGCATGTATGGAGACACCGGTATAGCAATAGCTACCGGCGCGCTGACTGTCATACTGTTATTGTTTGCAGAAGTAACACCCAAAACCCTGGCTGCCAACAGCCCGGAGAAGATTGCTTTCATAGCCTCCTATGTTTATCAACCGCTATTAAAAGCACTGTACCCGCTGATCTACCTGATCAATTTTCTGGTGAAACGGATACTGACGCTGTTTAAAATCAGAGAAAAAGAACAAAGCCTGAGCGCGCTAAACTCTGATGAATTACGTATTGCCGTTACCGAGACCGCCGGTCTTATTCCTGATTCTCATAGAGACATGTTGCTCAGCATTCTGGATCTGGAAAAGGTCAAGATTGATGACATCATGATTCCTCGCAATGACATAGTGGGCATAGATCTGGACGCCGACTGGGGTGAAACCCTGGATCAGATCGTCAAGATACCCTTCTCGCGAATTCCTATCTATCAGGAAACCATTGATAACATTGTTGGCCTCGCGTTAATGCGCAAGATCATGCCATTATTAATGGCTAAAAACTTTAACCCGGAAACGCTTAAAGAAATCACACGTAAGCCTTATTTCATTCCAGAGGGCACACCTCTCACCACTCAACTACTCAACTTCCAGAAAAACAAACGACGCATGGGATTTGTGGTCGATGAATATGGCGACATTCAGGGGATGGTTGCACTGGAGGATATTCTGGAAGAAATCGTCGGTGAATTTACTTCAGACCCTAGCACAAAATTCACTTCCTTCTATCGCGATGTGGATGGTAGTTATCTTATTGATGGCAGCACTCATGTGCGCGAGATAAATCGCCAGCTGAATATTGAGCTACCTACTGAAGGGCCACGTACGATCAATGGCCTAATACTGGAGTATCTCGAAATCATACCTGAATCAGGCACCAGCCTGAAGATCAATGATTTTCCGCTGGAAATCATGCAAGTTAAGAACAATATGGTAAAAACATTACGCATTAAACTGGATCCACAACAGCAGCAACAGGTACTGGGTAACAATGGCTAAAAATAGCACTCAGTATCAATGCATCGAATGTGCCACTGTTTTTAATAAATGGGCGGGGCAGTGTCCTGACTGCAAAAGCTGGAATTCAATCCAGGAAGTACAGCCCATGTCCAGCCCCGGTGGTCGTCAAAGAGGCAACTGGGCAGGGCATAAAACCACCACTGAAGTGGTGACATTAAATAATATCCCTAACACCGACACCTTGCGTTTTAGCACTCACATCGACGAACTGGACCGGGTATTAGGAGGCGGCATGGTCAATGGCTCAGTAGTATTACTGGGCGGTGATCCGGGCATTGGTAAATCAACCATTCTATTGCAATGCCTGACCCACATCAGCCAGAGCATGCCGGCACTGTATGTAACCGGCGAAGAATCGTTGCAGCAGGTCAGCCTGCGTGCACAGCGCCTGAACCTGCCGCGAGATGACCTTAAATTACTAAGTTCCACCTGTGTAGAAGAGATTATTGCTCACGCCATGAGCCTGAAACCTCAGGTAATGGTTATTGACTCCATACAGACGATTTATACCGATAGTCTGCAATCGGCACCAGGATCGGTAAGCCAGATCAGAGAAAGTACAGCACTACTGGTTCGACTGGCTAAACAGCAACAGATAGCCATCTTTCTGGTTGGTCATGTCACTAAAGAAGGTCAGTTAGCAGGACCACGGGTGCTCGAACACATGGTAGACACAGTGCTCTATTTTGAGGGCGATAGTGCAACCCGTTTTCGGGTGATACGTGCCGTCAAAAACCGCTTTGGAGCTGTCAATGAAATCGGCATCTTTGCGATGACCGATGGCGGATTGAAAACCGTCTCCAATCCTTCTGCCATTTTTCTTGCGCACCATGAAAAACCCGTATCAGGTAGCATTATCATGGTCTCTCGCGAAGGCACACGACCTATCCTGGTCGAGATTCAGGCACTGGTTACCGAAAGCCACCTGGGCAACCCCAGACGCATCAGTGTCGGCCTGGAGTCCAACCGTCTGGCCATGTTACTGGCAGTGTTGCAACGTCATGGTGGCATACCACTGTATGATCAGGACGTATTTATCAATGCAGTGGGCGGTGTACGCATCAGCGAAACTGGTGCTGATCTGGCGGTCATTCTTGCCATACTTTCCAGTTTTACAGACAAAGCAGTGAGTAATCGTCTGCTGGTATTTGGAGAGGTTGGATTATCCGGCGAGATACGTCCGGTACCCAATGGAGAGGAACGCCTCAGGGAAGCCAGTAAACA
>JBNKPX010000043.1:0-27769 GCA_050295575.1 Gammaproteobacteria bacterium | reverse complement strand
GTTCTTAACCCTGAATCTGATTTCTTCAGGTACTTTAAAGAAGCTACTGGCAAACAGTAAGCGCTTTCCCTTAAAATACGGGCGGATTTAAAACCGCCCGTTTCTATGACTACCTTATGAACTGGAATGATTTATTTGCCGCTTTGGCTCTAGTGTTGGTGATTGAAGGTCTATTACCCTTTATAAACCCGCGTAGTTATAAGAATACCATGATGCAAATGTCATCTTTTCCAGAAAAAACCATACGAATGATTGGCTTTGGAAGTATGATTGCGGGCGTAATTTTTTTGTATTTAGTCAGAGGATAAAACTTGCAAGACTCATACTCCAGTCGTTGGTTATTGCCTGATGGCATTCAGGAAATGCTGCCACCGGATGCAAAATCTGTAGAACAGTTACGTCAGTCAATCCTGGCCTTATATGACAGTTGGGGTTATGACCTCGTGATGCCAGCTATGGTTGAGTTTACAGACTCATTGCTAACCGGTACTGCTAACTCTCTTCAGCGCAAAACATTCACTCTGGTGGATCAGATTAGTGGCAAGCTAATGGGGGTGCGTTCTGATATGACGCCGCAGGTCGCCCGTATAGATGCTCATCAACTGGCAGGCAAGCAGCAAACCTCAAGATTATGTTACTGCGGTCATTTATTGCATGCTCAAACCGATGGCTTAAACCCCAGTAGATCTCCCTTACAGATTGGTGCTGAAATCTTCGGCAATGCTTCGATAGAAGCCGATATTGAAGTAGTAAGCCTGATGCTGGAAACCATGCATAAAGCATCTTTGAAGCAGGTCTCCATTGATCTTGGGCATGTAGGCATATTCCGCAGTCTATTTGAACAAAGCGGGCTGGATAAGTCTCAGGAACAGACTTTGTTTGATATGCTACAGCGCAAATCGATACCCGAATTAAAAAGCTATCTACAACAGCAGAATCTATCGGATAATGTGCGCCAGCAATTCTGCCAGCTTGCTCTATTGAATGGTGATGTTGAGATTATCCAGCAGGCTAGAGAAACTTATAGCGACAGCAGTGAAGAATGTCTGGCCGCGCTGAATCATATTGAAGCAGTGGCTAAAGGCATTCAACAGCGCTATCCAGAGGTATTAATTCATTGTGATCTTTCTGAATTACGCGGATATGAATACCATACCGGGCTAGTGTTTGCAGCCTTTCTACCGGGGCAGGGCAATGAGATTGCACGTGGCGGACGTTATGATGATATCGGTTCAGTATTTGGTGTGGCGAGACCAGCAACCGGCTTTAGTACCGATTTGCTGAATCTATACCTGTTGTCAGATAAGTCTGAGTCTTTAGCTGAGACTATCCTGGCACCAAATACTAATGATGAACAGCTGAAACAATTGATTGCTGAGCTTCGTCGGCAGGGTAAACGGGTAATTATTGACCTATCAAATGGAGAGCTCTCTCCTGAACAGCAGTCCTGTCAGCAAGTGATCGTTCGAAACGACAGTAACTGGGTCGTAAACGAGATTAAATAAAGGTAAAAATCTTATGGCAAAAAATGTAGTCGTTATCGGTACCCAGTGGGGCGATGAGGGTAAAGGTAAAATAGTTGATCTGTTAACGGACAAAGCCAAAGCGGTGGTGCGTTTTCAGGGTGGGCATAATGCTGGCCATACACTGGTTATAGATGGAGTAAAAACTGTTTTACATCTAATACCCTCCGGTGTTTTGCGTGAGAATGTATTATGTCTGATCGGTAACGGAGTAGTGTTATCACCCTCAGCCCTGCTCGAGGAAATCGAGATGCTGGAGAAAAGTGGTATCCCCGCGCGTGAACGTATCCGCCTCAGTGAATCCTGCCCATTAATTCTGCCTTATCATATTGCACTGGACCAGGCGCGTGAAATTGCACGTGGTAATAAGGCTATAGGTACTACAGGGCGAGGTATTGGTCCCTGTTATGAAGATAAGATTGCACGTCGTGGTATTCGTCTGGGCGAGTTACTGGATCCTGAGCATTTTGCCAAACGATTACAGGAAGTGATGGAATACCATAACTTTGCATTAAAACACTATTTTAAACAGCCTGAGGTTGATTACCAGACTGTGCTGGATGAAGCATTACAGCAGGCTGAACAGATAAGGGATCTGGTGGGCGATGTTCCCGGCATACTGCATCAAATGAAGGCAGATAGTGAATCGATTATGTTTGAAGGTGCACAGGGTGCGTTACTGGATATAGATCATGGTACTTACCCATATGTGACATCATCCACCACAACAGCTGGTGGCGCGGCTTCTGGTTCAGGAGTAGGACCTGCTGATCTGGATTACATACTGGGTATCGTCAAAGCCTATACCACACGAGTTGGTGCGGGCCCGTTTCCTACCGAACTGGTATACAACATGGAGCAGGATAGCGGTGATGAGACCGGCAAATATCTTGGCACCAAAGGCCATGAATTCGGTGCAACCACAGGGCGTCAACGCCGCTGTGGCTGGCTGGATATTGTTTCATTAAACCGTTCATTAAAGATCAATTCTGTTACTGGAATCTGTATCACCAAGCTGGATGTGCTGGATGAGCTTGAAACCATCAAGATTGCAGTTTCCTATGATTTGAATGGCATGAAAGTGACCACGCCCCCTGAAGGGGCAGATCGCCTTGCAGAATGCATACCTCAATACATTGAAATGCCAGGCTGGCAACAATCGACTATAGGTGTCAAAACCTATGATGATTTACCTCAGGCAGCTAAAGACTATCTGAATAAGATTGAAGAGCTAACAGGTACGCCGGTTGATATCATCTCAACCGGGCCAGACAGAGCCGAGACTATTATTAAAAGACATCCGTTTGAGTAGTTCTTTTATGTACAAACTAAAAAGCCATACCTCGGGTATGGCTTTTTTTTATGCACTTATTACTGGTAAAAATTCTGGCACGACCAGACTATACTTTAAGAAGAATAGTCAGGAATCATTATGAAGTGTAATAAGTTGTATACAGGTATAGCTCTGATGCTTTTACAGACGAGTGCTATAGCCTCACAGAACCTGTGGCAGGAGGTATCATTTGCACAACGTAGTGCAGCTGCCCCCCAAAGTCAGTCAGCGCGTTATTATCAAAGCGATACGCAGACGCTTAAGCAAATTCTATCTCGTGCTGGAATGGAAGGAGGGGCTGAACTGGATAGCAGAATTGAATTACCCCTCGCTAGCGGCCAGATAAAACAGTTTCAACTGATCGAATCTCCAGTCATGGCTCCAGAGCTAGCTGCAAAATACCCTGATATCAAAACCTATAAGGTTACAGGTATAGAAAACCCTCTGATCAGTGGTCGATTGAGTTATACGGCTAAAGGTTTTTCAGCGATGATTTCTACACCTTCTGATACCTACTATCTTGATCCGACGGATGATGGTTTGTTTCGCGCCTCCAGTAAGTCTTCTTCTAATCCTGGAGAGGCATTTAATTGTGGCGTAGTGGGGCATAATTTCAGCAGCCCTGTCACAACAATGAATCTGGCCGCCAGGACAGCTCAGCGTGTTGCAGGCAGTATGCGCCTGTATAGGCTAGCAGTGGCGGCAACGGCTGAATATGTTGATGCCGTTGGAGGAACCAAGGGTGCGGCTATGAGTGAAATAGTGAGAACCATTAATCGTGTTAACGAAATTTATCAACGAGATCTTGGCGTTAAGCTTGAGCTGGTTGCTAATAATGATGCAATTATTTTTGATGGGGGCCTGGATAGTGATCCTTATACTTCACCCAGTTCAGGATTGGAGGCTTTGTTACCGACAAATCAGGAGACTCTCGATGCACGAATTGGGAGTGCTAATTATGATATTGGTCATGTATTTAGCACCGGCGGTGGAGGTATAGCGACCGTGGGCTCGGTGTGCAGCAAAGGGTATAAAGCCCAGGGTGCAACAGGGTTAAGCTGGAAGGCATTAGCGGGAGATAAATTTTATATCGATTATGTGGCGCATGAGATGGGGCATCAATTTGGCGCAGATCATACCTTCAATGGCACAACAGATTCCTGTCATGGTACCAACCGTAGTCCTGCTACAGCTTTCGAACCCGGAAGCGGTTCATCCATTATGGCTTATGCGGGTTTATGTGGTGCAGAAAATCTGCAATCCAGATCTGATGCTGTCTTCCATGCGGGCTCACTGGCTCAAATAAATCAATTTACCACTTCTGGTGGAGGTGAAGCCTGTGGAAGTCTGCAAAGCATTACAAATAATCCCAGTCAACCGACTGCCACTGCAGGTAGTGATTATACGATACCTACTCAGACGCCTTTTGTGTTAAGTGCGACGGCAAGTGATGCGGATGGTGATACTCTATCCTATACCTGGGATGAAATGGATGCTGGTACAGCTACATCTTACGATCTAACCGATAGCTCTATTCCTGAAACCTTTGGAATGGACTTAGGTGATAACGCATTATTTCGCAGCTATCTACCTCAGGCTCAACCTGAGCGTTACTTTCCTCGTCTGGATAGTGTGTTGAGTTCTTCATCTATAGTAGGTGAAACTGTACCCACAACTACAAGGGCATTAAAGTTTACCCTGACGGTTCGGGATGGAAAAGGTGGGCTAGCGCAGGATAGTCTGGTCATTGACACCGTCGATACTTCAAGTAGTTTTTCGGTAACCTCTGATTCAGTAAGCGACACTATTTTAGATACAACAGCCCCACATGCTGTAACCTGGAATGTGGGAAATACGAATTTACCGGCGATAAACTGCCAATACGTAAATATCGACCTGTTAAAATTTGATTCTAAGAAAACCACTT
Source organism: Gammaproteobacteria bacterium (assembly GCA_050295575.1). GTDB lineage: Bacteria > Pseudomonadota > Gammaproteobacteria > JACNJF01. The sequence continues at coordinate 22,986 of JBNKPX010000043.1, read as the reverse complement.
ACTGTGAAGAGAACCTGATTACTCATACCCTAAATAATGGCTCTGCATTCGTGAACTTACCCAATGAATACATACCTAAGGCGCGATTTAAGGTCAGCTGTGCAAATAATGTTTTTTATGCCTTATCCAGCGGTGATTTGACTATCAATGCTGTTTTCCCTGCTAATGTAAGTTGCAAATCAGTGGTCCCTGAAAATCAGGAGCAGACCTCACAACAAATCGATATCGATCCTGATACTCATTACATTATCACAAGTAGCAACGATAGTGGCGGTGGTGGTGGAGCTCTTGGTTTCTATGGCCTGTTAGGCTTTCTAATGCTATTTGGTTTTAGAAGGCAGGTACATTAATTTTTAAAAGACCTTCAAGGCTTGAATTCAGTGGAAGCTAAGCTCAGGGTTTATTCACAACGAGTCTTTATAATCGAGTTGTACTGAAGTGCGTATTGGCGTGCCATATTCATCAATTTTAGATGGTTGTTATTCAGCACGGTATCGCTAACACCATCAATCAGGTTCACACCGCATTTTTGCTGGTAATGGTTGATTTTATCCAGCGCCACTCCAGGGATGAATATTGAGCGCTGTACCAGCCCCATCAAACGTAAATCTCCCGCTTCGATAGCTTTTTTGGCATCTAGCTGGGGATTTGCATCCTTAATCCATTGTAGCTTTTGTTCTGATTTTGTCAGTGTTGAAGTATCGGTAGCACATCCAGTCATAACTGCAACCATTGCTATAAGAGTGAGTAGATTTTTCATAATGACCTGTGTTCAGTGTTTAGTTGAATCATGCCAGAAATATCAATCAGTGTATTGCTAAAAAGTTGGCAGATTGGCTTATGTTCGCTGATAACTCGCCATCAAGGAAGCGGCTAGCATAAACATTCCTCCGAAAAATTTATTGATACGACACTGGTGATGCTCGCTTTTCATCCAGCGTGCAATCGTTGTCGCCAATGAGGCATAACCCAGCATTACAATGATATCGATGCATAGCATGGTAAGGGCCATGATGCTGAACTGTGGTATATGGGGTGTATTTAAATCGATAAACTGAGGTAACAAGGCAACCAGGAAAATTGTGGCCTTGGGGTTGGTTAGATTGACCAGTGCGGCCTGCCAGAAACGTTTACTGTAATTCAATTCACATTCGCTTTCAGATGTGATCTGTACAGCTTCCTGACGCCATTTCTGAATTCCCAGCCAAAGCAGATAGAGCACGCCTACCCATTTTATTAAGGCAAAGATTACATCCGAAGAGGCAAGTAATGCCCCCAGCCCTATGCCTACGATTAAAAATTGGGCCGCCAGGCCTAACTGTAAACCCAGTATCGCAGGTACACTATGCCTTACACCATAAACCATACCATTGCTCATGGTGTTAACCGCGCCTGCTCCGGGTGTCACAGAGATGAGAATGCAGGCAATCAAAAAAGCGAACCAGATTTCTATGGTCATTGAATAAGCATCAGGCTAAGTTCGGGGACGTAGGTAATGATAATAACCGCTAGTAATAAAATAAAAAAGAAAGGAATAGTCGCTCGGTATAGCGTCAAGACTGGTTTTTCAAACCGATAACTGGCGATGAACAGGTTCATACCGACCGGTGGCGTAAAGTAGCCTAGTTGCATATTGGCCAGAAAAATAATGCCCAGATGAATGGGATGAATACCATAACCTACTGCAATAGGAAGGATGATAGGGACAATCAGTACCAGAGCCGAAAAAATATCCAGCATCATACCCAGTACCAGCAAAAAGATATTCAATAGAATTAAAAACGTAAGCTTGTTATCGATGTGCTGACGAATGAAGTCGAATAGTTGGGTTGGGACATCGGTATCGATCATTAAATTGGTAGAAGCAAGCGATACACCCAAAATGATCATAATACCGCCGACTAGCACCATAGATTCGCGCACTACAGCGGGTAAATCTCTCAGGTTTATCTCTTTCAGAATGAAAACCTCAACCATTAAGACATACAAAGCGGTGACTGCAGCAGCCTCTGAGACGGCAAAATAGCCGCTGTAGATGCCACCTAAAATCAGGGCTGGTAAGGGGAGCTCCCATCTTGCTTTTTTTATTGAATCCCATGCATCGGGAATATCGTCAATATCGTCCGCGGGAGGTCGTTTTTTTTGCGACATGCTGTAAATGCCGAGTAATAACAGCATTAGCAATCCAGGCAATACTCCTGCGATAAATAACTGATCAATACTGACAGGGTCATCCAGATCCATTTGCTGGGCAACCACACCATAAATGATCAACGGTACGGCAGGTGCGAATAGCAGGCCCAGGCTACCAGAGCTGGTTAATAAACCTAAAGAGAATTTTTCTGAGTAGCCTTCCTTTGTTAATGCGGGATATAACAGGGCGCCGAGTGCAACAATGGTTACCCCTGATGCTCCGGTAAAAGCAGTGAACAGGGCGCAGGCTACGATGGATACAATGGCCAGGCCACCAGGTAGCCAACCCAACAAGGCACGGGTCAGATTAACCAGACGTTGTGATGCCTGGCTTTCACCCAGCAAATAACCAGCGAAAGTAAACAGAGGGATAGACAGCAAGACTGGCATTTCAGCAAGGCGGTAGATCTCTATGGAAATTACGGATAAATCAATCTCTTCGGAATAGAAGCCGTACATGGCCCCAGCAGCAATCACGACGAAAAGCGGCGTGCGTAAAATCGATAAGATCAATAAAAATGGTGTAATGAGAGCAGACATTTACTGCTTAGCCTTGATGAATGATTTGAAACACATGACAAACCAGGTGACGCTATGAATGAGATAACGTAAAGCGATTAATCCGAAAGCCAGAGGAATAATGGATTCGAGGATCCATGCGGGTAAGTCATGAAAACCGAGCAGATTATCCTGATAATCAAGAAGTACCCAGCTTGCACCATGCCAGGCGATTATAGTACAGATAAATGTAGTAAATAGTCCGACTAAAGACTGTATGAAAAGGTGAGTATCTTTGGATAGATATCTGGATAGCAGGTCTATGCGAATATGTCTGTTATCGCGACTGGCCACAGTAGCACCTATGAGGCCTGTCCACAGCACTAGAAGGCGCAATAAAGGGTCAATCCAGATAAATCCGAAATCAAAGAAATTACGTAAAACGATCTGTCCACTGGCCAGTACGATCATACTGCCGAGTAATAGTATTAACAGGCTGTCTTCTAACAGATGAATGAGTTTTGTCAGTGAGGTCATGTGTCAGGGGAAGGTTATCTGATTTCACTAAGTAAACGATTCATCTCCTGAACAAGATTTTTATCGATTTCATTCTTGGCCATGATTTTTTGAATGGATTTTTGCGACAGCATTTTCCAGCGTTTAACCTCTTCTGGAGTAGGAGTGATAACTTTTATCCCCTGAGTTTTAAGTGCTTCAGTCGCGTTAATATTATCCCGACGATTTATCTTCTCCAGACGGGCAAATACCTGATCCATTTCTTCTATGACTATTTTCTGGTCAGCAGGTTTGATTTTGCTGAAGGCTTTTTTGCTGACCGCCAGGGTGCCAATCACATATAACACGGGGGTATCAACCATATAGTTGACCTTGCTATGCCACTGGAAAGCAATCGCGCCGGTAGAGGTTGTGGTGATGGTTTCTATCAATCCGGTTTGCAGGCCGGTAAATACATCGGCTAAAGGTAATGCAATCGGTTGTACTCCCAGAGCGTCGAAGGATTCCTTGATCAGCTTGTCACCTTCCGGCATCCAGACCTTGGTGGCGCGAATCTGTTCCAGAGCTGTCACGGGCTGGGTAGAAAATATACGACCGAATCCTCCTTCGGTAATGCCGAGCAGGATGAAGCCATTTTCAGCCATATGCTGTTTTACGCTTTTATCCATGATTTTGCGTACATGATCCACTTCTGCAAATGAGTCAAACACCATGGGGAGGCTGAATAACTGGATTGAAGGGTCGATATGGGACAAACCACTGGAACTAAAAGCACCACCCTGAAGCTGGTTGATACGAATCTTGCGATGCACGCTGGCATCATTGCCCATGACCCCACCGGGGTAGAACTTAAACTTTACCCGGCCTTTAGTTTTTTGCTTGATGGTTTTGGCTCCTTTCTTCATTTCCTTCATCCAGCTGGTTCCAGCAGGAGCAATAGTCGCAATCTTCAACGTAACCGCTGCGCTATTTGTTGAGAAAGCCAGGTTCAGGGCGAGCAGGGCCAGAGTTATACAGATTTTTTTCATAGTCATATCAGATTAAAAATATTCGTTAGACTGTTCTAAAAGTACTGAGGCACGTTGGCGTGCCAGAGTATTAATCAGGACCAGGCCTGTGTCATCTGATTGAGTAGTGATGACTTCGTTAAGCAATTTGTCGTGTAACTCCTGATCAAAAACCAGACGTGCATAGTGCTCGGCAAACAGCACATTAACCATCAGGTTTTTGCCTTCGGAAAGAGCCAGGGCTTTTTCAAAGTGCATGCGTCCAACCTCCGGCTTTCCTCCCAGAGAGGGGGGGATCTGGGAGGCCAGAACACCAAGATAAAGATGTGCGTTGCCATAATCGTAAGTTTCGTTTAATTCGATTGATCGCTCGAATATTGACTGCAATTTTGGTACCTGTGCAATAGCATTCCAGTCATCGCTGTTAATCTGAATCCAGTTCGCCCAGGCAGCTGCGAAATCGTATAACAGGGGTTGCTGGCTGGCATTGATGTTTTTCAACAGGGGGAGTAAAACATCTGGTTTTTTATCCAGTGAATGGCATAAAGCTTCCAGCTCCATACATAGAGCAGTATGCGCATAGTCGTAAGATTTCTGTGCCAGCCGTTTGGCGCGTTCTTCATCTTCTACAAAGGCAGAGGTGTAAGAAGCATAAAGCTTTGAGCCTGACATGAGAATCGTTGTGTTTTCAGGGTCGCCTTCGATAAGGCTGTCTATCATAATCAGATAGGCAGGTGCTCCGGCTTTTACCGTTTCCAGATCATTTTGATTGAGTATTGCCTGCGATAGATTATTTGCCATCTTCTGTGTGGCTGAACTGATCATACTCGCACATGCTGATAGCTGTACACAAACAAGAACTAACACAAAACGACGGATATTCTGCATATAAGCTGGAAGTATTTTTTAGTGACAGAAAGATTAAAATTTCGCTGAGCCTATCAAGCTAACTCTCGGCTTGCAATTGATTCTTTTTGGCGCAGTCATGTAATAAAGCTACCTGATAAAAATGTGCTTATAAAAATGCCTATGTTTTTATCTTTACACGATAAAAAACCACTCTTCATTGTGGCATTTCAGTTTGTTACCCTGATGATTGTGTTAAGTATTGGATTTTTTTGTGGCAAAACAGCATGTCTGGAGATGCTGTAGTATATGTTTCCTTAAATTATTTGATCATCCTGTTGAAGAACAGTAGTCGCTAAAATCAGTCAGGATTGTTAAAGACTAAAAGCAACGTTGTACTGCCTGGCGTCTTTGTATTTTGTTGCCAGGCTGAGAGAGCCGCTTGTCATCAGCTTATCGGTTGTATCGGCCTGAATGCGTCCGGTGTCAGGTTCTCCATCATCCAGACGTGACTCAATAATTTTTATAAAATATCCATCCAGCTTGCCGAAGACTGTTACATGACCAGAAATTCTCAAAGCGCCATCCTGAATCCCTATTTTTCCGCCATTGGCATTGGATGGTCTGGTCGTATCCTTAGCACCGCCTGGTATCAGGCCTGCGGCTCTAAGGTGAGCAAAAACTTTCTCTGATTCAACTGCATCAGGTGCATCTAAAGTAGTAGTATTGATTTCATCCCAGTAGCCCTCAATAACACCTGATCCATTACCGTTAACATTGCTTTCAGCCAGGGAGTTGTAGATATCGAAACGACTTTTGGCGTCAGAATCATCGCCGGGTAATTGTCTATAGCGGTCTTGATAGGTAGCGATAGCAAGGTGAATCCCTGATGCATCTGACTCAACGCGTTTGAGTTTAGCATTCACGATCATCTCGCGACTTTTCATCACAGCACCAACTAGAAGTCCTGCAATAACCAGAACAATAGCGATCTCTACCAAAGTAAAACCGTAGTTTATTTTGTTGTTCATTTTCTTGGGGCCAGATCCAGAATTTTTATATATTTAAGAATCCAGATTTCAACTATAAAAATGTATTATTAGTATTTGTTGCGGCTTAGGTACCAGAAAGAAAACGACAGATTGTTAAGCGTTCCATGAAAAACACTTATCTTGGTGGTAGATGAATTCTCCCATGAAATACGCAATATAAATAATAGATTTTTTGAATGGCCAATAAAAAAATCAAGAATATTAATGTGTTTTTACGGATATTTAGTATTCAAGGTGGAATATGGCTACCTAAGGGTGGGGTTATAATGTATGTATAAAAACAAGGTTATCTGAGTGCTTGCGACAGTAAAATGATTGTTACCCCTTTTCAGGGAATGCAATGCCGAAGCTATGTGCCTCAGCCTGTGAGCCAGAGATACAACATAATTGATCAGAGCGGCCTTGGCGCTACTCATTACGCAAAGCATCAACCGGATCCATTTTAGCAGCACGCCGGGCTGGTAATACTCCTGCAAGCAATCCGATAATCACTGCGCTTGATTCAGCCAGTAAAATATAATTCCACGGTGTATGTACAGGGAGGTCAGGTAAAAATATCTGTACCAGTAGCAAAATTGTTGTTGCACTGACTAACCCTGCGATCCCCCCTATGGCAGAAAGTACCACCGCCTCGCCGAGGAAAAGTAACATGATCTGATTATGTTCAGCGCCCAATGCTCTGAGTAGCCCGATTTCTGAGGTTCTTTCAGCCACACTGATCGTCATGATGGTGATAATCCCTATACCTCCCACCAGTAATGAAATAGAGCCTATGGCGCCAACTGCAAAAGTGACTATGTTGAGAATAGACCCCATGACATCAAGCATCTGCTGCTGACCGGTAATGGTGAAGTCTTCACGCCCATGACGCGCGAGCAACAGGCGTTTAATGCCAGCTACCACGCTGTCTTCATCGCTACCGGGATGATAAAGCAGATCGATTTCCATTAGGCCCTCGCGATTGAACATTTCCAGACCGCGCGCTAGAGGGATATACACCGTGTCATCCAGATCAAAACCCAGCACCTGTCCCTTGGATTGCATGACACCTATGACCCGGTAGCGATCGCCACCTATGCGTATACGCTGCCCTATCGGGTTTTGTTCGCCAAACAACTCCTGTTTGACCTTGCTGCCAAGTACCGTTAATGCTCTTGGTGCGAGTGGGTCATCCGGTGGTAGAAATTCCCCCATAGAAACAGGCATTCTGAAAGCCAGTGGAAAATCGGAGCCACTGCCATAAATTGTAGTACGACGACTGCGGTTGTTGCCCTCGACCTCGGCATTACCCTGAATTAATCCGACCACCGTTTGAGCGAATGGCAGGCGCTTGAGGGCTTCGGCATCTTCTATCGATAAGGGGCGGTCACTGCCGAATACACCCATCGATACCCCCATTGTATCCGTCTTTCCTGGATTGACGGCGACCAGCGTGGTGCCGAATTGAGTGAATTCGGTGAGTATAAATTTATGCATACCTTCGCCGATAGAGGTCAGGATAATGACCGCTAGAATGCCGACAGAGATCCCAAGCATGGTCAGTAGGCTGCGTAATTTATGCGTCAGTAATGAGGTGAAGGTTAGGTGGATGAAGTCAGCAGGTCGCATAATCAATGACTCTGTAGAGCATTTACCGGATCCATTTTTGCTGCTTTACGCGCAGGAATCAGGCTGAATAACAGTCCGGTTAATAAAGCGACAGCCAGTGAGGACAGCAAAGCCCAAACTGGAGGGTAAGCCTGTAGGTCATCGACAGCACTGGATAGTCCCCAGCTACCCAGACCTCCGATAATAAACCCGCAAGCGGCACCAAGCAAAGACAGCAGTAATGCCTCGCTCAGGATGAGTAGCAGTATCGCATGACTGGATGCCCCCAGAGCCTTGAGTAATCCGATTTCAGCTGTTCTTTGCGAGACAGCAACCAGCATAACATTCATGATCAGGATTCCAGCAACACCCAGGCTTATTGCTGCAATAGCTCCGAGCGCATAGGTCAATGCAGAGAGTATTTTGTCAAATGTTTTAATCACCGCATCCTGAGTGATTACTGTAATATCTCTGACGCCGTGATGGCGTTGCCGGATGGTTTTTTCGGTAAACTCGATGACTGCTGGCATAACCTCAGGACTTTTGGTCTGGATCAGGATGCGAAATAGACCGGCGGTGTTTAATAAGGACTGCGCAGCGGCAACAGGAACTATCACCACTTCCTGTACATCAACGCCTATGGATCGACCTGATGATGCCATCACCCCGATCACGCGGTATCGATTCTCTCCCAGACGAATCCATTGCCCAAGAGCATTATGGGAGCCGAATAGCTCATCTCGAATCTTGCGCCCGATAACACAAACCGAAGAAGCTCTATCCCATTCGGTTGCGGGTAAAAACTCTCCACTACCCATTTTCCATTGTCTGACATCAAGCAATTCTGCAGTGGAACCCAACAGCGTTACCTGGCGCTTTCGGTTTTGCCAGGATGCTTCTACGGAGCCGATATTCAATGGTGCGATACTGGTGATTGCGGGGTGTCGAATCAAAGCACTGGCATCGGAAAGTGTCAGGTCTCTGGGCGTAATACCCATCATGGTACTTAAGCCTGCGCCGGAGGTTTCACTCTTGCCTGGCAGTACAATCACCAGATTAGTACCCAAAGAGGTGAATTCCTGCAAAACGTATTTACGCGCACCATCGCCCAATGCCGTTAGCAAAAGTACTGCGGCTACACTAATACTCATTGCCAGTAGCATCAGCAGAGTTCGACTGCGATATCCATTCAGGGATGACCAGGAAAAGCTTAGGATATCGCGTTTGAACATGGTTATGGACCGGGATTTTGTTGATCGGAGATAATTCTGCCATCGACCATTTTAAGTGCCCGATTGGCGCGCAGCCCCAGTTGACTATCGTGGGTGACCACAATCAGGGTAATACCATTGGCATTGAGTAACTCCAGGCTTTGTATGACATCCTGCCCGGATTGTTGGTCCAGATTGCCGGTGGGCTCATCAGCCAGTAAAACAGAGGGTTCGGTAACGGTAGCTCGCGCTATAGCAACGCGTTGGCGTTGTCCGCCAGATAACTGATCGGGTTTATGGTGTTTTCTATCATCCAGGCTCATATTGTTGATAGCCTGCGTTACCCTTTGTGCTCGAATTTCAGGCTCTATGCCTGCAATAACGAGTGGTAACTCAATATTTTCTGCTGCTGTAAGACGTGGGATTAAATGGAAAGACTGAAAAACAAATCCGATCAGGCGGTTTCTAGTATGGGCTTCCTGCAGCTCATCCATATCAGTAATGTTAATCTCGTTAAGCCAATACTGCCCACATGAAGCATGATCTAGCATACCAATCAGATTGAGCAGGGTAGATTTGCCGGACCCCGATGGTCCCATCACCGAAACATACTCACCCTGCTGGATTTCTATATTAATGTCATCCAGTGCATGTACGACCTGATCACCCACCTGAAAGTCGCGATGAATGTTGCTTAACTTGATCATAGGCTATTCACGTATGACCTTGACCAGAGCGCCTTCCATCAGGCCTTTTTTATCGATGGAGGTCACGATTTGCTGGCCCTGTTCAAGGCCCTCAAGAATCTCGGTGAATTCCCAGTTACTTAGACCTGTTTTCACTTCCTCCTCACTAATAGTGTCGAAGTCAGGGTCGTAGAGATATACTCGTTTCCCTTTTAATAATGCCTGACTCGGTATGCGCAGGCTGTTTTCATGCGCATCGATGATAATTTCAACATCCGCGGTATATCCAGGTAGCATATTGCGGTTGTCATCCGCAGTAATGAAGTCAACTTCTATATTAACCGTACGTGCCTGTTTCTCTTTATCCAGAACATAGGGGGCAACACGACGAACCTTACCGTCAAAATAATGTTTTCCGAAGGCATCCAGAGAAATACGTGCAGTCATACCTGCGCGAATATCAGGAGCATCCACCTCATCAATGGGGGCAGAAACATACAGGCAACTGGTATCAATAATATCCACAGCTGGCGGGGTAGGGATACCGACAGGAGAAGGGGTAACATATTCACCGAGTTCACCATTAACCTCTGCTATGGTGCCGTCAAAGGGTGCGCGTAACTGGGTGCGTTGTAAGGCTGCTTCGGCAACTTCAATACGTGCGCGGCTTACGCTTACAGTGGCTTTAGCGGCATCGCAGGCTGCCTGACTGGCGCGTGATTGCCCCACTGCTTTTTCAGCTGATTCATCGGAGGCGAGTCCGCGTGAGAGCAATTGAGATAATCGATGAGCTTCCTGTTGCGCAATCTCAGCCTGAATGCAGGACTGCTGCTGTAATGACTGACTGGCGAGTAATTCAGACCTGGCCAGTTGTAGTTGAGCACGTAAATCCCGGTTCCAGATTTCAAACAGAAGCTGACCACTGGTCACCGTTTCACCTTCGCTCACCGGCAGGTTTGCTATCTGTCCACCCAGAGAGGGAGACAGGCGGGCACGCCGACAGGCATTCAGAGTACCAGCTCGAGTATTGGTTATGGTGTGTTGAATCTCACCCTGAGTAACCGTCTGTATAGTGACTTCAACAGGTTTTTTTCTTTGTGACCAGTAGATCAATGCAGCGATGATTAGCAAAAGGATGAGCAACCAGAAAAATATCTTTAATTTTGCCATATCGTATTCCCATGTATTTTGCCTGTTCCTGATACTATTTTATCAGAGGCTACAGAGTTGTTATGGTTAAAAAACAGGACCTGGTAAACACAAACTATCCTTATGAGTAGAAAGTGATTTCCGAAAATGATATTTATTAAATACTTTCAGTTACTTAGTGTTATCATTTCACAAATTGCTATAAAAAGATGGGGTGACAGGGATAGTATTCATTGAATTGTTAAAAGGTGCTCATTATTTCATTTTTATTTCAATATATTTCCAAGTACTTTTTAATCAGAACAAATGTAATTATGAATTTTTGTAAGCTGAAAAATACGATTAAACTGACAGGGCTATCTATAGCCAGTCTTTTTGCTTTTTCCGTACAGGCTGATGAGCTGGCAGATATAGTTGCAGATACCATTAGTGCGCATCCTCAGGTTAAGGAAAAAGTACATATTTACCGCCAGGTGCTTAGTGACCAGTCGATTGCTTCCAGTAGTAATCGTCCCAGTGTCGATTTGCAGGCATCAACAGGTTTGTATAACACTGAGTCACCCTCTACCGATGGTAAAGCTGTTGATTATGATAGCTCTCGTGTTGAACTGTCAGTAACACAAAATCTGTTTAACGGCTATCAGTCGACTAATCAGATAAAGCAAAATGAGTCCAGAGCGCAGGCCGCTTTATATGATCTGTACGATAGCGCTGACAATATTGCCCTGAAAACCATCCAGGCTTACCTGAATGTGTTAAAGCATAAAAAACTCTATCAGCTCGCCCAGGAAAATGTGGCATCGCATGAAGGGATATTGGCTCAAATCACTGAACGTAATAGTTCAGGGGTGGGGCGTCGTTCGCAGTTACAGCAAACCGAAGGACGAGTGGCTAGAGCGCACGCCAGCCTGATCGCAGAGCAAAATAACCTGAATGATGCATTATCCGAGTTGCACCAGTTACTGGGGCGCTATGTAGCTGTTGAAGATTTAGTTGAGCCCTCGCTACCTGAAATGCCGCGTGAAGACTTAAATACGCTAATCGATCAGGCTTTGTTACATCATCCTGCAGTAAAAGTAGCCAGCAGCAATATAGAAGCCTCTCAGTTCGAGTATCAGCGCAGCCTAAGTTCGCGCTATCCTAATCTGGATTTACGCCTGGCTTCGGAGTGGGGCAATGATATTGGTGGTGTTGCTGGCGATACTTCTGAGCTAAGTCTGGTGTTGAATCTGACTTATAACTTTTATAATGGCGGCGCAGATAAATCGGATCAAAGTAAAAAAATCAGTGCAATTTATGCACAGAAAGATTTCGCTGCACGTGTGCGTCGTCAAATCATCAATACCCTGCGCCTTGCCTGGACAGCAGATGAATCTCTACAGCGTCAGCTTGACTTTTTCCAGCAGTACATCCTGAAAGCCAGTGAGACCGTTGATTCATATCGTGAAGAGTTTTTTATTGGTCAGAGAGATTTAATCGACCTGCTGGATGCAGAAAATGAATTGAATACAGCGAATAATGAGTATACCAGGGCCTATTTTGATTTAATGGCTGCACGTTACAGGGTGTATGAAGCCCTGGGCGGTTTGTTTGATGCTTTGAATTTACAGTCAGAGCTTAGTGAAAATGATTTAACCATCGCACGCATAAAAGCCAACGAAAAAGATGCTTTACCCTTACCGAAAGATGAAGATAAGGATAAAGAAGAAGATTTAATGGATCATTGCGATAATACCCTGAGCCAGCAAACCGTAAACAATTATGGATGTTCACTGGGCGGTAAGGTGGCGCTTGCTACGTTACCAGTGAATGTAGCGCCGATAGCAGCTAATGATTCATTAGAAGTCGATGGTCATGGTGTATTAATCATCTCTCAATCTCAATTACTCGCTAACGATTCTGATGTTAACGGAGATCAATTGACCATCACCGATTTTACTAAAGTCGCGAATGGGAAACTGGCATTTAGTAAGGAAAAGAATCTTGTTTATCGTCCCAAAGAGCGTTTTGAAGGCATAGACTCTTTTACCTACACCGTATCTGATGGCAAAGGTGGTACAGATAGTGCGTCGGTATCTATAAAGGTTGTACAAAGTTCCTTAATTGATCTGACTAAAATGCAACTGGTGAATTTTAAATATATGAGTGCTGAGTTGACCGATAGCTCTAAAGAAAAGGTTGAAATGATTATCAATCAAATCAAGGGGGCAGGGGATATTCAGATTCGGGTTTTAACTCATACGGATAGTATCGGATCTAATGCCTACAATATGAAGCTATCGCAAAAACGTGCTAAGGCGATGCGAGAGTTGTTGATTGCACGAGGACTGGATCCCGCATATATCGAAGTTCATGGTATGGGTGAAGAAATGCCGATGGCAGATAATGCAAGCAAAGAAGGGCAGGCAATTAATCGACGCGGTGAATTCATATTCAGGGCAAGAGGGACCACTTTTTAGCGGGTTAATCCGTCAAAAGCTGTCATTTGAGCTACACTTTGCGCAAGTGAAATACTGAGCGAGATTACTTGTCTAGAAGATATTTTCATATTGCAAAACACTATCCACTGCTTGCCCTGTGTCTGCTGATCTGGCTTCCAATGTTGCCATCAGCAGACCCATTTGTAAGCGATGGCATGTTGCAGAGTTTAAAACAGAATTATTCCGATCAGGCCTACAGGCGCGGCATCGCACTGAATAAATTGCTGGATGACTTAAAGGACAAAGACGAAGATACCCAGCTGATTGAGGTCAACCGTTTCTTCAATCAGTTTCAATATCGAGAGGACAGGGATCAGTGGGGGGTAAAGGATTACTGGGCTACGCCGCAGGAATTTCTGGGCACTCAACAGGGCGATTGTGAAGACTTTGTTATCGCCAAGTACTTTGCCCTCAGAAAGCTGGGGGTGCCTGATAGTCGACTGTATCTCACCTATGTAAAGGCGCTCAAACAGAACGTCGCTCACATGGTATTAAGTTATTTTGTGACACCCCAAAGCATCCCCAAAATTCTGGATAATTATAATCCACAGATTCTGTCAGCTTCCAGACGACAGGATCTGCTGCCAGTATATAGTTTCAACGCTAATTCCCTGTTTCTGAGTAATGCATCTGCAGGTCTCGGAAAATCCCTGCCCACCGATAAAATTAAAAACAGTAAGTGGCAAAAACTGCTTGCTGATTTCAGGAAAGACGCACAATGACCTTATTCAAGCAAATAGCATTGTTAGTGACACTGGTATTCATCATTCTTGCCGGTGTGATTGTTATCAACGACTTACATCGCACCCGTGAATTTATGCAGGGGCAACTGCAGACCACGGCACAGGATATGGCGACCACCTTAGGCATAGTGATTAGCAACCTGCCAGATAGTGAGGATCCTGCGACACTTGAGGTGCTATTTAATGCAGTATTTGATAGTGGTTATTACTCGCGTATTGAGCTGATTTCAGTAGATAAGCAGACTATCCAGCAAAAAAGCCAGCAAGTCAGTGTTGAAGGAATACCGGACTGGTTTATCAGACTGGTTCCATTGGCTCAGGCTCAGGGCTCCACGCAGGTGATGAAGGGCTGGACTCAACTGGGTCGCCTTGAAATCACCATGCATCCGGGCTTTGCCTACAGCAAGCTATACCAGACCTTGCTCTCTACCGTGAAATGGTTTGGTTTAATGTTTCTGGTGGCACTGATTCTCTTGTGGCTGGTATTACAATATCTGTTATTGCCATTAAGACGGGTCATGGAACAGGCCGATGCCATCCAGAACAACCGTTTTGTTCAGCAGGAGTCACTACCCAGAACCATTGATTTAAAGCGCGTTGTTGAAGCTATGAATAATATGGTTTCCAAGGTGCAGGTGATTTTTAACGATCAGCAGGAAAGCCTGAGCAAATATCAAAAGCTGCTGTATAGCGATAAAGTCACCAATCTGGGCAATCGTCTGTATCTGATGGATCGCTTGCAGCAGGCTACCTCAGAGCAATCTCAGTTTCACGGCTCGCTGGCAATCATTAAGCTGGTGAATTATGACCCTGTCAGGGAACGTCAGGGATATGAGTATTCAGATGCCTTAATCAGGCAATTGGCACAGCTATTGTGTGATGAATCAAATCTGCAATCTCCAGCGCGAATAAATGATGATGAACTCGCTTTTCTATTTGCTGCAGATGAAGAGTCGACCCAGAGTTTTATGCAAAAGATATTTGATGATTTCAAAATGCTGGATCAGCTAAGCCACTCAGAAGTCGATGTGTTTTTGATTGGAGGCATCTCGGTGATCAATAGTGGTAGTACTGCCGGCGAAATTCTATCGGGCATAGATTACGGTCTGACGCAGGCTGATGGCAGAGGTCCCTGGTCGATAGAGCAATGCACAAGCAGTCAGGTCGATTTGCCTCAGGGCAAGATGCAATGGAGGCATTGGCTGGAACAGACCATCGCTTCCAGGCGTTTATTCATGGTGGGGCAACTGGTCAAGCATCCGAATGGGCAGAACGTGCACAGGGAGCTGTATATCCGCGCCAGAGATGAATCAGGTCAGGTATTACCTGCGTCCACTTTTATGCCTATGGCTAGTAGCCTGGGCATGTCTATCGATATCGATAAGGCTGTGTTTAAGATAATTTCAGAAATTCAGCCAGGCGATGAACCGTTGCCCCTGGCTCTGAATTTGAGTGCCGCTTTTTTTGAACAGGCGGATGCTCAATATGAATTTGATCAGCTACTTACGCGATGTCAGGAGCGTGGGGTAGGTTTATGTATTGAAGCCAGCCATAGCATTCTGGCGCAGCATCTGCTGATGTGCCAGCAGCTTACTAGCAGAGTGCATCAATCGGGACAGCAGATTGGTATCGATCATCTGGATATAGGGCAATCTCTGGATCTGTTGCAAATAGCGCGCTTCGATTATGTGAAGATTAATGCAAAAACCTTGTATGACATTAGTCAAAACGATATGTCATCAGGCTATCAGGCTTTGAAGACTTTAACAGATACCATGAATATCACGTTAATTGCAGTCGGTGTCGATTCAAAAGAACTATACGAAGTTTTAATTGAGCTTGGTATACAGAATTTGCAGGGTAATTATCTGCATGAACCGAAGGCTCTTGTCGGAGCAGGCTAATAAGGGAAGCACTGTGATTTTCATTTTTCTTACAAAATCAACGGCTTGTAGCCATCGATTTTGGCGACACATTCCTGTGCCGCAGGAACCTCTGAATTAATCAGAGGTTCCTAAGTTACATTGATAGGGTTTTTAACTACAATAGGCGATTGGATTTTACCCTGATTAATATGGGTATTCGTAACCTGTTACAGAAATATAATAATGCTATTCATTCATGATTGATCCAGATCGACATTACGACCCACTGCTGGAATGCCTGGTTATCTTTGCCAAGATGCATAATCGCCCGGTGAGCGTGGATGCGTTGATTGCTGGTTTACCTGTCAAGCCTGGCGCAAGTGGTCCAGAGCTGTTCAGTATAGATAGCCCGAAGGGGCTTTTTTCGCGGGTTGCCAGCCGCGCCGGATTTGCCAGCCGTTTGATTCATCGAGAATTAAATAGCCTTTCTCGCCTGTTATTGCCCTGTATACTGGTGTTGCGAAATGGCAAAGCCTGTATTCTGGAATCTATAGACCGGAAGAACAAGCGAGCCAAAGTCGTGTTGCCCGAAGTGGGTGAGGGCGAAGAGTGGCTCACTCTTGAAAGGTTAAATCAGGAGTATCTGGGTTATGCTTTTCTACTGAAGCGTGAATTACAGCAACAGAAACATATCCCCAAAACAACCGGTAAGGATGATAGTCACTGGTTCTGGGGGACGCTGGCAAAATCAAAGGATATCTTTGCCAGCGTTATACTGTCTTCGGTATTGATTAATCTCTTCATTCTTACCACCCCCATGTTTACGATGAATGTTTACGACAAGGTGGTACCGAACGATGCCATTGAAACGCTGTGGGTACTGGCGGTTGGCATTCTGGTGGTGTATATATTTGATACCATATTACGTTTTTTACGTAACTATCTGCTTGAAATAGCGGGTAAGAAAAGCGATATCATCATGTCGTCCATTCTGTTCTCACAGACCCTCAATCTAAAAATGGATGAATGGCCGAAGAGTGTCGGGGCCTTCGCCAGTAAATTACGTGATTTTGAAAGCATTCGAAATTTTTTTACTGCATCAACCATGGCTACCCTGGTGGACATCCCTTTTGCCGTTATATTTCTGCTGGTGATTTTCTATATTGGCGGGTCGATGGTGTTGGTGCCCTTGACTACCATTGTGATTCTATTGATTTACAGCGCAATACTGGTTAAACCTCTAAAGCAAAGCGTGGAAGACACCTACGAAGCAACAGCCAATAAAAATGCGCATTTAATAGAAACCCTGCATTCCATCAAAACTATTAAGTCGCTGGGTGTTTCCAATTATGCGCAATGGGTATGGGAAGAGTCCTCAGGCCTTATTGCCAGTAAATCGATGAAAGCCAGAATGCTATCCAGTTCGATTACGGTGATCACCAATCTACTGGTGCAATTTACCACGGTGGGTTTGATCATCTACGGGATTTATCTGATTGCAGATCATCAGCTATCGCTAGGCGGCTTGATTGCTTCGGTCATGTTATCTTCACGAGCGGTCGCGCCAATGGGACAGATAGCGGCCTTGATAACTACCTTTGAACAAACCAAAACCGCTTATCAGACACTCAATGAACTGATGCAAAAGGAGGTCGAAAGGCCGTATGGAAAAAACTTTGTGCGGCGTCCTACTTTTGAGGGTGCAGTAAAATTTAAAGATATCACTTTCAGCTACCCCGAGGCAGTTAAGGAGTCGATCTCCAATGTATCCTTTAAGATCAAGCCGGGTGAGCATGTGGCAATTATTGGTAAGGTCGGTTGCGGTAAAACTACCATGCTCAAATTGATGCTCGGTCTGTATCAGGCAAAGCAGGGCAGTATTGCGATAGACAATATCGATATCAATCAAATCGATCCCGCTGATCTACGTCATCACATAGGCTATCTATCGCAGGATATTGAGCTCATTCGGGGTTCGATACGCGATAATCTGGCGTATAAAGATTTACAGGCCAATGATGAAAAGCTGCTCAAAGCCGCTTACATCAGTGGAGTAGATTTATTTGTCAATAAGTTGCCTCAGGGCTTTGATACCGATGTGGGAGAACATGGCTCCATGTTGTCGGGCGGGCAACGCCAGGCAATTGCTCTAGGTCGATCTCTTTTATTGAATGAGCCCATTCTCATCCTGGATGAGCCTACCAACAGCTTTGACAATACGACCGAATCCATCGTTAAACAGCGCCTTCATGAGTACACACGTGATAAAACGCTTATTCTGGTTACCCATAAAGCACCCTTACTGGATCTGGTAGAAAGACTGATTGTGGTTGATGAGGGTCGTATTGTAATGGATGGCCCTAAGCAGGATGTATTGAAAGCATTAAAAGGAGGACAAAATGTATCCTAATTTTGATGATGATACGACTAGCCTGGAAGATGCCACTCAGATTGGCGCCTACGGCAAAGATGATACCGTGTATATGGAAAGCCTTGCTGGAGCCGTGCTGCATCGTTCGCCTCGCTATGTGATTCTGGTGATCCTGTTTATTGCCCTATTTGTAGCAAGCGCGCTGTTGTGGATGAGCTGGGCTGAAATCGATGTGGTGATTAGAGGCTCTGGTAAGGTAACACCGGCCAGTCAGGTTCAGCAGATACAGAGTCTCGAGGGAGGGATAGTATCTGAGATTCTGGTTGCTGAAGGTGAATCGGTAGAAGCTGGTCAGGCGCTGGTTAAAATGAGTGATATCGCGTTTTCAAGCTCGGTGGAGGAGAATCGTCTGCAGTATCTGGAATTACTTGCCCGGTCCAGTCGATTGAATGCTGAAGCAAATGCACAGGAGTTTAAGGCGATTGATGAAGTTACTAACAATGCTCCAGAGTTGACACGAGCGGAAGAAAGCCTGTTTTTGAGTAACAAGCAACAACTGGAAGAAGCACTGAGGATTCTCGAACAGCAGATTTCTCAACAGGAAACGGCGTTAAAGGAAGCCGAGTCGAAACAGAGACAGGTAAAAAAATCACTACAGCTGCTGCAAAAAGAGATCAAGATCAAGCTGCCGTTAAAAGAGCGCGGCATTATCAGTGAGGTAGAATTTCTTCAGTTGCAACAACGTGAAGCCGAAATGGAGGGCGAACTGGAATCGGTAGGCTTATCCATGCCGCGTTATCAATCGATTATTGAAGAAGCACGTTCTAAAAAGCAGGAAGAGCTGTTGGGCTTTCGCAATAAGGCGAAGAAAGAATTGAATGAAGTGAGTGCAGAAATTAGCCGTATTAAAGAAGCTCAGGCTGCACTGCAGGATAGAGTTACCAGAACTACTTTACGTTCACCGGTAAAGGGTATAGTGCAACGGCTGTATGCCAATACTGTGGGTGGTGTGGTCAATCCAGGTAATGATGTGCTTGAAATTGTGCCACAGGATGGCGCTCTGATTATCGAATTAAATATCAAACCAGCAGATATTGCCTCGGTGCACATAGATGATTTAGCTCGTCTTAAATTTTCAGCCTATGATTTTGCGATACATGGCAGTCTACAAGGTCATGTTGCTTTTATCAGTGCCGATACCATCACTAATGAAGAGGGCGAGAGCTTTTATCTGGTGAGGGTTAAGCCAGCAAAATCTTATCTGGGACATGAATCAAAAAAACTACCGATAAAGGTTGGTATGACGGTTGATGCCGATATTGTTACCGATAAAAAAACTATACTCCAGTATCTGATAAATCCGGTTCAACGTGGATTGAATAAAGCTTTAAGAGAAGGATAATGAGTCTGATCCTGTGTTCGAATTCACAATCATTGATCGCTAACTTAAGCGAAAAGCTGCCAGACTCTCTTGAGGTTCGAAATAAGCTACCGGATCAGATCGATACGGGGCATCTTGTTATTTTGCATATCACTTCTTTGGGCGCTGAAAGCATGCACTGGATTCGTCGGATGGCAACGGCGGGGTTGAATATAGCCGTCTGTTCGGATCGCCCCGATATTGCTGAAATGCTGTCCTGTGTACAGGCTGGGTGCAAGGCATACTGTAATAGCTATATGCAGGCAGGGCTGTATCAGCAAATGATTCAACAGATTGCTGATGGGCAAAGCTGGTTTCCTCCGCAAATGCTGGAACAGACATTCTCACTGGCTCAGGCTGCTCTGGGTGTACGACAACATTCTGCAGCGCTTGCTGAGCTTACTGAGCGTGAAAATGAAGTGGCACGTGCGGTCGCAGAGGGTCTGTCGAATAAGCAGATAGGCGAGCGTTGCAATATCTCGGAACGTACCGTCAAAGCACATTTGACCAATATCTTCAAAAAACTCGATATCAAAGATCGGGTTGCACTGGTACTTCGTTTTAAATAGCAGCAACCTCCAGGCTGCAAATTCACATATCTCCTGATTTCCTGTGATTCAAGTCTCGATTTGAGGCTTAATCTGATGCTACTACGACTTTGGTACGATGCTGATTAACGTATTCACATCTATATTATCTGCGGTTCAAATCAAAAGTGAAAATCATGACTACAAAAAATATCGGTTTCGTCGTTGAAGTATCTGGTTCAGCAGAAGTGAGAGATGTCGATGGCATCATCAAGGTACTTAGCAATGGCGATAAGTTATTTGAAGGTGATGTGGTAAGCACGGGTCTTAACTCGCAAATCGATATTGAGTTTTACGATGGCCAGAAGCTTCAGATAGGCGCAGACACTGAGGTACTGATGGATGAAACGGTTTTTGCAGATTTAAATGATTTTCCAGACCAGCGAGCCGACCAGTTAGCTGAACTGCAGCAACTTATTCTAGATGGTGTCGACCTGAATGAATTGCCAGAAACAGCTGCCGGTGAAGCTCAAACGGGTGCAGCAGCACTGCATGCAGCCTCTATCTATGTGCGGGATGGAAACGTAGGAGAGGTGGATAGTCAGGGCACCTCTTATTTTAATGCTAATCAGGGTCAGGATAATCAGAATAATCTGGGCGAGAATGATGTCATTCCTGTTGCCCCGGCCGAACAGCCTGCTCAATCCGATGTCACTGCGTCAGCCACTATTACTGTCGATAGTATCACTGCTGATGGCATACTGAATGCCATTGAAAGCGATGGAGTTATCAATGTAACCGGTTCAGTTGGTGGCGATGCTGCAGCTGGTGATGTGGCTTTTATTACCATCGGTGGTGTCACCTATACAGGCACAGTAGTTAGCGATCATACCTTCAGTATCTCAATACCAGGTTCTGTTCTTGCCAGTGAAACTGGCTTCGATGTAACTATTAGCGGGTTTGATGATGCAGGAAATCCATTTTCTGAAACCACGACTACAAGCTATAGCGTGGATACAACCGCTAATGCCACGATCACAGTAGATCCAGTTACAGCAGACAATATTGTTAATGCCAGTGAAACAGATGGTTCGCTTAATGTTACAGGCACCGTGGGTGGCGATGCAGCGCCAGGAGATATGGTTAGTTTTACCATTAATGGTACTGACTACACTGGCATTGTTGCTGCGGATAATTCTTTCAGCATAGCCGTAGCGGGTTCTGATCTGGTAGGCAGCACCAGTTTCGAACTGACCATAAATGGATACGATGATGCTGGGAATCCTTTTTCAGCAACCACAACTTCTACCTATAGCGTAGACACTGCAGCAACTGCCACCATTTCAATAGATCCAATTACAGCTGATGATGTTGTAAATGCCGCCGAAGCGAGTGGGTTAATTGATGTCACAGGAACAGTGAGCGGCGATGCCAAAGCTGGTGATATGGTTAGCTTAACCTTCAACGATAAAAGTTACACTGGAACCGTAGAAGCTGATAACACCTTTAGCATTGCTGTGTCCGGTGCAGATCTGGCGGCTCAAACCTCATTTAATGCATCGGTGACGGCTACTGATGCAGCGGGTAATACATATACCGCTATAACTACCTCGACTCATACTGTTGATATCAACAATGCAGCAACGGTATCCAGTGACGCGAAGGTATTAAGCGAAACTGATGCTGTTCTAACTACATCAGGAACACTGACCAGTTCAGATGTTGATAATGCTGATAATACTTTCACTGCTGCAACTATTACCGGAACTATCGGTGAATTTACTATAGATACATCTGGAAACTGGACGTTTACTGCCAACAGTACATTTGATAGTTTTAATGCAAGCGACAGTATTAATGAAACCTTCAACGTAACTACAGTAGATGGAACTCCATCTACCGTTAAAATCACCATCAACGGAACTAACGATGCTGCCACGGTAACCAGTGATGTCAGAGTACTAAGTGAGACAGATGCAGCGCTGACCACAAGTGGCGTACTAAGCAGTAGTGATGTGGATAATGCAGACAATGTATTTACTGCATCGACTATTACAGGAACTCTGGGTGAATTCAGTATTGATACCGCAGGTAACTGGACATTCACAGCGAACAGTGCTTTCGATAATCTTAATGTAGATGACAGTGTTAACGAAACCTTCAACGTCACTACACTCGATGGAACACCTTCAACAGTACAAATCACCATCAACGGAACCAACGATGTTGCGACCGTTTCCAGCGATGCGAAAGTATTAACTGAAGCTGACGTTGCATTGACAACTTCAGGCGCCCTAACAAGTGCCGATGTGGACAATCTCAATAACACATTTACCCCTGCAACTATCGCCGGAACACGAGGGGATTTCAGTATTGATGCTACTGGCAACTGGACCTTCACCGCCAATAGTGCATTCGACAACCTGAATGCAGGTGATAGTGTTAATGAAACTTTTAACGTCACCAGCGTAGATGGAACTGCAAGCACGGTTCAAATTATTATTAATGGAACCAATGACGTTGCTACCGTTTCCAGTGATGCAAAAGTATTAACTGAAACCGATGCAGCTTTGACAGCTTCAGGCACATTGACCAGTACCGATGTGGATAACGCAGATAATGCATTTACTCCAGTGACTATCACTGGGTCAACTGGTGAGTTTAGTATCGATGCAGCAGGCAACTGGACGTTTACTGCCAACAGTGCATTTGATAGCTTGAATGTGGGAGACAGTGTCAATGAGACTTTCAACGTCACTACGGTTGACGGAACCCCATCAACTGTTCAAATCACTATCAACGGTACCAACGATGCAGCTACTGTTTCCAGTGATG
>JBNKPX010000042.1:0-27860 GCA_050295575.1 Gammaproteobacteria bacterium | reverse complement strand
CGGTGATGGATCCGTTCTATGTTTTACCGCTATTAATGGGTGCGAGCATGTTGATCCAGCAAAAGCTCAACCCTGCCCCACCGGATCCTGTTCAGGCCAAGGTGATGATGGCATTACCCGTTGTGTTTACCGTATTCTTCGCATTCTTCCCCGCAGGCCTTGTGCTGTACTGGGTGGTGAATAATACCTTGTCGATCACTCAGCAATGGATTATCACCAAACGTATAGAAGCTGGCGAGAAAAAATAAAGCGCAAGCATTATGCAGCGCGAAGATACCATTGCCGCAATTGCTACACCGCATGGAACTGGTGGCATTGGTGTTATTCGTTTATCCGGCCCCTTATCGCTAAAAATAGCGCGACAGCTTAGCAATTCTGATATCGAGACTGGAATCATCCAGTTTCGACACTTTTATGATGCCGATCTACAGGAAATCGATCACGGTATCCTGCTCTACTTTAAAGCCCCCAATTCCTTCACCGGCGAAGATGTTATAGAAATACAGGGTCATGGGGGGGCAGTTTTGCAGGATATGTTGCTAAGCCGTCTTTGCGAACTGGGTGCCCGCCTGGCGCATGCCGGAGAGTATTCTGAAAGGGCTTTTCATAATAACAAGCTCGATTTGACTCAGGCTGAAGCCATAGCTGATTTAATTGAATCTGGTAGTCAGGCTGCAGCCAGAGCAGCGATGAGATCGTTACAGGGTGTTTTTTCCAAACAGGTTCATGCTCTGGTTGAAGAGGTCATTCAGCTTAGAACATTTGTAGAGGCCGCTTTAGATTTTGCAGAAGAAGAAATAGACTTTCTCGGCGAATCGGATGTTGAATTAAAGATTCAGAGTCTCATTCACTCAACCTATCAAACCCTGTTACAGGCAGAAAAAGGTCGTGTATTGAATGAAGGCATGACCCTTGCCATAGCTGGTCAGCCTAATGCAGGAAAATCCAGTCTGCTAAATTACCTGGCGGGTTACGATGCCGCAATAGTTACCGATATTGCGGGTACTACGCGAGACGTAATTCGAGAGCATATAGCGCTCAAGGGGGTACCAGTGAAAATCATTGATACCGCAGGTTTGCGTGATTCGATAGATATAGTAGAACAGGAGGGAATCAAGCGTGCCTGGAAAGAAATTGAAAGCGCAGATGTTGTACTACTTCTAGTAGATGGCTTAAAAGGATTTACAGAGGATGATGAAATAATTCTGCAAAGATTGCAGGGCTTAAAATACAAAATTATATTTACCAAGGCTGACCTTTTGGATGAAACCATAAAACAAAAAGGTAGCCAGACTCTGGTTTCTACCCATACCGGGCAAGGTATTGATCAACTGATTGATGAGTTAACCTCCAACTATAATGATTACAATCATGATCAAACTACATTTATAGCCAGAAAACGTCATGTAGACGCATTAAGTAAAACATACAGCCATCTTAAAAATGCTAATGAAATATTTAGCAATACTCAATCAGGTGAATTAATGGCTGAAGATTTAAGGCAGGCACAGATATGCCTGAATGAGATTACCGGAGAGTTTAATACAGAAGACCTACTGGGAAGAATTTTTTCAAGCTTCTGTATCGGGAAATAACCCCCCTTTCCACAATTGAAGGGGAAATTACTTTCGAAGAGATTAAAGATGAAGCATACGCTCCTTCTCTTCTGCGGAAGGCTCAAAAGTTCGACTGCGGTAGTATTCAAAGATAGCATTAACCACTAACTGTGGTTCATCTATAACCTGTATCAAGTCCAGATCGGTTTTATCGATAGTACCTTCTGCAACCAGAGTATTCTCAAACCAGTGTAATAGGCCTGACCAGAATTTTGATTCCACCAGTATGATCGGAATTTTACGCGACTTTCCGGTCTGGATCAGGGTGAGAATCTCAGCCATTTCATCCAGGGTACCAAAGCCGCCGGGCAATACCACATAGGCTGCCGCATATTTAACGAACATCACCTTGCGTGAGAAAAAGTGTCTGAAATTAAGAGAAATATCCTGATAATCATTAGTTTTCTGTTCGTGCGGCAGTTCAATATTTAAACCGATACTCTTCGATTTTCCCTCATGTGCACCTTTATTCACTGCCTCCATAATGCCTGGTCCTCCGCCACTGACAACGGAAAATCCAGAATCGGATAAAAGGCGGGAAATATGTTCCGCTTTTTCATAATAAGGATGATCTGGTGCAATGCGAGCAGATCCAAAAATACTCACCGAAGGTTTAATGCTAGCTAGATGCTCAAAGCCATCCACAAACTCAGCCATAATCTGAAAAATTTTCCATGATTCATGAGTTAATGAGGCATCAATTCTGGCGGTTTCTTCGGGTGAACTTGCTGTGTTTTTATCGACCATTCAGGTATTCTGGGGAATTCGGGAAAAGGCTATTGTAACGTATTCGTATGAATGAAGAGAAAAGAAAAAAACTGGTTTTAGTGGATGGTAGTTCCTATCTGTTCCGGGCATTCCATGGTTTACCACCACTGACCAGTCAGGGTCATCCGACGGGTGCTATCTACGGTGTTTTGAACATGTTGCGCAAGCTGATACAGGATGAACAACCAGATTATATTGCGGTCGTGTTTGATGCCAAAGGTAAAACATTTCGTAATGATATCTACCCGGAATATAAAGCCAATCGCCCCCCTATGCCGGATGACCTCAGGGTACAGATTGAACCATTACATGAAATTATCCGTGCCCAGGGCCTGCCGTTGGTCATTATCGATAAGGTTGAAGCGGATGACGTGATTGGTACGCTGGCCAGACAGGGAAAGGAACAGGGCCTGCAGGTGTTGATTTCAACCGGTGATAAAGACATGGCGCAACTGGTCTGTGATGAAATAACTCTGATCAATACCATGAATATGCTGCATATGGATAAAGCTATGGTGGAAGAAAAGTTTCAGGTTAAGCCGGAGCAGATCATTGATTATCTGGCCTTGATGGGCGATGCCTCTGACAATATTCCCGGGGTTCCCAAGGTGGGGCCAAAAACCGCCAGTAAATGGTTGAATGAATGGCAGTCACTGGACAACATTATTGCCAATGCAGATAAATTCGGCGGTAAGATCGGGGAAAACCTGCGCGCCTCTATCGAATTCCTTCCTATGTCCTATCAACTGGCAACTATCGTGCAGGATGTTGAACTGGATATAGAGATAAGTAACCTCAGGCAACAGCCGGTAGATGCAGAGGCATTGATCGAGTATTACGAAAGGTTTAATTTCAAGCGCTGGCTGGATGAACTGGAAGATGAAGGTATCGTCGCCGAAGCCACACCTCAAGCGCCGAAGGATGATGCCGATTATCAAACCGTACTGGATGAAACAACATTCAATGACTGGCTAAAACGTCTGCAAAATGCAGAATTGATCAGTATCGATACCGAAACCACCAGTATAAATTACATGGATGCACAGCTGGTAGGTATTTCAATCTGTTTACAACCCGACCAGGCCTGTTATATCCCCCTGGCGCATAGCTATGCAGGTGCACCCAAACAACTGGACAGGGCATGGGTGCTGGATCAACTTAAACCCATATTACACAATTCGGCGATTGGAAAGATTGGACAGAATATCAAATACGATTACCACATCCTGTATAAATACGGCATTCAAATGCAGGGCATAGCGCATGACACCATGCTGCAATCCTATGTTCTTAACTCGACAGCTACACGTCACAATATGGATGATCTGGCCAGTTACTATCTGGGGCAGCAAACCATTCACTATGAAGATGTCGCCGGCAAGGGTGCCAGGCAAATCACCTTCGATCAGGTTGCCCTCGAACAGGCTGGGCCCTATGCCAGTGAAGATGCTGATATCACCCTGCAGTTACATGAAAAGCTTTATCCGCAGCTGGAAGCAGACGAGGCATTATTAAAGGTTTATAGCAATATCGAGATGCCATTGGTCAATGTGCTGGCAAGAATCGAAAATAATGGCGTCTGTCTGGATCAGGGTTTGCTTGAAAAACAGGGCATGGAAGTCGATGAGCTATTGCAAAGCATACAGCAAACTATCTATGAGCTGGCCGATGAAAGCTTCAACCTCAGCTCGCCCAAACAGATACAGCAAATCCTGTTCGAAAAGCTGAATCTACCGGTGCTACGCAAAACCCCCAAAGGTCAGCCATCAACCGGAGAAGATGTGCTGGAAGAGCTGGCGAATGATTATGAAATTCCGCGACTTTTATTGGAACACCGTAGCCTGAATAAACTTAAAACAACCTATATCGACAAGCTACCCAAAGAGATCAATCTAAATACCGGCCGAATTCATACCTCCTACCAACAGGCAGTAGCATCAACCGGCCGCTTGTCATGCAGTAACCCAAATTTACAGAATATACCCGTCCGCAATGCCCAGGGGCGGCGTATCCGCGAAGCGTTTATCGCTCCCGATGGTTATAAAATCATGGCACTGGATTATTCGCAGATAGAGCTGCGTATCATGGCGCATCTATCAGCTGATGCCAGTCTGGTTAAGGCATTTGAACAGGGTCTGGATGTTCACCGCGCCACAGCCGGTGAAGTATTTGGCGTTGCGACAGAAGAGGTAACTAGCGATCAGCGACGTGCTGCGAAGGCGATTAACTTTGGATTGATCTACGGTATGTCAGCCTTTGGCTTAGGCAAGCAGTTAAATATCGGCCGTAATGCTGCTCAGGAATATGTGGACCTCTATTTTGAGCGCTATCCAGGAGTGAAGAATTATATGGATCGAACTCAGGAACAGGCTTATGAACAGGGTTATGTGGAAACCGTATTCGGTCGACGACTGTATCTACCCGAATTGAAATCACGCAATGCCCAGCAAAGACGGTATGCAGAGCGAACCGCGATTAATGCGCCCATGCAGGGAACCGCAGCCGATATTATCAAGATCGCCATGATTCGGGTGGATGAATGGTTGCGTGAGCAAGGTGATCAGATCCGCATGATAATGCAGGTACACGATGAACTGGTTTTTGAAGTCCCTGACGATTTGCTGGAAAGCAGTCAAACAGAACTGGCTCAAATGATGACATCAGCGGCCAGTTTATCGGTACCACTGGAAGTAGATGCTGGGATCGGCTTGAACTGGAATGAGGCCCATTAACCGTTTGTCGGTAATTTCATTGAAAATATCAATGTGAGCAGCTTTTTTGTGCCTGTTCTGGAACAGAAAGCGGAAAAGTGAGTCATACTTAATATGCGCACAAGCCCGGCGCAATCCGTTCTGTCCTATTTGGAACGGATAGATCCGGTAACCCCACCGGATCAAATTTTAAGCCCTGCACTTGTCAGGGCTTTTTTGTGTCTGCTGAACATTGAGACAGCTCTGATAATTCATCCATGAATTATCAGAGTACGAAAAACGAAAACTGTCATTTTAGTTTTTCTCACAAAATCAATGGCTTGCAGGCATCGGTTTTGGCTGCACATCCCTGTGCCGCAGGAACCTCTGAATTAGTCAGAGGTTGCTTAATGATTAAACCAGATAATGCGACTATTGACTCAATCTAGTTGTAATAGACTATGACAACGTGCCTGAAATTCATCCAGACCTTCACCAGAGCTGGCCGAAAAGCAGGATGCGGTGATGTCATATTGGGATAACTCCTTACGACAGCCAAGCAAAACCTTTTGTTGCGCACCTCGTTTCAGTTTGTCGGCCTTGGTTAACAGAATATGGATAGGTAAAGAATTATCGACCAGATTAATCAATCCCCAGTCCATATCCGTTAGTCCTCGGCGTATATCGACAACGATAATCAACCCATTTAAAGATTTCCTTTCTCTGAGATAGCGGCTTAACACTTCATTCCAGTGGTTACGCATCTTTATTGGCACCTTAGCGTAGCCGTATCCCGGTAGGTCGACCAGTCGATGATCGTCATCAACAGCAAAAAAATTGATTAACTGGGTTCTGCCTGGGGTTTTACTGGTCTTACAAAGGTTCTTCTGGCTGGTTAAACGGTTGACCGCTGTAGACTTTCCGGCGTTAGAACGACCGGCGAAGGCAATCTCGACACCTTCATCCGGAACTAGCTGAGAAATTTCAAATGCACTTGATATAAATCGTGCCTGACGTAATGGTGAAGACATTAAAGGGTGACTCTTATTGAATAGGAAAGGCAGGTATGATATACATTCCGCCCCAAAATTTCTGTACTTCATTTAATAGGAGAGTCAATGAAACCTCGCCATATCAAAGCGGTTCTATTAGGACTGAGCAGCCTTATGGCTGTAAGTATTACGCAGGCAGCAGATATCGAAGCTGGCAAAGCAAAAACCTTAGTCTGTGCCGCTTGTCATGGTGCAGATGGTAATAGTGTGAATCCAATCTGGCCACGTCTGGCAGGTCAGCATGCATCATATATCGCCAAACAGATACGTGATTTCAAAACTATGAAACGTATGGATCCTACCATGCAGGGTATGGCAGCCACTGTACAGGATGCGGACATCGATAACATAGCTGCATATTTTGAATCACAAAAACCAGCAGCCGCAACTTACGATGAATCACTATTGGAAATGGGGCAAAATATCTACCGCGGTGGCATCACAGAAACCTCTGTAGCCGCCTGCATGAGTTGCCATAGTCCTTCAGGTGCAGGTAATGGCCCAGCAGGATTTCCTTCTCTGAAAGGCCAGCATCCAGAATATATTGTTACACAATTACAAAAGTTTAAAGATGGTGTGCGAGCCAATGACCCCGGAAAAATGATGCGCGGTGTTGCCAATCGTATGTCTGACAAGGAAATGAAAGCTGTAGCAGCATATATTGCCGCAATGAAATAAAGCTCTTTTCGTCTTCACCCTGCTGGATCTGCTCAAAGTGACCAGATTCAGCAGGTCATATCAGAATCAGTTCATGCTATATTCAGGCAAATTCATTATGATTGATGTTGGCTGGCTGACGGATATCTGTTCCCGCCGAAAATAAACTCATTTTTCCAGCCTTAGTTGGTTAAACTTTGGCGAAAAAAAATAGTCTCAACCAGTTCACGATTACTAGAGGTGACTCCATGATTTTAAGAAGGTTTATGATTTTTATTGCTCTGCTGTTAGGCTTTTCGTCAACATGGGCAGCCACTTTTGAGGCGGGTGTAGAATACACAGTACTCAATCAACCCGTTACAACCAGCGATCCTGAAAAGGTAGTGGTTACTGAAATGTTCTGGTATGGCTGTCCCCACTGCTTTCGCCTGGAGCCCTATATAGAAAAATGGTCGCAAACTATACCTGAAGGCGTGGTTTTTGAACAAATCCCCTCGGTGCTAAATCCAGGCTGGGTTGAACAGGCAAGGGCATTTTTTGCATTACAGATGATGGGAGAGAATGAAAAAGTTCATTTGAAACTATTTAATGCCCTGCACATTAAACGTCTAAGATTGAATAATGTAGATGCATTAGCAAAATTTGTTGCTGAACTGGGTGTGGATGAAAAACAATTTCGAGAAAATTATCATTCCTTCCCAGTTGATACATTAATTCGTAAGAATCGTCAAAAAGAACGGAAATACGGTCACGATGGTGTTCCGGCGATTATTGTCAATGGCAAGTATCGTACCAGCGCCTCAATGGCAGGAAGCAATTCTCGTCTGATAGAGGTAGTGGATTTTCTGGTGAAGAAGGAACTTGCTGCTAAATAACTATCCAGCACAATAATTCATAAGAGCTGCAAACCGCCTGCCGGACATTGCAGCTCTTTTATGGCCCGTTAAAAATTAATAAGTCCCATTGATGCGGTAAAATCGATACCGCTATCCTGATAAGTGTCAGATTACGGAGATTAATAGATGACCAATGTAGTCATAGTAGGTGCAGGATTTGCAGCCTGTACGGCGGTTAAAACTCTGAGAAAACAGGGATATCGAGATAAAATCACCTTAATAGCTCCGCGCGCTGAACTGTTTTATTATCCAAGTCTCATCTGGGTCCCGGCAACAAAACGAAATTATCAGGACCTGGTTATCCCCCTGCATAATTTCTTTGATAAAAATAATGTTGACTATATTCAGTCCAAAGTTACGGGTATAGACGCTGAGTCCCGCAAGGTTCATACAGAAAATAACTCAATAGATTATGATGCGCTAATTATAGGCAGTGGCGGCCGTTATCTACGCAAATTGCCAGGCATAGAAAATGCCAGTATCGCCTGTAGTGGATGGAAAGATACCAAGGCTTTTTCAGATAAACTGGCAACTATGAACGCAGGTACCATAGCATTTGGTTTTGCCAGTAATCCAAATGAGCCCTCGGCTATGCGCGGTGGGCCTGTATTTGAATTCCTTTTCGGCGTTGATACCTTGCTCAGACAACAGGGACGACGTGATGATTTTAATCTGGTATTTTTCAGCCCTGCCCCGCGTCCGGGTCAACGCTTGGGAGATAAGGCAGTAGACCGAATTCTTGCTGAGATGAAAAAACGTAACATCAAAACCTATCTGGGTAAGAAGATGAAGCGTTTCACTGAAAAAAGTATAGAAACCGAATCAGAAACCTTTGCAGCTGACCTTATCCTGTTTATTCCTGGAATGACGGGACCCGAATGGGCCGCTCAATCTGGACTGGCCTTATCTAAAGGTGGTTTTTTTAAGGCCGATAAATATTGTCAGGTTGAAGGTCAGGATAGAGTATTTGTTGCTGGCGATGCGGGAAGTTTTCCTGGCCCAGACTGGAGACCGAAGCAGGCACATATGGCGGACCTGCAAGCCGAGGCCGCTGCAAAGAATGTACTGCAGGCACTACAGTTGATGAAACCTCGACATACCTTCAAAACAGAATTGATTTGTATCATAGATACCCTGACCAGTGGCAGCATGGTTTATAGAAGTGAAAAAAGGGGCTTTATGATGAAGATGCGAGCTTTGCACTGGTTGAAGAAATGGTATGAAAGACTGTATTTGAATAAATACCATTAATAAGAATTTGGAGAAGCTCTGATTATTCAGAGCTTGCTTAGATATTCTTCCATCTTTTGACTTACCTTGTGGAATTCATCGCTAATGGTCTGAAGCTGTGAAATAGGTATATCCTCATGATCAGTACAATCTTTCTCCAGGGTTTCAGCAAGAGTCGATAATTGCATAGCACCCATATTAGCACTCGCTGATTTTAAACTATGCGCCATGCGTTGTATGGTTGCTATATCCTCCTGCTCAAATGCAGAGAACATGCTATCAATATTAGATTGAGAACTTTCAAGATATGCAGGAATTAGCCCTTCGAAATCCTCTTCCATTACCTGTTTAAGTTCATTCAGAGAAGTTACATCTAACGAGATGATGTTTGAATATTGTTCAATAGTCTCATCTAAGCTATTTGATGTTTTACCACTCAATGTTTGCTGAATTGAAGAGAGTAATATCTCGCTACTAAATGGCTTTGCGACAAAAGAGCTCATTCCGGTGGCAATGCATTTGTCTTTGTCAGATTTTGTGGCATTGGCCGTTAACGCAATGATTGGGGTATTGATATCATTTTGATGCTGATATTGAATGATTTCTTCGGTTGCCTCATAGCCATCTTTGACCGGCATATGACAGTCCATCAAAACAATATCGAAGGATTGCTGTTTAAATATATCGATAGCCTGTTGTCCATTATCAGCGATCTCAATTATAAAACCTCTTTTCTGCAATAAGTTTTTAGCCACCATTTGATTAACAGGATTATCCTCGGCCAATAACACCCTGATCCCTTTAAAATCATGCTCTAAAATATTTTTATTTTTAGAATCTATAACCTGGTAGCGTGTAATAATTCCGTGTTGCTGAGAAGAGGCATTGTTAAACTCACCCAGAACATTCTCTAAGGTGTCATGTATCTCCTGAGCCATGATGGGTTTAGGTAGATAAGCCGAAAAACCGATATTTTCGAAAAGTTTCGCATCACCACGACGGGCTAGCGATGAGTAAGCGACCAAAGGACAGGGAGGAATCTTTTTATCTTCTATAATAATTTTACCAAGTTCGGCACCATTTACTTCTGGCATCAGATAATCGAGTATGACTAATTCAAACGGATTATCCTCGGCTGCTGAGGATCGAAGGATATCAATGGCCTGTTTGTGATTAGTTGCAGTAGTCACATTCATTCCAAAGTGAAGCAGTTGATCCTTCAAAACCTGAAGATTAACTCGATTATCGTCAATGATTAGAACTCGACGGCCATGGATTGATGTAGAAGAAAGTGTATTTCGTTGGGTAAGTACAGGTAATTCGATATCAAAAAAGAATTTGGAACCCTTCCCTATTTTACTCTCTAGATGAATTTGCCCCCCCATTAAGTCGACCAGCTTTTTACTAATGGCTAGTCCGAGACCGGTACCGCCATATTTTCGGGTCGTTGAACTGTCAGCTTGAGTAAAAGATTCGAATAACTTTTTCTGAACATGTTCATGGATACCAATACCGGTATCCGTGACAGAAAATTGCAGATGAACTTTATCCTTTTGAGCTGGGGGAATGGACTCGATCTGTAAAATCACATAGCCTTGATCGGTAAACTTGATGGCATTGCCAACCAGGTTGAGTAATATCTGTCGAATTCTTCCGGCATCACCGCGCACAAGCCTGGGGCAATCAGCAGAAAAGTTAAGAATGAGTTCGAGGTTCTTTTCAGTGGCTCTTGGCATTAGTAAGGAACAGATATCATAAGCCGAACGTTCAAGATCAAAGTCCACTATATCCATTTCCATATGGCCGGCTTCAATTTTAGAAAAGTCCAGAATATCATTAATGATGGTAAGTAGAGATTTACCTGAACGAGCGATAGTAGAAACATATTCAAGCTGTTCAGAGTTTAATACCGTATCCTCAAGTAATTCAGTCATACCAAGAATACCATTCATGGGTGTTCTGATTTCATGGCTCATGGTTGCAAGAAATTCAGATTTAGCCTTAGCTGCAGCTTCTGCTTCATTTTTGGCAGTAATAAGTGATTGTTGAGCTAGAACTCGTTCGGTGATATCAGTAAAAACCAGAGAGTAATATTGAATATTACTATCGGATTGCAGGGTCATTAAGTACACTGAAAAATAAATATTCATTCCATGTTTAGTGGTATACATAGTTTCGCCGGCCCAAAAATTACTTTTATTTGCAACGGGTATCGCTTCATTCAGGATGAGCGTAAGCAGGTTTTGGTCGGAAAATAAATCCTTCAAAGTGATCTCATTGTAGGAATGACTAGATGATAAACTGAAAATATCCCGTGCCGATTTATTCAGAGATAAAATATTTCCATCGAGTGTGAAAGTTAGCATAGGGTCAGGACTGGCCTCGCTAATCTGTAATAGTCTTTTTTGATCCTGAAGAATATTATAGGTGTTTGTAATATCAGTGAAAGAAATGATAGCAATTCTATTATTATTTGAATCAGTGACGGGGACCGAGCTAAGTTGAACATTAACTACTTTACCGTTTTTATCCCATAGTACCTGTTCGTAAAGGTGTAGATCTAAACCTATATCTAAACGTTTAAAAATTATTGAATCTTTCCAGCTAGTAGACTGACCCTGATATTCTTTGTATTGAATCGCCTGGGTAAAATTCTGACCCAGTAATTCATGTCTTGAATAGCCGAGTACACCCAGTGCAGTTTGATTGATAAAGCTAATAGAGCCATTAGACTCTACTTCGATAATGCCTGTATCTACCGAGTCGAGTAAATTACGAATACGTTCGTCAGTACGTTTTAGCTCACGCTGATTTCTAATCGATTCAGTTTGATCATGTAGATAAAGGATATAAAAACTTTCATCACTGGAAAAAGCCTGACGTAATACGATATCCAGTATCACTTCTTTTTGATACTTATCGTTTACAGAAGATAAAATGCGTCGTTCTGGTGGTTGTTGAAAGAAAATAGAGGTTAGATCATCAAAAAAGTCTTCCTGTCCATTTATATACAAAATTTTTGAAATTGGCAGTCCGACAACTTCTTTTTTTTTCCAACCAAGCATTTGAAACGCAGAATTGTTCCAGTCAATAATCGTTCCTTCAACATCAATAGATACAATAGCGTCAACTGAAACATCGACAATGTTTCGTACCATAGACTCACTGTTTAGTAATTCTATAGTTGTTAAAATATTTTTTCTGGCGTTGTTGCTATTTTTGATCAGGGTAGAAATTTGATAAGCCAGATATGCAAAAACAACAAATATCAGTTCAAAGGTATTTTTTTCTACGAATAAAAAAACATAAAGCATTAAAGGGGCTAGTGTCAGGGATATATAAAGAATTCCCATACGAATAAACCCGGTCATAGATGTTGCTGCTGTGGTAGCGAATGCAGCAAGACACATGTATGAAATTAGTAGATTGGTAACATTATGGTGGTCAATAAATAAAAAAGGTATGCTAGCCCAACACAATGCAGGAGTTATCTGGTTAATAAAGATTATCTTTATATATTGCTGATCGGAAGTTATTTTTCTCTGGATATATAAATAGCGGCAGTAAAGTCGTATGAGTCCAGACGAGATTAATGTGATGCACCAGAAAGATAAAATAATGTGATTACTGGTAGGGTAATAGATGTAACTAAGCAGAATTGAGACGGCAATAATTCCACCTACGGTAGAATTCATTGAGTCATGGTATATCTCAAAAAGTTTACGGGTGTAGTTACTACCCAGAATTAAGTCGGAGGAAGTGCTCAAAGGGATTTCCAGCTATAGACAACTTCAGCAATATTTCCATTACCGATATACTTAAGAGACTCACATAAATCCTGGATTAATAGTATACCTCTACCCGCAAGGGCTAGATTATTTTGCAGATTATTTTGATGTGATGTGTGGTCGAAACCCTCACCACTGTCCTCTATTCTAATTTGGATGCTACGAAACCCCTCATTCTGCTCGACGGTTATATGGAATAGAACATATCCATGATTGAGGACCTTTAAGCGTTGTTCTCTTTCACGGAAGTATTGAGCAAAACCTGCAGGATCGGTTTTAAGTGTAGAGGGTAATCCGAGTATTCCGTGATCTAGCGCGTTAATATAAAGTTCTGTCAAAACCGTAAATAATGACTGGCGTTCAGACTCAATACCTTCCAGTTCCATGATCTGATTAATGATAATTGGAACGGGGTTGGTTTCACTTAAGCGCCTATCCTTTAAACTGAAAACATATTCCCAGTCACCTATAGATTCAAAATGATGTGGGGCTCTGGGTATATCATGATGCGGAGTTAGGGCAGGCAGTAATTCTTCCATACAATGTATTTCAATCAGAGTGACATCATCAGCCTGAGTTTGAGTAGCACAAAATTGATCCAGTTTTGTCAGAATATTTTCAAAAATCTTATCAGGTTTAGCTGTCTGGATAGCCTGTTCCATGCGTTCATAACCAAACTCTTCATCTGTTTCTGACCAGGCTTCTGTCAGACCATCGCTATACAGGATCAAGCGGTCATTTTCCGTAAGCGGAAGGGTTTGAATCATTTCCTGAGTATTAATATTATCGATGATCCCCAGAGGCAGACCTTTGGATGAGACATGTTGCTTAATCTGTTGGGTTTTACCGTCGATAATTATCAAGGGGGGCATGCCGGCATTGAATACGCTAATCTGATCCAGATTATGACTGATGCTGATCATTTGCGCGCCCATGAACATACCTGTGGGTAAAAACTGACGTAACTTCTTATTGATGGCTATCAGAATTTCTTCTAGCGAAAAGCCCTTGGTAGTCATGGCACGAAATACTTCAGAAACCGGCATCGCACCAAGAGCTGCAGAAAGGCCATGCCCGGTGAAGTCACCGAGCAATATATGAATATCCCGACTGGGACTGTGCTCCGTCAGAATCATATCACCACTAAAGGTTCCGGCAGGACGAATAGCTTGTCGGATAAATGGGGATTCGATGTTGCCATTTTGCACAGCATTGATAAAAACCTGTTCGGCTATTTCCTGTTCACGGTGGATCAGGCTGTACATGCCCTGCAAATCCCGGTTAAGGTCAGCAATACGCTCCATTGCACGAATCTTGTTTTGCAGCAGAAATTTATCGTAGGGTTTGGTCAGAAAGTCATCACCGCCAGCATCGATACAGGTTTGTAACGACGTTTCGTCGGTCATAGCAGTTAAAAAGATAATGGGGATAAAGAAATTACCCGCATGGTTTTTAATATATCGGGTCGCTTCATAGCCATCCATCTCAGGCATCATCACATCCATGAAAATGATACTGGGCTTTTCAGCGAGATACTTATCTATAGCCTGCTGACCATTTTCTGCCTCTAGCGTTTGATAACCCTGTTTTTTTAATAAAGAACGCAGGATAAGACGATTTGTCATTTCATCGTCAACGATAAGAGCAGTACGTATGGAAGGTTTGGCCGACATAATAATTTTTCTATTCCCTGTTGCCTAACATTTTGTAGTACATATAGGGGTTTAATCAAGCACTTAGCAGATATATTTTATAGCCGCAGGCTGTTAGAGTAATGCTTTTCCCACAATACAAACTACCGATCAGGGTCTGAATCACTGAATGCTGTTTCTACACCACAGTAATGACATCAATACCTTAAAACAACAGTTGCTTGAACAACTGGAGAATGGATCGGCACAGGTTTTACAGCCGCAGCAGATTCTGGTACAGAACCCTGGCATGAAACGCTGGCTGCAACAGCAGATCTGCAGTAGCAATGGCATAGCTGCAAATATTGAATTTCCGCTACCCTCACGCTTCATCTGGGATATCTTTATCGCACAGTTTGATGATATTCCTGATCTGTCCTCTTTTGACGCCGAGGTATTACGCTGGTCGATGCTGCAGATTCTACAACAGCATGTAGATGATGCTGAGATTGCAGCACTAAAAGCCTACCAGCAGCAGGAAAATGCAGATCTGGCCAGTTTTCAACTGGCACAGAAACTGGCGGGCCTGTTTGATCAGTATCTGGTGTATCGTCCACAAATGATGAGCGCATGGGAGCAGGCAAAAACTCCATTAGCCCCCATCGAGTCCTGGCAGGCGCATCTGTGGCGTTTGTTACGTGCACAGTCAGAGCAGCCACACCGTGCGCAACTGATTCAACGGTTGCTCGAGGAGATATCCAGCGACCGCTTCAGACGGCAGGCACTGCCCTCCGAGCTATATGTGTTTGCGCTATCCGCGATGTCACCAATGTACATGAATGTTCTGGCGGCGCTCAGTCAGCAGCTGGATGTGCATATCTTTATCGTCAATCCCTGCCGTCTATACTGGGGAGATATTCGCAGCCGCAAGGATCAGCTGAGGCAGGGAGACAGACCACTGTTGGAGAATGAATTACTCGCCTCGCTGGGTAAGCAGGGTCGTGATTACATCGATCAATTCTACGATAGCGGATTTGACAGTATCGATAGAGAGCATTTCAGCGAGATAGTGCCAGATAGCCTGCTCAATCTGGTCAAGCACGATATCCTGAATTTCACCCGGACCGAACCGGATTTTGATGTCAAACAGGATGACTCTATCCAACTGGTGAGTTGCTATAGTGAATTACGCGAGCTACAGGTGTTGCACGATTATCTACTGTCTCAGCTCGACCGGGATCATGAGTTACAGGCACACGATATCGTAGTGATGTGCCCCGATATCAATAATCTGGCGCCCTATATAGATGCAGTATTCGGTCAGCAGCCAGCCTCCAGAAGAATCCCCTATACGGTCTCCGACAATAACGTACTGTCATCGACCCCTCTGTTGCAGACCATACTGGACTGGATCAATCTGTCTTCCAGCCGTCTGACCGCCAATGAAATATCCGCCTGGCTTGAGCTCCCTGCCCTGCAGCGCGCCTATCAACTGGATGAGTCAGCCGTGGACAGTATTCGCTACTGGATCAGCCAGAACCATATTCACTGGGCGCTGGATAGTGAGCATCGGTCTCGTCTGGGCTTTCCTGACAATGATTTAAATACCTGGCGCCATGGCATCTCACAGTTATTAACTGCCTACCTGATGCCACCGCATAGCAAACTGTATCAACAGCAGGTGACATCGGTCTGCATCATCGATCAGCAGGAATACCTGGCGCTGGGACAGCTACAGAAATTTCTGGATGATCTTGCTCACTGGCAGCAACAGTTAAGCCAAAGACAGACATTGCTGGAATGGCAAACAAGCATCAATGCAATGTTAGAGTCATTATTGCAGCTTGATGAAGATGAAGCCTGGTTGATCAAGCCACTACGTGATGAAATGGCCGCCTGGCAACTACAGGCTGAGCAGGCCGGGTTTGAGCAGCCACTGGAACTCAGCGTTATCCATCACCTGTTGCAACAGTCACTGGAACAGGGTTCAGCGCATCATGCCTATCTCACCGGTGGTATCAACTTCTGTAATTTAATCCCCATGCGTACCCTGCCGTTTAAGGTGGTTTGTCTGATCGGTATGGGTGACCAGCAGTTTCCACGCAATGAACCGCTGTTACAGATGGATTTAATCAGTCGTAAGCCGCAGAAAGGAGATCGCTCACGGCGTGAAGATGATCGCTATATGTTCCTGCAATCCCTGCTTTCCGCACAGCAATCGCTGTATATCAGCTACGTCGGCAAAAACAGGCAGGATGATAGCCATCTGGAACCTTCGGTCGTAGTCAGCGAGCTACTGGATTACATTGAACAGAATAGCGGGCATCGTATACCTATTCGACAGAGTGCCTTACAGCCCTTTGCGCAGGGCAATTTTGCTGCAGGCAGTTATGCCGAACAATGGCAGCTACAGGCAGCAGCAAAGATTGATTATAAATTTAATCAGGCAATAGATTTTGCTGACATAGACAGTGATATTGAACTGGATGAACTGATACGGTTTTACAATAATCCCGCCAGACATTTTATGCAGCAACGACTGGGCTTACGTCTGGCAACAGCGAGTAGTGAGATTGATGACCATGAAGTCTTTACCCTTGATCCATTAAATCGTCATAGCCTTAGACAAACCTTATTCAATGACCTGATGCAACAGGGTGAGCTGGAATTAGAGAAAGCAAAATATTTAAATAGTGGATTGCTATCACCCTTAACCAGTGGCGAGATTCAGCTGCAACAACAGCTGAGCGAAGTGGAGTTGATGGTGCATGATCTGACCAGCCACGAATACTACTCCGGGCATACGCTATTTGAGCAAAGCCTGTTGCTGCAGCGTTATCAGATACAGGGTCGTATCATCAGTTACTCAAACGAAGGGCTATTGCAAATCACTCAGTCAAAGGTGGGTGGTAAAGGATTATTCAGTAGCTGGATTCAACACTGTTTTTTATGCGCCACACAGACCCTGCAATTCAGCACGATCATATTTAACGATAAAACCATCAATCTGGAAATCCTGCAAAAATCACAGGCGCAACAAATCCTGATCTCACTGATAGAGAATTACATCAAAGGAAGCAGACGCATACTGCCCTTGTATATCAATACAGCCTACGATTATCAAAGGGTAAAGAATGATAAAAATGAAGAGGATGCGCTGAATAAAATACAAAGCGACTGGCAGCCGGATAGCTTTTATCCCTCCTACGAATCACAGGATGCCTATATCACTACTGCATTTAAAAATGATACGCCCTTCAATGCAGAATTCTTTCAGCTGTGTGAAGAATTAATCCAGCCAATGATTGATGGGATATCGATAAAGCAATGACTATGCAAAGCGTCAATCTGGCAACGTATCCATTACGCGGTGTTTCACTGATAGAAGCCAGTGCGGGTACCGGAAAAACCTATACCATTACCCACCTGTATGTGCGCTATCTACTGGAAACCAATTATCAGGTTAATCAGTTACTCATCGTCACCTTTACCAATGCCGCCACACAGGAATTAAGAGGACGTATCCGAGATCTGGTGTATCAGGTGAGTAATTACCTGCAACAGGATGCAGCAGAAAAATCTGAATTCGATAGCTTATTCAAGGTCTGGCAGGGGGATGCAGACGCATTGTTTAAACTACAACGCGCGCTAATAAATTTTGATGAAGCCGCCATTTATTCGATACATGGATTTTGCCAACGCCTGTTAAGCGTATTCCCGCTGGAAACTGAATCGCTGTTACAGCAAAAAATAGTGAGCAATGAAAAAGAATTACAACAACAGGCAGTGCGTGATTACTGGCGTAAAAACATAGCAGGCTGTGAGCGCAGCAGGCTGGAATGGATCTTACAGCAATGGAAGCACCCCGATGATTTATTGCAGGCGCTATATCCATTATTAGGATTTGAGCAAAGCCTGCAACAGGCAGTGCAAAGTGATGAAAATCTCGATCAGCAGATTAACAGCACATGGGCGGAGTTATCATCACTTTGGGCTCAACAGCATACAGATATAAAAGCCGTATTGCTGGATAACCCAAATCTGAATAAACGAAGTATTGCCCCCAAAACCGTCACCATACTTCTTGAACAGTTAGACACTATTTTTCACGATACCCTGCCCCAGGCCCTGCCGAAAAAATGGGAGTTAATTACTCGACAAAAATTAATCAATAGCCTGAATAAAAATAAGCAGGATGATCGCCTGCAATGGCCATTCTTTGCTATCGCAGAAGATTTCTCACAACAGCATAAAAAATGGTTAAGGCAGATGAAGCTGACTTTTTTGGCGGATGCAACCAGCTTTGTACTCGAAAGCATTCGACACAAAAAAGCACAGGCGCAGAATCTGTCCTTTGATGATTTGATCGAGCGGGTATGCGCAGTAGTCAATGAAGAAAATACCTTCCTGAATGATCAGATAGCCAGTCTATTCCCAATCGCGATGGTGGATGAATTTCAGGATACCGATAGCCAGCAATACCGCATCTTCAAAACTCTTTATCAGCATCGTTCTGATAGCGCGCTGATCATGATCGGCGATCCCAAGCAGGCCATCTACAGCTTCCGGGGTGCCGATGTATTTACCTATCAGCGTGCACGCAAGTCGACCAGTGCCCAGTTCACGCTAGATACCAATTATCGCTCATCCGAAGATTATGTAGCCATGTTGAACCGGCTATTTTCCTGTCAGGAAAATGCCTTTATATTTCCAGAGCTCATTCAGTTTCATCAGGCCAAAGCGAATCAAAACAGGCAGCTAAGGCTTACGCAGGATGGGCAAGATCTGCCCGCGCTGGTCAGCTGGATTTACCCATTCACCGACAAGCCAGCCAATAAGGCCCAGGCCAATGATCACTTTGCCAGCTTATGTGCTGATGAAATACTGAGCTTATTGTCTAAAAAGGCACTGATGCTGGATGATAGACCGGTGGCCGCGAATGATCTGGCGATTCTGGTTAAAACCGGTTATCAGGCCAGCCTGATGAAAAGCAAACTCTCAGAGCGCGGTATCGCCAGTGCAATGATTCAGCGCGATTCGGTATTTGCCAGCCAGCAGGCGATGGACATCAGTCAGCTACTGGCGGTATTAATCAATCCTTCCGATAGCGCATTATTATTCGGCCTGCTGGCGACTGACCTGTTCAGCTGGAACAGCCGGGATATCTATCGCCTGCAACAGCAGGACCATCAACTGGTCGAACTACTGGAAGCGATGAAGGCCTATCAATTGCATTGGCAACAGCATGGCATATTGTCGATGTTTTTCCGACTGATAGAAGATCAACAAAGCCTGCATAAAAATATCCATTTTGCCGATGGCGAAAGACGCCTGACCAACTGGATTCATATCATGGAGCTGTTACAGGAACAGGCAAGTCTGCATGCCAGTCAGAGTCAGGCCCTGCACTGGTTAAACCAGCAGATTGAAGATAGCGCAAACATGATAGATAACGAAGCACATCAACTGCGCCTGGAAAGCGATAACCAGCTGGTCAGAATAGTCACCGTACACAAGAGTAAGGGCCTGCAATACCCTATCGTGTTCCTGCCCTTTATGTGGAATGTTAAGGAAACGACAAAAGCACCTTCCAGCTATTATTATCATGATGATAAGGGCTATAAAAAAATCATGCTGGAAGATGATGCAGAGCTGGATCGTTGGCATCAGGAAAAACTGGCCGAAGAGATACGCCTGTTTTATGTAGCGATAACGCGTGCACAGTATCGATGCTATATGGCCTGGGGCAATATCCGTGGCGCGCAGGATTCGGCTATCGCACATGTTCTGTATAACGGTGAAATAAAGGCGCAGGGGCAGGATGAATTTTTAAAGCCATTTACTGAGATAAATGAAAAGCACCCCTGTATAGAATTACGTCTGCATGATGCAGAGTATCGGATTGACGATGGCATTACAGCCAGTGATCAGGCCGAGCCTATGATAG
Organism: Gammaproteobacteria bacterium; assembly: GCA_050295575.1. Taxonomy (GTDB): domain Bacteria; phylum Pseudomonadota; class Gammaproteobacteria; genus JACNJF01. Next base: position 7,585 of record JBNKPX010000042.1, on the reverse strand, counting down.
CGGCCAAAAAATTCAAGCGTAGTATCCAGCAACAATGGCGTATCAGTTCCTATAGTCAAATCGCATCCAGCAGTGAGCACGAACTAAGCATTCACAGACCGGACTACGACAGTGTCTCTATCGATAGTGATGCTGAAGAGTTAGCAACAGATGCCGAACAACTCAACCGCTTTACCTTTCATAAAGGTGCCACAGCTGGTAACTTTCTACATAACCTGTTAGAAGATCAGGTATTTGACCAAAGCATTGATGAAACACTGATCAGCAACAAGCTACAGGAGTATGGATTTCAGCAAAACTGGCAAGGCGTGTTAAAGCAATGGATGCAGGAGATACTGCATACAAGGCTAGGCTCATTAACACTGGCAGACATAAGGCCTGAACAGAAACTCTGCGAAATGGAATTCTACATGACCAGTCACAAGCTGAATCAACAGGGCCTGAATAATCTGTTACACCAGTATGATTATTTACTACCCCATCAGTCATATTCATTTAGCCATTTAAATGGCTTCTTAAAAGGATTTATCGATCTGATCTTCGAACATCAGGGGCAGTACTTTATTGCGGATTATAAAAGCAATTATCTTGGCCCTGATTTTGCAGACTATGCTGAAGAGAATTGCCGAGAGGCTATGTACCAGCATCATTACCATTTACAGTATCTCATCTATACGCTGGCCTTACACCGCTATCTAAAGCAACGCCTGCCGGGCTATCAATACCAGCAACATATCGGTGGCGTGTATTATCTATTTCTGCGAGGCATGTCACCCGAGCATGAAGCAAAGGGAGTTTTCTTCGATAAGCCAGATCTATCTGTGATTAAACAACTGGATGAGCTTTTTGACTGATGGATAAACTAAAACTCATCAATCAGGCCGTAAAGCAGAATCGACTGGACTATGCTCAGCTCACACTGGCGCGATATTTATTAGAGCTGCACCCGGATGCCACAGAGCTGTGTCTTCATCTTGCGGTGCTGGTCAATCATGAAATCAAACAGGGCAATGTCTGCCTGAGTATTAACGACATTGCTAAACGCAGCGAGTCGTTGTTGATGTGCCCTGCCCCGGAGATTCAGACACTGATCGAATCCATTGAAGCGAGTCCGATCATTGGTAGCAAAAATGAAAACAGGCCGCTGATTTTTGATTTAAACAAGCTCTACCTGAATCGCTACTTTCATTATGAAGCTCAACTCGCCAATAGTCTGTTAGCACTGGCAACTTCATCCGGGCCATTGCCCAGAATAAAAGCGGATCAACTTCAGCAATTATTTACAGGCAATGAAAATCCTGATTACCAGAAAATAGCCGCTCTGGTGAGCAGCCATCACCAGCTCTGCATCATCTCGGGAGGACCGGGTACCGGAAAAACCCATACCGTCAGTTCTATACTATCGTTGCTAATACAACAGAATCCGCAGTTAAAGATAAAGCTCGCAGCCCCAACCGGTAAGGCTGCAGCCAGGCTTTCTCAATCCATTCAGAAAAGTCGTGCAGAAATGACACACGACCTGTTTGTCGAACAGCAGATACCCGACAAGGCCGTCACCCTGCATCGGCTACTGGGTATCCACCGTTATACGCATAGACCGCGTTATAACGCCGACTACCCATTAAGCTGCGATGTGCTGGTGCTGGATGAAGCCTCCATGATCGATCAGCAAATGATGGCAGTGGTGTGTGAAGCTCTGCCAGCACATGCACGATTAATCCTGCTGGGAGACAAAGACCAGCTGTCATCGGTAGAGGCTGGCAGCGTCTTCGCCGATCTATGCGGAGAGCTGAAAGGCACCCGGTTTAGCAAGCCTCAATGCAAATGGATAAGGCAAACCCTGGATTACGAGATACCCGAATACACTGGTAATTATCGCCTGGCTGACCAGGTCGTTGTGTTACAGAAAAGCTATAGATTCGATAGCAATTCGGGTATTGGCCAGTTAGCACGCCTGATCAATGCTGGGGATAGCGAAGCAAGCCTGCAGTTTTTGATGGAATCTCAGCCAGATCAGAAAGTTGAATGGCAACAGCTAACCGATCAACAACTCAATGAGCAGTTGGTACAACAGGCGTTACAGCACTATCAGCAGATCATTGATGCAAAAGATATTGAGCAGGCTTTTGAATGCTTTTATCGCTTTCAGATTCTGGCGGCGGTATGGGATGGCGTGAGTGGTGTTGATCAAATCAATAGTGTGATTGAACAGGCTTTGAAGCGGCATAATAAGATATCAGATGATCGTCCCTATTTTACGGGCATGCCGTTGATGATGAGTAGCAATATGTATCAGTATGGTATTCATAATGGGGATATTGGGATCGTGTGGCCGGATGATGATGGACGCCTCAAGGTCTGGTTTGAGGCTGATGATAAGGGCTATCGAGGGCTTTCTTTGTCGCAGTTACCGGAATCGAAATCGGCTTATGCGATGACGGTGCATAAATCTCAGGGGTCTGAATTTGAACGGGTACTGATGGTATTGCCTGGTTATGAATCTAGTGTTTGTACTCGGGAGTTGTTGTATACGGGTATTACTCGGGCGAGGGATAGTGTTGAGATTTGGGGGTTGGGTAGTGTTATTGGGAGTGCTGTTGAGCGGAAGACGGTGCGGGTTTCTGGGTTGTTGGAGAGGTTGAGTGGGGTGTGAATTTTAGTTAAGCCGATATGAAGTGATCACCACAGAGGACACGGAGGGCACAGAGAGGGGAAGTTAGTTTGATAATTAAATTAATTCTGAGATTAAATCGGGAGCTTGGTGAATTGCAGCGGGTTTTTAATCAATATAGCAATATCATGGCAAAGTAAGGTAATATCCAGGGAGTTAAATCAAGGAATAAAAGGATGAGAATCTTTCAAGCTGTTGAATTAATAAAGGAAATCTCGAAATTCCACCTAAAAGATCAATTCAGTTCTGAAAGTCATATGTGGAAAAATGAGGTGTTTAAACACCTCAATTTTCCAGTTATTTAAACTGTTAGATTCACTAGGTACTTAAATAGAGAAAGGGTAAATGGGAAAGAGAATAGCCTTACTTATTGGCGTTTCAAAATATGATAATGAAGCCGATCTTCCGCCGTGTAAAAAGGATATAGAGGTGGTTTCAAAAATCATCGCTGGATCAGGCAGCTATGATGACTGCCTTACGTTGGACGGCAATGAAAAGAGCACAACATTGAAGGCTGAAGTTGCTTCATATATTAGGAAGCACCAAGATGACGCTATAGATGAAATATTCTTTTACTACACGGGGCATGGATCAAGTACTTCAGATGACTTCCTTTATTTGTTCTCAGATTTTAGCTCTTCAAAAATTGAGCAAACATCACTAAGAAATAGTGAGTTTGATTCCATGCTAAAGTCCTTAAGTCCAAAGCAGACGATTAAAGTGGTTGATGCGTGTCAAGCAGGGACGGAATACATCAAGTCCAACAAAGATCTACGCTCAATTTTCGAGAAGTCATCATCTGAATCATTCAAAAAAACATACTTTTTGTTTTCTTCGTCAAGCAGTCAATCTTCTATTGCTCTAGAAGACTTCAGTGTCTTCACAAAGAGTTTTGCAATGTCTTTGCTCAACTACGAGGGGGAAGATATCAGATATAGAGATATAATGGATTATATTTCTGACGATGCTAGCGTTAAGAAATATCAAACACCTCTCTTTATTCAGCAAGCTGATAATACTGAAATTTTTTGCACGGTATCAAATGAGCTTGCAGACTCATTGAGAGATAGCCTGAAAACTAATACTCGCACAGAAACGCCGGAATTAATTGTAGGTGAAGCAGATGAAGGACCTAAAACCAGTGGAGATGAAAAACTTATTCGTCTGATTCAGGAGAAAAGCAAGAGCTATTGTAATTCCGAGGAGGCTCAGGAGTCGCTGGAAGTATATTTTAATGAATTTAATTCATTTCAATGGAGTGAAATAATTACTTCATTGTTTGAGGTAGAGATTAATCCTCAGCAAGATTACACTGGAATCACTGGTCGAAAAGGAATTGGCAAATGGATACAAGATAGCAAAGAAAAGTATTTTGCATCAGAAACTTACACCCAAGAAGAGTACGAAGCAAAAGAAAAAGTAGTGTCCGAAGATCGTTTTGGTTTTAATAAAACTACGGAGTACCGGCCAGTAACGAAATATAAAGATGTTATTGATGGATTCAGATTAACAGCCCCATCGCCGCAGCATTCAGTCGTTATTGTTTTTAAACCCAAAGAAGAGGTTTTAAGCTGGTACAGAGTGTTTTTTACACATGCCTTTTCAAAATCGAAGCTTACAGTCTTTTGCAAGTATGAGGCTGAGACAGAAAAGAGCTGGGATAAAAGAGGCATTCAAAATCAAAACGAATGGAAAATACTTCATTGTGGTTTTAAAGAGCATGAAGCCATTAGGCGGCTGGTTCAATCATCATTAAAAGACATTGAAAATGATATTGTTGATTTAATTAGAAGCAAGTTTGGCGATGGTGAAATCTAACAAGCGCAATCACTCGGAAAAATTTTACGCTACGCTCCAAATTTTCCGGTGTTGCGAGCGTTAGCTTTACGAAATCAGAATGACTATTATCACTCAGATTAAAAAAGTGATGTCAGATGGCTGGACAATCATTGAAACATTTGTCCCTGGTAAAGGATTAAGCAATGAGTACCTATATAAAGGGAAGCCTGCACCATCTGTTCGAATGACAGATAAAATAAGTGAACAATATGCCGCTTATTCTTTAATAGAAAAGGATTTGAGAAGTGTAATTGCTTGGCTTAATGAAATAGAAAAATTAAATCCTGAGCCTATCGACAGATGGAAAAACCCGGACAAAATGAACCTTATTAAAGGTCTTTTTGTTGCAGCATTGACTTTTTATGGTAAGTGCTTCACATCCTGTGAAGGTCGTAAAGTGAAGCTTGAAAGTTCTATATTTGATGCAGAGCAGTTAGAAGTTCATGACAATATAATGAAACTAAGGCACAACTTCGCTGCGCACAGTGGCGCGGAAAATTTCGAAGAAGTAAAAGTTAGTTTAGCGCTACATCCAAAAAAAAATTCAGATATGAAACCTCAATTATATTCTGAGTTATCGCAACCAGACTACACTACTGCTGAAGAGCTTGCTTTTAAAGAATTGGTTGTAAAACTTCAAGAAAAGGTTTTTGAAAAACGTACCCAGGTAGGTGAAAAAGTTCTTGAAAAAATAGTTGCGCCTAAAGGGAAGTCATATTGGTACAAAAAAGCTAAAGCTAACAAGGTAAATTCACATGTAATTGAACCTCCCCCGCTTTAGTGGACATCTTCTGATAACTCAGGAGGTGGCGAATGCCAATATAATTGGTGTCAGATACAAATTAAATTATTTGTCGGTTTTTTAGAAGCTTACTGGGTATAAAACTAACTGGAAATGTAGTGTTGTAAATCGAATTAAATATAACGTGTATCTGACCCCAGTTATTCATTGCTTCTGGGTTAACTGGACTAGTCTGGGATTGGTGTTTGATTCAGGAAGATTCCGAAGACGGCCCCCAGTTTTTTATGTATTGAGAAATAGATTTTACGTTACCGTTGATATATAGTAGTGTTGTACTACAAAAAAAATAGGCGAACTTTAATAAGCTCGGGCAAAGTAACTATAATAGTCAACTGAGGTAAGGTTCGAATCTATAATACCTCACACATCTTTTTAGCGGATCAAATAATTCGTTTACCTAATTAAAATAAGAAAGGAAAAAAGTGAATAATATAAACCCTCAATATGCAGGAAGTTCTTTCATTATTGTCTCTTGTATTTTAATACTGTTGGGCTATTTACTGCAATCTGTAGTTGCTTACTCGAAAGCCTATGAAAAAATAGAAAATGACTCTGCAAGTGTTTTGCAAAAAACTTTTTTCGATGGGAAGTTTGAGAATACCTGGATCACTGTAGCAACAATTTTTTTTGGTCCTTTAGTTATATCTTGGATATCAAACATACATGAATTACTAAAAATAACTCAAGATGTTAAAGCATTAGCTACATTATTACTATCTATGCTCTTAATATTTATAACACTTGAGTTCAGCCTTCTTGCATCTCTAAATAGTTCTAATAGGGCATGGAAAGGCTTACTTTTAGTTGCTGTTATTCTAGATATTGCATCAGTAGCTGTCATTACGGTAATTAAGAACATTAACCCTGACTACAACTATTTACTTTATGGACTAGGGGGACTAGCGCTGTTATCTAGCTTTATGATAATTCTATTTGCACATATCGCAGGCAGTAACAATGAATAGCTTGTACAAAAATAGTAATGTTTACAAAGCCACCACTATCGCTAGCGTTATTTTTATTATAATAATTTCGGTCGTGTTTGGTATGACTATTTACCAGTTCCAAGTTGGAATAAAAAAAACCGTTGACTTAGAACTAAGACAAATAAGGAAAAATCTTAGTAAGATAATCGCACAATCCTCATCTGGAGAATTAACTGATGCGATACGCATACTCAATTCAGAATTAGAAACTAAGATTCAAAAGGTCGCAGATCTTATTCCTCCAGGAACTCTAATGTCATTTAACATGAGCGAATGCCCTATAGGATGGACTAGATTTGATAAAGCATCAGGCAGAGTTATAATTGCGTCTGGTAGTGGAACAGGTCTTACAAGACGACAATTAGGAGAGACTGGAGGTGAAGAACGTCACACACTTTTGTTGTCTGAAATTCCAAGACATTATCACAATTATATTGATGATAACTATTATATTAAGTCTTCGATAAATAATGAGGGAATAAGTTTAGAATTTAGCGATAGCAATTCACTAGCCATAAACAAAGAAATTAAAAAAAGTCGTGAATCTGGTAGCAGTGAATCCCACAATAATATGCAGCCTTATTACGTTGCAAGCATATGTATAAAAAGTGATGGATAACCTGCATAGAAAAGTAATTGAAGACCCCCGTCAATTGCAAAGAATCAAAAATCAATAGGGTCAGACTCGATTGAAATTGAATGCATGATTAATTAGTGCCCGTCCAGAAACAGGCATAAACCGGGTCAATAATTATACAATAATTATTGACACCCATAATAATTATAGACACCCATTAATTGAAAAAGAAATTGATCTTAAGCAATTCAGCTACGGCTTCAGTTAAAAGTAAGCAGAATCAATAGGGTCAGACTCGATTGGATAGCATAAACCGGGTCGGACCCAGGTAACTCTTTGATTATATGAACTTATTGCTCATTTTAATCCTTGATTTAACCCTTAAAGGGGGCATTTTGATAGTAAAATGAGTAGTTTAAGCCAGTATAAAAACCGGAGTCAGATCACAATATATTCTAATATTAGAGAAAATTGTGATCTGCCCCCGGTTTGCTAACCTTGTTATCAGATGTGCTTGCTTCTTCGGTTTTTACCGAAATCTGCTCAAGAGAATCGATATCGATATCGATATTGATACTGCTACTTCCATTTTGATTAACGCTTCCGTTAATTTTCCAATAATTTCCACTCGGGCATAGTTTTTTATACAGCGCCATATCTCTAGGGTTATCCTCATTGAAATCGAGAGCACTATTTGCGATCGCAATCCT
>JBNKPX010000041.1:0-28157 GCA_050295575.1 Gammaproteobacteria bacterium | reverse complement strand
GGAGACCAAACCAAACAAGGTTTAAGTATTTTTGAGCAAAAAAATGTTTCTTTAAGTGGCGAAACTTTTAACGAATGTGAAGTTAATGAAAATACATTGTATATATTTACATGACAAAGCACATAACAAAATGCATCATCGGAACAACTTTACGCTCCTAACGTCGCTCCAAGTTGCCCGCTGTGCATGGCGTTATGTTTAAGGAAATATCAAATTTATGAAAACAGAAATTATCTCAGTACTGTCACTTGTAGTAGCGATTTTTGCCGTTTTTGTTGGCCCACTAATTTCCCTTAAAATTTCGAAAAAGCAAATAGAATCAGCTCAAAAAACAGAAAAGCTACAAACCTTAGGTCCAATGAGGCAAGTTTGGATTAATAGCTTGAGAGATATGATTGCAGATATAACAAGTAGGTGCCTCCACTATTGGCAAACAGGTACATATCAAGATTTAGAAAATGTAGAATATGGTGAAATAAATCATATTCGTCACAAACTTGAATTGATGTTAAACCCAAAAGAAGAAAAACATAGGAATCTTATTACAGCAATAAAATTAATGACTGAAACCGCTGGAGCAGAATCGGCCAAGGAAGACGAGCCCTTCTTTGAATCATATAACGCTGTGATGAAATTATCTAAAGAGGTTCTAAAAGAAGAATGGAATGTAATAAAAGAAACATAACAAATACATTCACCGGAAAAAAATAAAGCTACGCCGCTACGCTATGTAGCTTTATTTTCCCAGTGATGTAGGGCGTTAGGCAATCAGATGAAAATCGAAAACTCTGTCGCATATTTCAAGCAAACGTTTTACAGCGATGCAAGGTTGGGTATGGAGCTCGATGAAAAAGACGCTCCATTCTGTCTTAAGTATTGCGATGATTTTTCTGTGTTTTTCCTCTGCGATTGCGGTGATCACTATACCGTCTTGCAAGCTAAACACCTTGAAGAATCAGGACTGATCGCGGATGAGCTTCTCTCTATTGGAATAGAAAACTTGAGGAGAGTCGCAGGAGATATAAAAATAACTCAACATGAGGGGCTTCTGTATTTCTCTGGAAGTGGTGATTTTGAGGCGAGTTTGCTACTAGTTCCAGAGATATGGAACGATTGGCTAGCTGGATATTGTCCAAATGGGTATGTGGCAGCTATACCCGCCAGAGATATACTGGTCGTATCAGACAAGCATGACGCATCGGGTATAGAAAAGCTAATTTCAATTATAGAGCGTGTTTGGCCAGATGGTGATCATCTATTGTCGAATAGCTTGTTTTATTTTAATGATGAAAAATGGTTGCCGTATAAAAATGCCTAACAATCGGCTGCACCTCTGAGAACGGAATCTTATGAGCCAGGTTCAGAGAATCGAGTGCCCCACCATTACTTTGCTAATCTCCTGCCTGAAGCCAATCGTATTCGGATCTGCCGTGAGAGGAAAATCAGTGTTGATAATGATTTTGAATTACTCCGGGCAATTGGCGGTGAATGCGCAGGCGCATTTTCCATATTAGGTGATGAGTCAGAGGATAGGCCTTCCCAATATCGTGAACTGAGTGATAAGGATCTAACTGATCTCCTGGTTAAACGTAACCCATCCGTGGTCGTTGAAGAAGGCGATAATCCTCCTCGCCTATCGTTGGCAGGTGCACAGGATAAGGCACCTGTAAAATACGAAAATGGTAGAGGTCATTACCCAAATATGGCCGATAAGACAGAACAGAAAGATCCGGGGCTTACGGGCTGTACCTACGCTGATGAAAAGCTTTTGCCCGCGATCAGGGCAAGCGGGAGGTTTGTTGATCAGGAGATGGGCTCTTTTTAGTTTAGGGAGGCTCTGATAATTCATCCATGAATTATTCAGAGCTTCCAGATTCATTAAAAGTGCCAGATCAAGGGTGTCAGCACGATAGTAACTACGCCGACTAACAGCGTTAGCGGGGTGCCGAATCGCAGATAGTCCTGAAATCGATACCCTCCAGCACCATACACCATGAGGTTGGTCTGATAACCGATAGGGGTGGCAAAGCTGGCCGAAGCAGCCATCATGATAGTTACGGCGAAGGGCAGCAGGCTGACGCCGAGCTTGTCTGCCGTTGAGAGGGCGATAGGGAAGATGATTACGGCGGCAGCATTGTTGGTAGCCAGGGCGCTGAGCAGGGCGGTGCTGATGAAGATCATACCAAGGGCCAGTAGCGGGTCGTCTCCGGCCATGGAAACCAGACGTTGAGCGACACCAGCTGCGGCACCGGATGTTTGCAAGGCCGTCGCTATACCAAAAGAAGCAGCGATCACTACCAATACCTGCCAATCGATGGAGCGGCGCGCGATGCGTCCTGTGGTACATCGGGAAACAATCATCAGGCCGGCGGCAAGCATGGCGGCCTTGAGCATGCTAAGCAAGCCCAGAGCGACCACCAGCACCATGCCGACAAGGATAGCGATGGCCAGCGGCGCACGATCATGCCGTAATTCGCGGGCATCACTGTGACTGCTGACGAGAAAGAAGTCGCGGGAGTTGCGCTGTTGCTCAGCGAAGGAGGAGGATGAGACCATTAGCAGGGTGTCGCCAGCTCGGAGTGTAATATCACCAATCTTGCTGTCGAGCTTCTCTCCGTTGCGCGCCACCGCAATGATAGCGGCGTTGTAGATACTGCGAAAGCGCCCTTCGCGCACTGTCCTGCCCACCAGAGGAGAGGTATTGGAAATAACGGCCTCGGTCAGGCTGCGCTCTTCGCTGAGTGAGTCGAGCTTGAAGACCTGATTGGTGGCCGGCTTGAGTCCTTTTATGTGCTGCAGGTCAATGACAGAATCGACAATGCCTACGAATACCAACTGATCGTTTGCATGCAGCCGTTCATGGGGTGACACTGCGGTCAGGATCTGACCTTCTCGTTCGATCTCAACAAGAAACAGGCCGGGTAGCTGACGCAGGCCTGCCTGCTCGATAGTTTGACCGACCAGAGGACTATCCGCTTCCACCATCATCTCCACGGTATATTCCCGCACGTCAGCAAAGCGACTGACTACAGGGCGCCGTTCGGGCAGCAACCAGCGGTGTGTGAGTAATACATACAGCATCACCGTGAGGGTAATTGGCACACCCACCCAGGCAATCTCAAAAATACCGAAAGAAGGGCGGCCGCTCTCGTTAATCATCAGGCCGTTGATGACCAGATTAGTGCTGGTACCGACGAGAGTACAGGTGCCGCCAGCAATTGCCGCATAACTTAAGGGCAGCATTAATTTTGAAACGGAAAGACGAAAACGTTTGGCCCAGTCATCGATGGCCGGGATGAAGATTGCGACCACAGGGGTATTGTTCAAAAAGGCGCTTAAGAAAGCTACAGGGGCCATGACCCTGAGCTGAGCGTGAGTAATGGATGATGGGGTGCCGAGGACTGAATTCACGATCCAGTTGATGCCGCCAGTCTCACGAAATCCAGTGATGACAACATAAAGTACTGCGACTGTAGCCATGCCTTCGTTGGCAAAGCCTGCCAGAGCATCGGCGGGTGAGAGAACACCGCTTACAAGCAGTAGCGTCAGGCCCGCCATCAGAATCAGGTCCGCTGAGAAGCGGTTGCTAGCCAGTAACCCAAAGCACAGAGCTACGACTGCGAGTACAAGCCAGGCATCAAAAGGCATTGCTGAAAATATCCTTATCTGTTTTCAAAATCTAAAAGAATTTTCTAATGGGCCGCTCTCAGTTTGTTCCTTATATGAATAAAAGGGAGCTATGGCTAAGCATAAAGCGAAAGTAGCACTCTCGCAAGCGAGCAAAAATCCCTGATGATTCTTGCTTTCAGATCATTGTGATTGTGCATAGATCGATACGACCTGTTAAGAACACAATTATCAATCTTTTCGATAACCGGTAGGCAAATCAAAGGTGGAGAGTCGAATGTCCTTGAGCCTGAAAGGTGGAGTACAAGGTGCAGAGCGTATTAATGCAGGGAGGGGCAGGAGTCGAGGGCTGTAGAAACGAAATAAGAATAGCCTGACATTAACTTTCAAACGAGTTTATTTGAGTGACAATCCAAAGGGGGAGCCTTATAGACGAGGCCAATAAACTCTACTATTTTAAGAATTGTTGGAGCCTGTTTTTCAATTCTCTATTATTTCGAAACAATAAGGGTTGTTGCTTTTTTAAGAGAACCCTGCCAGGCGTACAGGAGGATATATGTTAATATGCCTGTTTTAAATCCAGTTGAATTGGCTTTTATGAACCAGCTAAGATGGAACTTGTATGTCAGATAACTCTCATGATACCTCTGCCATAAAGGGCATAGGCGTGTCTTTGCTGGGTTATGTGATCTTTTCATCGCATGATGCTCTGGTTAAGGTACTGAGCAATTACTCGGTGTTCCAGATTATTTTCTTTGCTATGTTGTTTGCTTATGTGCCATTTTCTTTAGCTCGAATTTTCGAGGGTAGTGCAATATCTCTGCATCCAAAAAATCCAGGGCTAGTGTTTATACGTGCCCTGTTGATGGCGGGGAGTGTTTCTTTTGCTTTTCTGGCATTTTCAATGTTGCCTTTGGTTCAGGTGTATGTGCTTTTGTTTACCACGCCTGTGCTGATATCGTTGTTGGCGATACCCTTGCTGGATGAAAAAATTCATGCAACACGTGCCATCAGTATCCTGCTGGGATTTATTGGGGTCATAGTTGTATTGAGGCCATCAGCTGCAACTCTGGAAATGGGCCATTTATTCGGTTTTGCTGCGGCTTTGTGTAATGCTATTGCCTCAGTCATTTCGCGCAAAATCGGCAACGAAGAAAACTCGGCGGTTCTTATCCTGAGTCCATTGTTGCTGAGTATTTTTCTCAGCGGTGGGATATTATATTTTGTATATACGCCAATGCCGATTGCTGATCTGAGCCTGATGTTTTTGATCGGTGTGCTCGCCTTATTAGGACAGTTGTTTATTTTAACCGGCTATCGCTGTGCACCTGCGGCTGTAGTAGCGCCTATGCAATACAGTCAAATCATATGGGCAATTTTATTCGGCTGGTTGTTTTTTAATGAGTCGGTTGATCAGGTGGCTGTGATTGGCCTGGTGATTACTGTTTTTTCAGGAGTGATGATAGTCTGGCGTGAGAGTGTGGTTTCAATAAAACAACCTGTTTTGCACACGCGTAATATGCGTAGTGTGGCTTCAGGACCTATGCCCACGTCTGAGTCGGATGAGCTGATCGAGTGATCTGATTGCGAAAATAGGAAAACGAGGTTTTCCTATTTTCTTTACATCTAATGACTTGATTGACTATAAAGTCATGTCCTTAAGACGCTTTAAGGGGGCTACCTTAACAACAGTTGAAGCAGGGCGTGCTGCTACATCCATGGTTTCACCTGGTTTAAAAGGGTTGGGTACGTTTTTCTGGGCTTTGCGAGCAGGTTTCTTAACGGTTTTGATCTTCAGCAGTCCTGGCAGGGTGAATTGTCCGCAACTACGCTTTTTGATGTGGCCTTCAATGATATCGCCTAATCCATCTAATACAGCAACAACATCTTTACGAGCTAACCCGGTAGACTCCATAAGTGACTGGATAGTTTGTGTTTTGGTGTAAGCAGTTTGAATTGCTTTGATTTTCTTTTCGGCCATTAAAAATTACCTTTAGAGTTGATAAAAGGGGTAACAGTAAGGCTGTTACCCACAGAAAGTGTGCATTATCCACGAAACATGCGGAAATCCAAGTCTATCTGCAATCGTTGAGGCGAGATTTGTTAAAGATTATAGCTAGAAAGTTAAAATCGTCGTTGCTGCAAGAGTGCAAACGGAGTGTACAGCTTACAGCAAGGTTCTGTGTAACTTGTTGAGTATTGGACGAGGTCTGGAGGCATGGTTGAGTAAGGATCTATGATCTGAGTCGGGATCTGCTGGTATAACATGCCTAAGTGAGGAATGAGTTAACCTCTATTATGCCGCCTAATCATGACAGGTTTATCATGCATGATTAATTCTGCTGCAAGCATGCTAGAATCAGTACAAACAAGATGGGATTGAGGCTATGACTGATAACAGGCGTTTCCAAAGAATTCACTTCGACTGCAAGGTTGAATTTGAATGTAAAGAACTACGCGTGATTTGTGATCTTCTTGATATCTCTTTCAAGGGCGCGTTGATCAATAACTGTTCAGGTTCTATCCCAGCGCCAGGCACCGCTTGCCGGTTAATTCTAACCCTTGATGAATCATCAGCCGTGCAGATTATTATGGATGGCAACATATCCCATAATGAGGATAATCGTGTGGGTATTCACTGCCAGAGCATCGACCTGGATAGTATGACCCATCTGCGTAAACTGGTTGAACTCAATCTGGGAGATGATGAGCTATTACATCGAGAGCTTGAGGCCCTGATACCCTGAAGAAGCTCTATCAGCCTGATCCTGTCGCAGATACTCGACGACTATGGAATGCTTTTATCGTTGTGCTGTCGTTTGTGTTACTGCTATGGGTAATAAAATTTACAGAATATATTACTGCTAGCGATTTTATCCAGCTCGGTATCTATCCGCGCCGTGCTTCCGGTCTATTTGGAATAATCTTTGCCCCTTTAATTCATAGCTCCTTCGCGCATCTGTTCGCCAATACAGCACCTGTTATCTTGATTGGGACCATGCTGCTCTACGGGTATCCACGCGCCGCCAGAGTGCTGTTGCCGGTTGTTTATCTGGGTAGTGGTATTAGTGTGTGGCTGTTTGCACGTGAGTCCTATCACATTGGGGCTAGCGGCCTCGCTTTTGGTATGCTGTTGTTTGTTTTTACGCTTGGTGTTCTTCGTTGGGAGCGGCGAGCCATCGCACTATCACTGGTCGTGTTCTTTCTTTATGGGGGGATGATTCTGGGGGTTTTACCCATCCAGCAGGATATTTCCTTCGAGTCACATTTAAGTGGTGCGTTAATTGGTATGCTGATGGCATTTCGGCTCAGGCAGTATGATCCAGCCCCGCCACGTAAACAGTACAGCTGGGAAAGCGAGGAGGAAGCCTGCGATGAAGATGATGACGAATGGTCAGACCGAATGTAGTGCTGGGCCTGGTGTTTCCCTTAGCCGACTTAAGTGAAGCTGGCATTTACAGAAGCAGTGCTTTTATTGGTTAAATTCCAGTAAAAGCACTGCAGGAAATATCAGAGAAAAGCTTGAGGGGGAAAGCCTAGGCAATGATGACATCTGGCCCTGGCTGATCTTCATACAGGGCATTCACCAGTTCCTCTCTTCTGGACAATACTGAGCGTTGATTCACCGAACCCTTGTCAGTCATTTCACCGGTTTCCAGTGAAGCGTCCTCAGCCATGATCATGACTCTTGAGATGCGTGTGGAGCTACCGGTGGATTTTTCTTTGTAACGAGTCACCGCATCCTGTATGCGCTCTCTTACGATGTCACTGGCTGCCAGTTGTTCAGTGCTGGCATTGGCCAGCGATGGATCAAGTTTTTGCGCCTGCTCCACGTCGAGAAATAATAATGCTCCGATAAAATCCATATCGTGTCCGGTCAGTACCAGCTCGCGTACGATGGGTGCAGCCTGGGCGATAAAGCCTGCTCTCAGGTTGGAAAAATTGACCCAGGTTCCAGTTGACAGCTTGAAGTCTTCAGCCAGACGTCCGTTATACATCAGGCCTTTTGATATATCATCAGGGTCGCTGAGTTTGATCGCATCCTTGATGCGGTAAAAGCCTTCTTCGTCAAACGCTTCTGCGGTTTTATCCGCTTCACCCCAGTAGCCAGGTGTGATTGAGGGGCCGCGTACGCGCAACTCAGTTTTAACGTCGTGAGGTACCAGTTTAAATTCAACACCAACCGCAGGTAGTCCAACCAGACCGGGTTGTTTAATAGGGCCGATAGGACAGGTCGCGAAAGGTGCGGTTTCGGTAGCACCGTAACCGGTAATGATCAGGGTTTCTTCGCCTACGGTTTCAACCGACATCTCTTCCAGTTGGGTGAATACGTGGGCAGATAGACCAGCGCCAGAGTACTGGATTAACTTCAGGCGAGAAAAGAAGCTTTTGCGTAGTTCAGGATTTTTTTCCATTTCTGCGACCAGTAATTCATAGCCCTTGGGTACATTGAAGTACAGAGTAGGGGCTATATCGAGCAGGTTTTGAACGGAATGATGCATCAACTTGGGTGTTGGCTTGCCTTCGTCGATATATAGTGTTCCCCCGTTATACAGTGCCAGGCCAAAGTTATGATTGCCGCCAGCAGTATGATTCCATGGCAGCCAGTCGACGATAACAGGAGGTTCATCCTTGAGAAAAGCGTAGGATTGACGGATCATTTCCTGATTGGAGCATAGCATGCGTTGGGTGTTGATAACCCCCTTGGGCATGCCGGTTGAACCGGAAGTAAACAGTAGCTTGGCTATGGTATCGGCATTGATGGATGCCTCGGCTGCTGCCAGAGATTCGCCCGGGGTAGTGGCCAGTGCATCAGCAAGGCTGAAACCGCTGTCGGCATTGTCAATGGCAGTTATCATACAATCAACTTCCATGGCATCCAGAGCCTGTTTAAAGGGCGCGGTATCATCCACATAAATCATTGATGGTGACATCAGCTCAAGCACGTAGCTCAGTTTGACGTAGTCGGTAGACAGCAGTGCATAGGCTGGAGTAATCGGGGCATAGGGGACTCCGGCACGCATTGCGCCAAGTGCCAACAGTGCATGATCAATAGAGTTTGGCGCTATGATGGCCAGGCCATGATCCGCACTCAGGCCCTTATCCAGCAGGTATTGTGCTATGGCGCGAGACTGTTCTTTTAGCTGTCGATAGCTGAGTATTCTCCAGCCTGAGTCGGCACGTCGATCTGCGATGGCCGGGCTATCAGGCGTTTTTTCAGCCCACTCGTCAAATATGTCGAACAGTGCTCTGGGGTAGTCAGGCAGTGGTGCATCATTGGTAATGTAGAGCACCCCATTGTCACCATTGCGAATACTTGCAGTTGGCCAGTTCATGTTTACTGGTCTTAGATTAGCCATGATTGTTACTCCTCATTAATATGGTTTTCAGGTCATTTTTTAATACCTGAGTTTGTTAATCGCTATTTGTCAGAATCACCCAGTCCTAACAGGCGGACGGCATTATCCTTAAGAATACGTTGATGCACTTCAGGCTTGAACCCCGCGTTTTTGAAGTCAGATATCCAGCGTTCTGGAGTAATCAAGGGGAAGTCAGATCCAAACAGTACACGGTCCTTAAGCAGCGTATTCGCGTATTGAATTAACTGCTTTGGAAAATATTTGGGCGACCAGCCGGATAGATCGATATAGATATTAGGCTTATGCACCGCCAGCGACAGGGCTTCATCCTGCCAGGGCCAGGAAGGGTGTGCGATGACAATCTGTATATCTGAGAAATCGATAGCAACATCTTCCAGCAGCATAGGGTTTGAATTTTGCAGACGCAGACCTCCACCAGCAGGCATACCGGAACCAATACCTGAATGCCCGCTATGAAAGATGGCTGGCAATTTATACTCCGCAATTACCTCGTAGATGGGCCAGGCCATTCTGTCGTAGGGCAGGAAGCCCTGTACAGTCGGGTGAAACTTAAAGCCTTTGACGCCATACTCTTCAATCATGCGACGGGCTTCACGCGCGCCCATCTTGCCTTTATGCGGATCGATACTGGCAAAAGCAATCATCATGTCGCTGTTTTTCTGAGCGGCTTCGGCGACTTCTTCGTTGGGAATACGACGACGTCCAAGCTGGCTTTCAGAATCAACGGTGAACATGACCAGGCCGATCTTCTGTTCGCGATAGTAGGCGATGGTTTCATCGATGGTAGGACGATGCGATGAGCCAAAATATTTATCTGCAGCGCGATCATACTCTTCACCAAAGCTGTCGGGCGGGGCGCAACAGGATACTTCGGCGTGGGTATGGATATCGATAGCAATAAGTTCGTCTATATTCATCAGGTTTACCTGTTATTTATACAATTGGGTCATAGTGCTATTCCCCAGGTCAGAATTGGGAAAATCAACAGCAGTATCACTCGGATGAAATCAGCAGCAAGAAAAGGTAGTACTCCGACAAAGGTATCCTTCATCGGTACATCACCAGCAAGCTTGTTGATGACGAAGACGTTCATGCCAACCGGGGGTGTGATCATACCGACCTCAACGACAATCAGGCACAGGATGCCAAACCATAATGCGGTTTGTTCTGCAGTCATGCCAAAATCCAGCACCATGATGGCAGGGAAAAAGATGGGAATGGTGAGTAGAATCATACTCAATGAATCCATCAGGCAGCCCAGTACCAGATAAACCAGTAATATTGCGATCATAACCATATAAGGGGACAGGTTACTGTCGATGATATATTCGGCCATATATTCAGGCATGCCGCTGAGGCTAAGAAATGCATTAAAGATATCAGCACCCAGAATAATCACGAAAATCATGCCGGTATTGATTGCGGTTTGGGTGAGGCAATCAATAAAGCGATTTACCGAGAGTTGGCGGTTAGCAATGGCAATCAGGGTGGTGCCAATTACACCAAATGCTGCGGCTTCGGTAGGGGTGAAAACACCCGCGTAGATACCTCCCAGTACACCGATAAATAAAATGCTCGCGGGGAATAGATTAATTACCGCGTGAAGCTTTTCTTTCCAGGTGGTTTTTTCAGTGCAATCAGCATATTCGGGGTGGAATTTAATCATCAGCACAATGGCCATCATATAACCTAGCACTGCCAAAATCCCAGGGACCATCGCAGAAAGGAATAGTTTTGCAATATTCTGCTCGGTTAATAGCGCATAGATGATTAGTACAATAGAGGGCGGTATTAATATACCCAGAGTACCGCCAGCAGCCAGTGCGCCAGTAGATAATGCACCGTTGTAACCATGTCGGCGCATTTCAGGTAAAGCTACCTGACCCATGGTCGCGGCAGTCGCCAGAGAGCTGCCACAGATCGCGCCAAACAGTCCGCAACCGCCAACCGCGGCTAATGCAAGTCCACCACGATAGTGGCCGATAAATGCATTCATGCCCTGAAACAGTGATTTGCTGATTCCAGAACGTGATGCAAGATTACCCATTAACAAAAATAGAGGGATAATCGAAAAACTATTATTAGCAAACTGATTAAAACTTGAGTTTTTCAAAAAGAAAAACAGAGTGGTGTAATCATCGATAATGCTGTATCCGATTACACCAGCTGCCATCATGGCAACTCCGATAGGGATGCGGATGAACATCATCACCAGCATCAGGATGACCATCAGGCCAGCTACGCCTTCACTACTCATGATCTAGCCCTTTTTAATTGTGGTGAAATGACGCCATGAAACAACGAAGCCGGCGATGCTTAGCATGAAAAGGCCACCCGCAATGATGATATAAAACCACCATTCTTTAAGTCGTAACATCATAGTTTCATTGTCGTAGTTGTAGGCATCCACTGCCCCAAGACAGGTTTGCCAGGCCAGTAATAAGGCCAGTACTGCCAGCATTAAGCTACCAATTAAATCTAGAGTGGCTTTAAATCTGCCAGGAGAGTGAACGGTAAATACATCAACAATGACGTTGCCGTAGCGCATATGGCAATAGGGCAGGCAGAGGCTAACCGCGACACCGGTTAGCATTTTTACAATCTCAGAGTCACCAACGATAGGTGAGTCGAAAAAATATCGCCCCATCACACTGATGAAGGTAGAGATAGACATGAGGACTAGCACAACGCCGCCGATAATCGCCAGCTTTTTACAGAATATCTCAAAAAGAGCATCAAAAACCGGTATATCTGAGCCTGTCGGTGTCATGCTGTCCCCCATTGTTTACAACCTGTCTGTTAACAGATGATGATTACTTGCTGTACTTATTCAGTAATGCATTAGCAGAATCCAGCAGTGCCTGACCGTCCAGGCCTTTGGCATTCATTTCTTCGACCCAGGCAGTGTGTACGGGAGTAGCTAATTCACGCATTTTGGCAACATCAGCTTCAGGCATGACATTCAGCTTGTTACCACGCTTTTTAGCCAGGTTACGACCAAATTCTTCAGCTTTGGTCCAGATTTCGCCATTGGTCTTAGATAATTTCATGCCAGAGTTATTATCAAGAACTTTCTTCAGGTCTGCAGGCAGTGAGTCATATTTCTTTTTGTTCATCGCAAAAACAAATACTGCGGTATAGATTCCACGCTCACCCTGTATCTCAGTAGAGCTATCGGCTAGTTCATGCAAACGGAATGCTGGAACGACTTCCCAGGGCACTACGGTACCATCGATAACATTCTTGGCCAGTGCTGAGGGCATTTGAGGTAAAGGCATGGCAACAGGTACCGCACCGTAGGCTGTCATGGCATCGGCTACTGGTCGGCTAGGAATGCGAACCTTAAGACCTTTTAGATCATTCAGATTCTTTACGGTTTTATTCTTGGTATGGATAACTCCACGATCATGGGTCCAGAAGGCTAAAGGGTGGACATCTTTAAATTCATCCTGCGCGGCTTTGTTGGTTTCATAGTATTCCTGCAGTGCCTGTGAAGTTGCGGCAGCATTGGTGACCATGAAAGGTAGTTCGAAAGCAGATACAGCAGGGTAGCGACCGGGGTTATAAGCAGGTAACGTCCAGACGATATCAACAAAACCATCTTTTACCTGATCCATCAGGTTGGGTGCTTTGCCACCCAGTGACATAGCAGCATAAAGTTTAACCTTGATACGACCATTGGATTCTTTTTCAACTGCCTTCTTCCACGGAAGTAGAAAGTTTTTATGCGCAGGTGCCTGCTTTGGCAGGAAGTGATGAACTTTTAGTGTGACTTCAGCTGCTTGGGCAGAAACAGTCATGGCTGCGATTAATGCACAGGATGTTAGTAAGTGTTTGGTAAAGAGTTTGAAACTGCTCATATATATATTCCTCGAAGGTTTTACGGATACGGCATGGGTCAGTTTTAGCGCCCACGATTCTATTTATTGTTATAAGTTATAACTAATAATGAATTTTGTAAACTAGTTTTTTAAATAGGCTGTAAGAATATTGATAGCTTATAGCGGCTTAACCTTGCCTTAATGGAGAAATAAGACCTTATTAAAATTATGGTAATAGGGTGATTTCCTGTAATGGCTGCTGATATATTAAAGATCAGGCAAAGCCAGGGTAATTGCTTGCACAGGAACTGTTATTTTAGATAACTAAATGAATGGCTGATAGTTACCAGGGGTTACATGGCCTCTGAAAAGCAGAGATCAACAAGCCTGGGTTGTCGATAGTATTGGTAGTGCTTTCGAACAGCTCCTAAGACCGTTCAGATCATCCAGGGTTTATATAGCGTTGTTTGGGAGGGGCATTGCTCGGTTATATTGTTATGTTGCATAACGAGTTAATGTCAGTGAAATTATCCGAGCCAGATAAAACGGTTGATTGCAAATAGATTTACAACTCATATATAAGTTTTAGTTTAGTGTGTAAAAAAGATGGTTTGAGAGGGGGAAAAGGGCTGGTTGCCGAATAAATCAGAATATTTTGAAAATATTGGCTTTTCAAATTATAAATTTTGAGCCTATAATGTTATATATTATAACTAATTTTCCCGGAGAAATGATTATGGAGTTGCCAGCCACACTGGAATTAGAAACGCGAGATGATATTGCGATTCTTTCGTTAAACCGTATAAATAAGCGCAACGCAATTAATGATGAGCTTGTTTTCGGGCTGGAAACTTTTTTCCGTCAAATACCCGAGGGGATCAAGGCAATTATACTGACAGCCAAAGGCGATAACTTCTCAGCCGGGCTGGATCTTTCAGATCTTGTTGAGCGCTCAACTATTGAGGGCGTCAAGCATTCGATGAGCTGGCATCGAGCATTTGAACTGATTGAATTCTCTCCAGTTCCAGTAGTCTGTGTCATGAAAGGCGCGGTAGTTGGTGGTGGGCTGGAGCTTGCCAGCGCAACACATATTCGAATCGCAGAAGATTCAACCTATTACTCATTACCTGAAGGCCAACGTGGCATATTCGTTGGTGGTGGTGCCTCGGTGCGTGTCCCTAGACTGGTTGGTGTGTCGGTAATGACAGACATGATGCTTACCGGGCGCCTGTTTAATGCTGATGAGGGCGCTCAGCTCGGTCTGTCAAATTATAGGGTTGCAGATGGTGAAGGGCTGGCAAAGGGCCTGGACGTCGCCAGAAAAGTCGCCAACAACTCACCGATGACCAATTTTGCTGTTGTACAGGCATTGCCGCGTATTGCTGAAAGTAATCCCGGTCAGGCATTTATGATGGAGTCGATGATGGCTGCTATTGCTCAGGGCAGTGAAGAGGCAAAAGAAAAGTTACGCGCATTTCTGGATAAACGAGCCAGGAAAGTCACCGAATTTTAATGCTTTGATATCATTCAACATGCCTGAGGGTGGGGGATTATGAAAATTAACAATACAGTGGCTCTGGTTACCGGTGGGGGATCAGGCTTAGGTGCTGAAACAGCACGAACTCTTGCTGCAAATGGTGCCAAAGTTGCAGTGCTGGATATTAACGATGCAGGAGCATCAAAAGTTGCAGAAGAGATTCAGGGCATTGCAGTGCATTGCGATGTCTCCTCCGAGCAAAGTGTAGCTCAGGCATTAGATACTATTGAGCAAAAGTTAGGCGTTGCTCAGATAGTGGTCAATAGTGCGGGCATAGGTACGGCAAAACGAATTCTGGGGCGTGATCAGGTGCATCCGCTGGAGAATTTTACCCGTGTTATTGATGTTAATCTGATTGGTAGTTTTAACCTGCTACGCCTTAGTGCAGATCGAATGTCAAAGCTGGAGCCATCAGAAGATGGCGAGCGCGGCGTGATTATATTCACCGCATCTATCGCGGCTTATGAAGGTCAGGTCGGGCAGGCAGCTTATGCGGCTTCAAAAGGTGGCATAGTATCTATGACATTACCAGCAGCCAGAGAGCTGGCTCAATTTGGTATACGGGTATTAACTCTGGCTCCGGGCCTGTTTAAAACACCATTGATGGAAGAGCTACCTGAAGAAGTTCAACAGAGTCTGGGGGCTTCCATTCCATTCCCGAGTCGATTGGGCAAGCCGGCTGAATTTGCATCTCTGGCTTTGCATTGCGCAGAAAACAGCGTTTTGAACGGTGAAGTTATTCGCGTAGATGGTGGGTTGCGATTACCACCACGTTAACAGCTTCGGATTTTATAGACTGTCTGCCTCAGTGATGAGGATTAAGGCGTCTTTGACCTGTTGGTACTTTTCATCGCCCAGACGTTCAAGTAGCAGACCTTCATGCTGATTGAACTGCTGGTGCAGATGGTCCAGTAATTTTTCACCCTTGCTGGTCAGGTGCAGAGCATGCGCACGCAAATCACTGGCTGAGTGTTTGCGTTCTATCAATCCGCGTTGTTGTAGCTTGTCCAGCATACCTACCATGTTGGTGCGCTGAATGTTAAGAGCTTTAGCCAGTGTGGTTTGACGCAATCCTGGATTACTGTGAATGATCTCGAGTGCACTGAACTGGGCGGGGTTAATATCAAGAGCTTCAAAGAAGTGATTGAACTCCTGAAAAATTCTGAGCTGAGCGCGACGAATGAGATAACCCAGAGAAGAATTGAGAACACCATAATCAAGGGTAGTGTTTTTGGACGAGCTGGATTTTTTTGATTTACTCATGATAGTAAAAGTCACGGATTTATAAATTAATTATACCTTATAACTTTAATTGCTGTTTTGGAAATGTTTTTTGGGAGAAAGATGGTGAGCGATGTGGATAAAGATAAAGTCGATAAAATAGAGCCGGGCCCCAAAAAAATAGAGTTACAGGATCAAGATTCCCAATCCACAACTTCGATTGCACTTGAAGCTGCAGGCGATAGCGAATCAGCAAAAGATATTGCTGCGCTCGATGATGTTGCGCAGGCGGTAGAAAAAAAACTCGCAGCAACAAGAACAGGACTGGTTGAAAGATTAATCTATGGACCTGCTCCCGATGCAATTGAACTACAGTCAGGCGGTCGTGTGTGTACTCGACTTCAGCAACTGGAGCAACCCGTTGTAGAAGCGGCAGTAGCCTGTATGGCCAATGGAGAAGCGTTTACTCTGGATGGAAAAATATCCGCACAGTTACGCAGTGCAGTAGCGGCAGAGAAGGCCTATGGATTAACCGTTCCTGTTGAGTTTGGCGGTAAGGGGGCTGCCTATGCGGGGCTGGCACGTATTGAAGAATTACTGGCAGCCCAGGGTCTGGGCGCGCTGGCTGTCGAGATATCTGGTCAGTTAACTATAGGTGCAAGCTCGGTGCTTGGCTATGGTAGTGATAAACAGAAAAAGACCTATTTACCCATGCTGGTTGAAGGGCGTTTAATTGGTTTTGGCCTGACAGAAGTGGGTGTTGGCGTTAATGCTAAAAAGATACAGGCCTATGTCGAGGAAGATGAAAATGGAGACTTCCGCCTGTTTGCAGATGGCCCCAGAAATAAGTTATGGATTACCAGTGCCACCCATGGTGGGCTATTAGGGCTGGTTGCGCGTATCGGCAAAGGCAGTCGTAATATTGGCCTGTTTGTTGTTCAGTTGCCTGAAAAGGATGTTGCGCTATCTGACAATTGTGATTACGAATTTCGTTGTGAGCACTCTGGTGTTGCCGCGTTTGAGGCTAATATTAATTCGCGCGTACATTTCAAAAATTTTCCAATACCAAAACAAAATCAAATTCCAGCCGATGGTGTTGAAGTATTGTTCTATTGCCTGCGTATGGGGCGCTGCATGCTGGCAGCTATGTCAGCGGGATATCAGCGTATGCTGGCGTGCGATGCCAGTCATTTTGCAATACAGAGAATTGGTGTAGGTGGTCCTGTCATCAGGCATGAGATCCCGAGACTGGCCTTAGCAAGAATGTTGGGTGGATCATTGCAGTCCAGGGCGTTGTCTTATCTTTCCTTAAAACAGGATGAGGATGGCGTTGATCTGGCAGGATTACGCGACCTGACAAAATCAGCAGCAGCCAATACCGGGCAGGAAAGCATGATTGCCTGCGAACATGTGCTGGGTGGCCGTAGCTTTTCCAAAGGTAGCAGAGTGAATGACTCCAGGGTTAATCTGCACCTGTTTGGAGTGGTCGAAGGAGAAGATGACATGATTCGTATGGGTATGGTGCGCGATGTCACACTGAGTTTTGTTAATAATTATCTGACCGGCATGATGGATGCAATTAATGCAGCAAATCTAGATGATAAAGGTCAGATGCTGCCCGCCAGTGAAAGAATTTTGCGCATTGGATTGGACTCGCTGATTAAACAGCCTCAGCGTTCATTCAAAGCACTGTCTACGCTTTTTAAATCCAGGCAGTTGTATCAGTTAATGGGGTGGGTGTTGAGCAATGCAGCAAGTGATCTAATACGTTTGCCTGGAAACCTGTTACCCGTATCCTGGACAGGTCGTTATAGTGCTTTGCCCAAAGAGCTGAGAGCTTATGCGAGATTTGCAGAAACACGTCTTAGGAAGATTCGCTGGAGCTATCTGGGATTCAGCCTGTTTTATCAGCTGGAATTAACCCGTGCTCAGATCCCGCTACAAAGACTGGGCTATGCCATTGAGCAACTGGTGTCCATGCTGGTGCTTTGCCATCATGCCGCTGTACAGGACAGGTCACAGCAACAGATTGCTGCGGTTCATGCGCAGATACTGAAAGAAAAATATCAGGGTATTAAATTATTTACCTCAGTAGCCGAGATTCAGAGATTACGTCGTCAGTTATCAAAAGTGGGTGATGCGATTGAAAATGGGCAGTCATCTCTGCTTAACGAAATAGAGCCAGAGCCTTTTGCGCATTCGTGGGCTGAGGAGCCAGAGATACAGAATAATTGATCAGAGGTGCCTTAGCTTATGTTTGTGTCGGTAGTTGCTGATAAGAGGGGTTAAGGGGTCGGTATGAGCAAGAGACTAAACTGCTTTCGCACTAATGTGTGTCAGTATCTAGAAGTAAATATTTCATTTTATATATGGCATTTTCTATGCATTTAAAATAAGGGCAGAGATAGTTTTCTTGCTGATGTTTCATGTCAGAGGATCTGAGGTGAGCGCTGTTTATTCCTGTGTCGCCTGTACTTCTGCTAAAACGCATCAACATCCCGCTTTTTCCTGCCTGTATAACTGTTTAACTCTGCCCCTAAATTGGTGTTTTTCTGATCAATTATAGTGCCTTGTAAGGATGCCAGAAGGTTATGGAAAGAGGGGCATAGTCAATATTCTTTACAGTCTAAACGAATATATTGTCAAAGCATTTTACATAATCATCGTTCGTCATAAGTATGATCAGATAAGCTATTGTATTGTCTAGAAATAATAATTATGGGTCTATTTATGCTTATTTTAGCTATATGCAGTTACTTGAGGTTCATAGTCATGTTTAGAAAATATTTGATAGTTGTGGCAATGATAGGTGGGTTAGGGTTTTCAATGCCTTCATGGTCATTAATGATAGGTTCTATTGATGTTGGTTATGTTGATAATATAATTGGTGTTACCAATAACTTAAATGAAAGCCCCGGTGGATGCGGGACAGGTTCTGATCCTCTCACAGAAGAGTGCTGGGCAGAAAGTGTGCTGGGTGCCGATATAACTTATTCAGATAAGGAAGAGTCTGTCGATGTTATGTATAATTTAGGACACACAATAGCGGCATTTGAATTACAAACAGGCCCAGGGTATTACATCATTAAAAATGCAAAAACCTGGATTCTGATGGAAAATGAACTGTCTATTGATTATGGTGTACTTGATCTAACAGATCCCGAACTTTATGGTTTAAAGTTAAATTTAGCTAAAAGTGATCAGTTAACAATCAGCCATGTTACAGAGTTTGATGGTTATAGAGATATTCCAGAGCCTTCGATCCTTGCTGTATTCGGTACAGGCCTGTTTGGTTTGGGTTTTGCCCTTCGCAGAAAGAAGGTAATAGTTAGCTGAAATGGTGTTTATAGAAGCCGCCTCAATCGAGGCGGCTTTTTTGTGAGTATCACCTTTTGAGTCTCGAAGGGGGTGTATAACCACATAGTTCACAGAGGTACGGAGATTTTTATTTACCAAGAAGGACAAGGACGATTTTCTCAGTGTTCTCTGTGAACTCCGTGGTTAACTACTTTTCCAGTAGGCAGTTGGTTAAGCAGCAATTACACTGAATAAGTCATACCATGGAGCTTAAATGAACACTAAGTTATTTCACTTTGTGCTCTTCGTGGTTGATTTGTTTTTATGGTTGCTCAGAATAACCAGAGCCGGATAAAAAACTAAATTTATACTAAGCCAAGCAATCGCAACCAGGTAATACCTATCGTAGTAGCTATCACCGAACCGATAGTGGTAAGAACAATAATATTGGCTGCCAGTGCTGCATTACCACCCATGGCGCGAGACATTACATAGCTTGCAGCAGCAGTCGGTGAGGATGACATGAGGAACACGATGCCAAGCTGTATACCGCTGAAGCCTGCCAGGTATGCCGTTACAGTCAATATCAGTGGTGCTAACAGAATCTTGCAGACAGTTCCAATCAGAGCATTATGCGATTCCAGGCGTAGTACCGAAAGGCTTAATGACCCGCCAGTACACAGCAGTGCCAACGGTAAAGTCATCTGTGCGAAGTATTCTCCCGTCTTTAAAAATAAATCAGGTATATGAAGTTCAAAGTAAGCAACGGGCATGCCTGCAACAATGCCAATAATTAGTGGGTTGGTTACAATCTTTTTTAGTGTCTTGCTCCAGTGTAGATCGCTATTGATTGATCGATGTAAAGTGATAACTGCAAGAATATTAAACAGGATAGTTACCAGGCCCAGATACAGCGAAGCTAGAGCCATACCCTCACTACCATAGGCATTCACCACATAGGCGAGCCCAATGATACCCATATTAGAACGATACCCTCCCTGTACTACAACTCCTCGATCCCGCGCTGGTTGGACTGTGTATTTGACAATGATTTCGATCAGGAAGAAAAGTATCAGAGTGCCAATAAGGCCAGCTGCAACGAGTTTGAAATTAGCTGCCTGCGCAAAGCGTGTTTGACTAATGGTGATAAAGAGCAGGGCTGGTAACGTGACATTGAATACAAGCCTGGAGCCTACATCGATAAATTCTTCGGTAATGATACGCCAGTGTTTTAACGCAACACCGAGTAGCAGGAACAGGATGATGGGGCCAGTTACCGACAGGGCGAAGTTGAGATTGGTGATAAAGTCAGACATTTATGGTTCAGGCAGGAGCTGTGAAAGCGGGATTATATCAAGTTATTTAGTTAACCACGAAGCACACGAAGGGCACGAAGAATAAATTTGCTTTTCCTTCGTGTTCTCTGTGTGCTTCGTGGTTGAATTTTTTTAAACCCAAACTCATGATATGGTCGTTTAAAACTAAGATTGGATCAAACCCTTGAATAAACCTGTTATTGCCTATGTCAGCCGGGCGCATAAAGAAGAGAGAGAATCATGGATACAGACTCTTGCTGAGGCTATGCCTGAAGAGTCTATTGTTGATTTTTCGGATCTCAATCCAGCGCAGCGCTCACAGTGTGAAATTGCCATTGTCGCTAATCCTGATCCGGTTGAGCTGGAACAGTTAACGGCGTTGGAGTGGGTGCATAGTACCTGGGCGGGTGTTGAGCGTATGTTGCAGGAACTGGTTGATCCTGCGTTTAAAATTGTACGCCTGATAGATCCTCAACTTGCCGAAACCATGGCCGAGGCGGCATTGGCCTGGACCTTTTATCTGCATCGGGATATGCCGCGTTATGCCCAGCAGCAGTCAAAAAGGCTCTGGCAACCGCTACCCTTTATCAACTCCAGTGAGCGTCGAGTCGGTGTTCTGGGGCTGGGTGAGCTCGGACGTGCAGCCGCATTCCGATTGCGTGACAATGGGTTTGCTGTATCTGGCTGGAGTCGACGTCTTTATGATTTCAGAGGTGTGGCCTGCCTTAGTGGTAAAGAGGGGCTGCATCAATTGTTGAATAACAGCGATATTTTGCTGTGCCTGCTACCGTTAACTGCAGATACCAGAGGATTGCTGAATGAGGAAACGCTCGGCCTGCTGCCAGTTGGTGCGTCGATAATTAATTTTGCGCGAGGCCCTGTCATTGATGAGACTGCGCTGCTGAATGCGCTAAACTGTGGGGCTCTGGGTCATGCGGTACTGGATGTGTTCAATATTGAGCCTTTACCGTCTGATCATGCTTTCTGGGTGCATCCTTCAGTGACCGTGCTGCCGCATATCTCTGCACCCACGCATCCATTGACCGCTAGCCGTATTGTTGCGCAGCATATCTCTGATTACCGGGCAGGGAAGGGCTTGCCGCGAATAGTAGACCCAAAGCTTGGTTATTGATCTTGCCTTTTCATGAACTCAGAAGGCCAGGTGTCGTTAACAGGCAGTGATGTGTCGCTCGCCTGTTATTTTCATTTCTAAGATTGTTCCAGTATTCAGCGTTCTGAAAAATGAAATTGATTTTTGGCAAAATCAATAAAACTAATTACCTGTTTCGCTAAAACCTATCGAGGATTAACTGGAAATGGCTGCAAACCAACATACGAACCCTGAACAAGATATTGATATAGCACGTAAGGCGAAAGTAAAGCCGATTAATAAGATTGCAGCGAAGCTTGGCATAAGTGGTGAGCATCTGCGCTTATATGGACCGGATAAAGCAAAAGTATCCCTGCCTTTCATTCGCACGTTAAAGAAAGAGAAAGATGGAAAGCTGATTTTAGTGGTAGGTATGACACCAACCAAAGCCGGTGAAGGTAAGACTACGACTTCGGTTGGCCTCAGTGATGCGCTTAGCAAGATAGGTAAAAAGACCGCAGTGTGCCTGCGTGAGCCTTCGCTAGGTCCCTGTTTTGGTATGAAGGGTGGTGCCGCCGGCGGTGGTTTTGCACAGGTGGTTCCGATGGAGGATATCAACCTGCATTTTACCGGTGACTTTCATGCAATAGGTGCGGCAAACAATTTGCTGGCAGCTATGATCGATAATCATATCTACTGGGGCAATGAGCAAAAGCTGGATTTTCGTCGTGTTACCTGGCGTCGTGTGGTGGATATGAATGACCGCGCGTTGCGTGAAATCACCAATGGTCTGGGTGCTGTGACTAATGGCTTCCCACGTACCGATGGTTATGACATTACCGTGGCTTCTGAAGTAATGGCTATCTTCTGTCTGGCGAAAGATCTGGATGACTTACAGGAAAAGCTGGCGAATATCATTATCGGTTACCGACGTGATAAAACCCCTGTATACGCGCGCGATATTAATGCTCAGGGAGCAATGACAGCATTACTCAAGGATGCGCTGCAACCCAATCTGGTTCAGACTATGGAAGGTACGCCTGCGTTTATTCATGGTGGCCCGTTTGCCAATATTGCGCACGGCTGTAACTCGGTGCTGGCGACTTCTACTGCATTAAAACTGGCTGATTATGTGGTTACCGAAGCAGGATTTGGTGCTGATCTGGGCGGTGAGAAGTTCTTTGATATTAAAATGAGAAAGTCAGGTCTGAAGCCAGATGCGGCCGTGATCGTCGGCACCATAAGAGCACTGAAAATGCATGGTGGTTGCGACGAAGTTGAAGTGAAAAGCGAAAATATTGGGGCTATGGTTAAGGGCTTTGATAATCTGGCCAGGCATGTTGAAAACACACGAAAATTTGGTGTTCCTGTTGTTGTTGCTATCAATAAGTTCAGTGCGGATACTCCGGCCGAAGTTAATCTACTGCGTCAATTATGTGCAGAAATTGGGGTTAAGGCATTTATCTGCGACCACTGGGCTCTGGGTGGTAAAGGCGCCGTTGATCTGGCGAAAAATGTAGTTGAAATGATAGAGAATGAGCCCTCTAAATTTCATTATTTATATCCAGATGAGATGCCGCTGATGGATAAGGTGCGTACCATTGCTCAGGAGCTATATGGGGCACAAGGTATCATAGCTGATCAGAAGGTGAGAGATGAGCTTCAAACTTTGCAGGATGAAGGTTATGGGCATTTACCGGTCTGTATTGCCAAAACCCCCTTATCTTTTTCAACTGATGCAGCATTAAAAGGAGCGCCGAGTAATCATGTAGTCCCTATACGTGAAATACGCCTTTCTAATGGAGCTGGATTTCTTGTAGTGATCTGTGGTGATGTTATGACTATGCCGGGCTTGCCGAGAGTGCCTGCTGCAGAAAAGATACATGTGAATAAGGCTGGGCATGTAGAGGGGCTCTTCTAGAATCGCTCAATTAAGGCTGAATGAGTGCGCGGATCTGTGCTGACTGAGAGTCATAAAGATCGGCGTGATGGAGGCCTGTCTGCCAGTGCAGACAGGCCTAAATGTAAAGGTCCGCATTTTTACTGCTGATAAAAGCGATTTTTATGAAATTTGCAGTGGTGCTCAGCGGTATATGCAGTACTATATTGGAAAGGGGTTAGAACGCTAATAACTTGAGCTGAGGCTCTCCCCGAGTCAGCATCATTAGTTGATTCAATTTAGCGTTCATAAAATCATCCGTGTCGCGTTTCGGTCATATTTTGTCGCTGCTATGTCAGCTCAATATTCATGCTGAAACTATTCTTGCAATTACTGTTGTACCTTATTACTGCGTCCTGATTGGTGGATAAATAAATGACTGATATCGATAATGATTACGATGATGAAGAAGAGCTAGATCTTTCTACATTGCCTGATGATGAACTCGTGGAGCAGATGCACGATGACCTGTATAACGGGTTAAAGGATGAGGTTGCCGAAGGCACTGAAATCCTGCTCGAACGTGGTTGGGATGCCAATAAGGTTTTGAATGAAGCGCTGGTTGCGGGCATGACCATAGTTGGTGTGGATTTTCGTGACGGCATACTGTTCGTTCCTGAAGTGCTGATGTCGGCAAATTCCATGAAAGCCGGGATGGAGATTTTAAAGCCACTGCTGTCTGAATCAGACGAGCCCACGGCTGGCAAGATGGTGATAGGTACTGTCAAGGGTGACATCCATGACATCGGTAAAAACCTGGTATGCATGATGATGGAAGGCGCTGGTTTTGAGGTGATTGATCTGGGAATTAATATTCCAGTAGAAACCTACATTGAAGCACTGGAAGAACATAAGCCAGACATCCTGGGTATGTCAGCATTGCTAACAACCACCATGCCTTACATGAAAGTCGTGATAGATACGCTGAAAGAAAAGGGCATGCGTGAAGACTATATCGTACTGGTTGGTGGCGCTCCCTTGAATCAGGAGTTTGGAGATGCTGTGGGCGCTGATGCCTATTGCCGTGATGCAGCTGTAGCCACTGATATCGCCAAACAGCTGATTGCTGAACGCCGAGCGGCTTGAAATAGCTAACATGCGATGAATAGTCCGGCTCGAATTCTGGTGATTACCTGTGCTGCTATTGCCAGGGAGTTTAATGAAATCAGAAAGTCGGACCAATGGTTGAATATTGATATGCAGGCGATTACTGCCGACCTGCACGTCACGCCAGAGAAAATTCCACAGGTTGTTGCTGAGCATATTGACCAGGCGCAGCAGGACTATGATTCGATTTTTGTCGCTTATGGTGACTGCGGTACCAACGGAGCGCTAGATAAAGTGCTGCAGGAACGAGGGGTGTCTCGTTTATCTGGT
Source organism: Gammaproteobacteria bacterium (assembly GCA_050295575.1). GTDB lineage: Bacteria > Pseudomonadota > Gammaproteobacteria > JACNJF01. The sequence goes on along the minus strand of JBNKPX010000041.1, from coordinate 3,551 downwards.
GCGCATTGCTATGATTTTCTGGCAGGTGAAAAACAATACGCTCAGCTGCAGGATGAAGAGCCAGGAACCTTTTATCTCACCGATTTTCTGGCGCGACACTTTCAACGTCTGGTTATAGGTTCACTGGGTCTGGATAAACATCCTGAGCTGTTACCACTTTATTTTGGCAATTACACCCGTCTGATTTACCTGGCCCAGACCGATTCCGATGAGCTGACTGAGTTTGCTCGTCAGGCCGCTGACTATCTCAATCTACGATTCGAACGTATCTTTACCGGTACTGGTGAAATGATACCAGCATTTCAAAGCGCAATGCGTCAGGTGTCGCCGGAGATAACATGGCTCAGCTGAAAACCGTTTACTGGTTCGATATTCCCGGTCAGGTCGTGGTTCGTAAAGGGCGAAGTAATACCCGCTTACGCTTGTCTTCCCGTTTTGCAGAGGCCATAGATCGAGCCTCTAACCGTATTAAAAAACGTGGCGAGGATGCCCTGTTTGATCCCTGGCATTCAGTTGATCAGAGGTTCGAAGGAGAGATTAATGAGCAGGCTGAAATGCTAGTAAAAAAGATAGAGCATGAATACACGGACGAAGTGCTAGATAGATTAATTCGAGCTGCCGGAAAAGACGAGTCTCGAATCATGAACAATAACGTGTGAAAAAGCTATGTACCTGATACGTAAGTGGTCGATTTCCAATTCTAGATTTCTCGAAGTCATCTACAAGATCTTTGAGCCAGTCATTGTCAAGCTGCATTGGCTATGGAATCTGGTAGGTTATGAGCGCGCAGAAAAGCCGGTAAGCCTGGTGGAAAGAGTGACAAAAGGTTTGATGTTTGATTGTCAGATGTGTGGTCAATGCGTGCTTAGTTCAACGGGAATGTCCTGCCCCATGAACTGCCCTAAAACACTACGTAATGGTCCCTGCGGTGGTGTTCGGATGAATGGCAATTGTGAAGTCAAACCAGATATGCGCTGTGTATGGGTTGAGGCGTGGCGTGGAAGTCAAAATATGAAGGATTCTGAAAAGATTAAAAATGTTCAATTGCCGGTTAATCACCAGTTATTGAAAAAATCGTCCTGGTTGCGTGTTGTGCAAACAGAAATCGAAAACAAAAAGAAATGGTTAGATGATGTTCGGGCTAAACGATAATCCAGCGGCGAAGCCGTTACCAGAAAAAGAGGGGCATGTTTCTCGTGGCCGTCTTGAGCGCTTATTGCGGGCCGGGCATTTTACCGTAACCGCAGAGCTGGCCCCACCCGATTCAGCACTGGCTGATGATGTTTATCAGCGCGCGCAGATATTTGATGGCTTTGTTGATGGCATGAATGCAACCGATGGTTCAGGAGCCAATTGCCATATGTCCAGTATCGGCATGTGCGCATTGTTGACTAATCTGGGTTATGCACCGGTTATGCAAATCTCCTGTCGTGATAGAAACCGTATCGCGATACAGGGTGACGTTCTGGGCGCTGCTGCTATGGGCGTTGAAAATGTATTGTGTCTGAGTGGTGATGGCGTTCAGGTCGGAGATCACCCCGGAGCAAAACCTGTATTCGATCTGGACAGTATGTCTCTGCTGGAAACTATCCGTATCATGCGTGATGAGTCGCGTTATCTTAGTGGCCGTGCAATTACCTCGCCACCTAAAATGTTTCTCGGTGCAGCAGAAAATCCTTCTGCACCGCCTATTGATTTTCGACCTCATCGTCTGGCCAAAAAGATTGCAGCTGGTGCTGATTTTATACAAACGCAATATATCTTTGATATATCTCAGTTTAAAGAATTTATGGCAAAGTCCAGAGATCTTGGATTGCTGGAGAAATGTTTTATTTTGCCGGGCGTAGGCCCGCTTGCATCTGCAAAAACAGCCAGCTGGATCAGTAAAAATGTACCTGGTATTCATATCCCGGATAGCATTATCAAACGTCTGGAAGGTGCAGAAAATCAAAAGCTGGAAGGTCAGAAACTCTGCGTCGAACTAGTTCAGCAGCTGAGTGAAATAGAAGGCGTTTCCGGGGTTCATGTGATGGCTTATCGGCAGGAAGAAACGGTAAAAGATATTATTCAGCAGTCAGGGGTTTTAGGAGATCGGGTGCCGTGGTATCCGGGCTGTGAAGATGAGTCTCTTGTTATTCATTCATAACGCGCCAATAAGCAATATTTAAATAGTAAATGTGAGGATTTTAAAATGACTGAAACTGTAATTAGTTCAGCAACTAAAGAGTTAGTGATTGGCTTTGATCGTCCGTTCGTCATTATCGGAGAGCGTATCAACCCTACTGGCCGTAAGATCATGGCTGAAGAAATGAAAAACGGTGATTACAGTCGCGTCGAGTCAGATACTATTGCCCAGATTGAAGCGGGCGCACATATGCTGGATGTGAATGCAGGTATACCACTGGCGGATGAGCCGCGCATTCTGGCAGAAGTATTACAGTTGGTGCAGGGCCTTACCGATGTCCCACTAAGTATCGATTCATCTATTATCGAAGCGTTGGAAGCAGGTCTTTCAGTGTATCAGGGTAAGGCTCTGGTTAACTCGGTAACCGGTGAAGAAGAGAATATGGAAAGAGTATTGCCACTGGTTAAAAAGTATGGTGCCGCAGTAGTGGCGATATCCAATGATGAAACCGGTATCTCAGAAGATATTAATGTTAGATATGACGTTGCCAAAAAGATAGTAGAGCGAGCATCGGATTACGGCATTCCGGCCTGTGATATTGTTGTAGACCCGCTGGTTTTGCCGATAGGTGCGATCAATAATGCGGGCAAGGAAGTATTAAAACTGATTCACCGCTTACGCACTGAACTGAAAGTGAATACGACCTGTGGAGCATCCAATATCAGTTTTGGGTTGCCGAATCGTAATGGTTTTAATGGTGCTTTTATCAGTATGGCTATTCAGGCGGGTATGACATCAGCCATTACTAATCCACTGCATTCAGAAGTTGTGAGTGCCAGTATGGGTGCGGATGTTATGTTAGGCAAAGACCCTGATTGCGCGCGCTGGATACAGAAATTTAGAGAACCGCCTGCAGAAGGAGCCAGAACCAGAGGTACCGGGCGTCGTGCTGGTAGTCGTAGACGTAGCAGTTAGTGCTTTATTGTTGTTAAGTGCGCTGTATTAAGCGGTCATTGCGAGTAGCCAAAGGACAGAAACTTTGCGAGGCAGAAGTGCTACATGGATGTAGCGTTCACGGAACTAAGGGAAGTAATTTGAAATAGTTTTAAAAATTGTAATACCGCATAGATTGCCTCGCTAAAGCTCGCAATGACTAGTCGGATGATTTTGTTATAGAGTCTATATGAATAATAAAGAAGCCACCGTGTTATTTATGCCATCCGGAATACGCGGGCAGATTGATGTAGGCACAACCATTCTTCAGGCTGCTCAACGTCTGGGGGTTGACCTGGAATCAGTTTGCGGAGGACAGGGTAAATGCCGACGCTGTCAGGTGCTACCGCAGTTGGGTGAGTTTCCAAAACACAACATCGTATCGGCTGCCAGCCACCTGTCTGAATTAACCGATACCGAACACCATCATATT
>JBNKPX010000040.1:0-28830 GCA_050295575.1 Gammaproteobacteria bacterium | reverse complement strand
TAACTGTGAGGTGACAGGTATAGATTCAAATTCCGAATATATTGCCACTGGGCAGACGCTAAATCACTGGGTAAAACTAGCAGATAAAATCGATTTAAACTGTTGTAACGCATTAGATCTGCCTTATGATTCAAATAACTTTGATTGCGCCTGCATGCTACATGTAGGGATGAATATTGATGACAAGTCAACATTATTCTCAGAAATTTATCGAGTAATAAATGCCCAGGGAAAGTTGCTTATCTATGATGTGATGTCGACTGACAGTGCACAACCAGAATATCCATTGCCCTGGGCTGATGATGCTTCAGAATCACATTTAGAAACACTTAACGACTATCTGAAACGATTAACTGCAGCAGGTTTTAAAATCGACAGGACGCACGACCATCGCGATACCGCTTTAAAAAGTATCAATGCATTACATGATTTGCAGCGCCGAGGTAATAAACCAGACATGCCGGGACTGGAGATACTTATGGGGCAAACCTTTTCTCAAAAGATTAGTAACTTGAAGGCTGGTTTGACTGCCGGGTTAATTGCTCCGTTTGAGATAATTGCCAGCAAATAATCAGCAGGGCTAAAACGAATTTAATTGTCCATTGTTTAGATGAAATCAATGACTAATTTTTAATTTCATATGCACAAGGATGAAGTGTCAGGTCTTTGATTCAGGATCAATCTTTTTAAATATCACAATATGAAAGGACAGTCTTTCTATGCTCATGATTGATAAGCTAAAGTTGATCGAGATATAAGTTCGCATAGACCTTGCAGAGTTAAATAAATGAGCACTCAATATTAAAGCTATTTATGCCGTTTCTGATACATCGAAAATTTGCTTCAATAATGACTGTTTTATGAATATAAAGAATCCACAATTATTGTAAAAAACTCATAATTTCAAAGATTTAATGCTCTCTAAACTCTTTGAGTCTCGTTTAAATATAATTGGATTAGTGCATATTGAAATGAGTCATTTTTTAATGAATATGGTTTGGTGTTGTGAAGTATTTGAAAATTATTTGTAACATTGCATAAGAAATAGTTTGACTTCAAAAATATCGAAGCGTATTTTAAAAATATAAAAGCAGTCTTCAGGGATCAAACAGGAAGTTAGTTTGGAAGTGCTCTGCAGTCTCTATACATAATAACTAATAAAAATCGCATAAAGGCAGGGGGCTATTTATGCAGCAAGTCATATTGGGTATAGACGATCAAACGCCGATTTTTCATATGAAAAAATTGGTGCCAAAAATATTTCTATTTAATTTTTATTCTAATTGTTTGGTAGAAAAATATCTTAATAGATATGTGAAAGTGCCTTATATGTTTTTCTTTTGTAGATATATAATTAATTCAATATCATTTTTTGATAATAAGAGAATTGTAAGGCTTAACAAGGAAAGGCAAAAGGCAAGAGTTGCCCCCAGTTATTATTTTGGACAACTGTATAAAAAGCTAGGTTTCAATTCTAAGCTTCGCAAGAGATCGAAAAGTTTTTTAATAAATATTTCGTCGTACAGACTATGAAGAAGTGAATTAGTCGCAATGAATGTGCAAAAGAACTTCTATCGATTAAGTCTATCAATCCATGAATTTATATTTTTTCCCAAGGAAGTTTCCAAATGAATACAGTCAAGGTTCTTTTATTACTGCTTCTTACTGTCGGGTTTGTAGGTTGCTCCACAAGCTTTAAAGAGGATCATTATTTCCAAGCACTTAGTCCTAAGACTGGGGATGTAACAAACTACTACAGGCTTAGAGTTGATGGATATGCTTACTTCTCCTCTGCACGTTACGTTTCAGGATATTACGATGAACGAGCTGTAGATATGTTTTTTAATGAAGTGAAAATCGCACCAACTCCATCAGGATCTACTGGTAGCCAAAAACTATTTATGGATAACCAAAATAATCCTGGTGTTAGTGACAAAATCATCCCTCTCAGTCCTAGCGACCAGCATGGTGCATTTGTCATGATTCTGAGCAATAATGCTAGCAGTGTCACAAACACTATTGGCCAATTTGCTGAAAGCCAAGTTGTGGCAGAAGCTGTTACCAATTTGACCAATCGAGATCTTCTTAGATCAAACACCACTGGCCAAAAAGAAGAAATAGACAAAGCCAATGCTACAAAACAGGAAATTGAAAGCCTTGTGGATCTTGTTCCTGATGGAGCTACTCCCCCAGCTGACGAGACTTCAAGGGCTTACTTAAGAATTCTTAATGCAATAGCTGCGGCTATAGACAGTGGTTCACCTACCATCGCCAACTTTGATGAAGCCCAGGATTGGCTTTCTAAACAAAAGGGAGAATAGAGATGCATATTTTAACAATTACTCTTTCAGTTGTTTGTTTATTAATGTGTGGTTGCGCGAAGCTTGAAGTAAAGGTTGACGTACTCGATCCGGAGGTGGTCGCTCCAATAGCAGAAAATGATTATATCCAAGATAATATGGAGATAATTCTGGCCGAAGATGAAAATCAAACAAAACAAATTTTTGCGGATATCAAGAATACTCACTTTTCTGCTTACGTTCATAGGAGTTCAGCGCTAAAAGAAAAGGCCTCAAAGCTTGATGATGGAAAAGAGAAAACCCGTCTAATGAATCTTGCTAGAAATTTGCAGACAGACTTTGGAACTGAAATTGGCTCAATCTATGACTCGCGTCAGACCGAATGGATCGCGACGAACAAAAAAATAAAAACACTATATTCAATTTATGAGGCAGAGCAGGATGCCACAAAGAAGGCCAGTTTTCGAAAGCAACTTGTTTTACATATCGAGTCGCGAGATCTTATGCTCCATCAACTCAGAGAGTTTGGGGCCAAGGATGTTGACAAGCAAACCCACAATCTGAATGATGCCGAATCCAGTTCAATCAAACAAAATCTTGCGAAAAAATCTAAAATGCTATTTGAAAGTGGTGGACTTATAGACTCCAGGTATTCTTTTTATGTAGTTAAAGCCCCAGATGAGAATTGGGCTGAGTACTATGACAGAAGTTTTGGGAAAGGAGTCTTTGGTAATACAGATATTGCCATCAAAGCACTCGGGGCAGCTAACTTCACGGTAAAAGGGCTAACCTTTAATCCTGCAGATGTGGCTAATGCCGCATCAAAAGTTACTACTCAAGCAGTTCTGCTAGCAGCTCAAATTTCTGGTGTTCCGGTAAATATTAGTGGAACGCCTTCTGGAGATGGGGCGGAGCTTGCCAAATCTTCAGCAAGAATCGCTCATACAGTTGAATCTCAGAACTCGGCTGCGATCGAATTGCGAAGCCAGAAAGCGGCTTTACTGAGAATTGCACAATCAATATTGAGTGAGAAGGAGGTGATACAAACTGGTACGCCACAGGAAAGAGCTGAGTCAATAGCAGCTATTAAAGCGATATTTGATAGCCAGTTAAGTCGTCTGACAATTCAAACTACGGAGAATTGAAAGTGAATCCAGGAGATCCTGTTCTTTATATAGAAGACAATCAAGAAATTGACGACTCTGACAAAGGGAGAATTTGCAAAGTGTATGCAACAGGTTTCTGTTGCGTAATGTTTTCGTCCGGTTGCTATCGGGTACACAAAGATCGTTTAAGAAAGAGTGTGGAACCGGCACCACTTTGTGACGTAAATTGCTCAACCGGATGCTAGATTTTAAATCTTGAAACGCTGAAAGAACTGTCTGGGGGCAAGAAGAGTTCTATAGGATAAGGTCTAGCCTTTAGACTATCAATTTGATGGTCTTTATCCATATGTTCAGGTCCTTACGACTAGAAATCCTAGAAGCACTCTACCATCTCACGTCCAGGGGGGGGGGAGATATCTATGAAGATCGCCGGACTTTTCTGCAGGTGTTTTCATCAGTCTTCGAGCAATTCAACTGGGTGTGTTATACCTATTGCCTGATGAGCAACTATTACCATCTTCTGTTACAGACACCCGATGCTAACTTGAGCAAGGGTATGCGCCAACTCAATGGCGTTTATACTCAGGCCTACAATCGTCGTCACCAGAAAACCGGTCATTTGTTTCAAGGACGTTATAAATCCATTCTGGTTGACGAAGATAAGTACCTGCTAGAACTTAGTCGATATATCGTGCTGAACCCTGTTAAGGCAGGAATGGTTAAAAAGGTCGATCAGTGGAAATGGAGCAGTTATCTTGCTACGGTTGGTCAAGCTTCAGTACCGAATTGGTTATCAAGTGATTATCTGTTGTCACAGTTTAGCGTACAGCGTAAAACTGCTATTCGAAAGTATCAGGCATTTGTTCAGGGAGGATTAAAAAATGATCCTATCTGGTCACAACTGAGCAATCAGATCTACCTGGGTGGTGAAGCTTTCGTGCAGAAAGTGCAACGACATATTGGTGATCAGGGGAAGGAATTGCAAATACCTAAAATACAGAAGCGATCGATCGCTAAGCCTCTGGTAGAGTATGAGAGAATGACATCAGAACGTGACGAGGCGATTGTGCAGGTGTATGCAAGTGGTGCTTACTCTTATCAGGAACTGGGTAATTACTTTTGACTGCATTTTAGTCGAATAGAAAAGATTGTTAGGAAACGTAGAGCTAATGTTTAGACCTGACCATGTTTCGTTCTGTTTCTCTCGTTGAAAGTGTTGCCGAATAATTGGCGACTTGTTGTTTAGCTGCCACTTTTCAATTTTTATTTATGATCGTGCCGCCCCCTCCAATAGAGCTTCTCGTCGTAATAAATAGAAGGAATATTACGTATCAATAAGGAATGCGAGTCCATTGGCATGATGGCGAAATAATTACCAAATCTTGAATTTTATAAAGTAAAGCGTTGTTACGGTGCTTGTTAATATATGTAAATTAGCATTTGACAATAATATTATCTGAGAGTATTTTCGAGTTAAAGGTCAAAAAAAAGAACCTACAGGGATCAAGCAAAAACAAGTTTGGATGTGCTCTGCAGTTTCTATCGATAGTTGAAAGTATGCATAAATTGGCGGAGGATATTTATGCTGAATACTCGTCAAGAAATAGAAGCGTCTTATTCTAATGCCAAAAATTGGATAGCATCAAAAAAGTATCATAAATCCGATGCTGGAATCTATGCGCGCAATGAATTTTTCGGATTTACCCTTCTAAAGATATTTTAAATATTTAATCCTTATATCTAAAAATCTAAGAGGGCTAGCTGTTTTCTTGCACTGAAAATCGTTCCATGAAGCTGCTTCTATCAATGACGTAGATCCGAATGCGTGAATATAAATATTTGATTTAGTGCCTATTGATCGTGTCTTTCTGGGTAAGATATTCAATACGAAAAACTGCGGAATAGTGTTAATGACCGCGCAAACAATATTATGGATTACTATTAGCTGAAGCTACTAATAAATCAGATCAGATTGTGTAATGCGGTTTTTTATTCTTTAACTTTTTAATAAAAAAGGCTCAAGGAGGTTCACCATGCCAACGGTCAATTATAAGTCTCGCACTTTCGATGCTCGTCCTGATCGAATTGATCTTCGAGATCGTGTATATCAACCCAAGTTGGTTTCATTACCGTCTCGCTATCCAAATATCGAGGAAATAGATCAATATCTTCCCACCTATGCCGAATACTTCGTTTTAGATCAGGGTCAGGAAGGGGCATGTACCGGTTTTGGTCTCGCAGCAGTGATCAATTTTCTGCAATGGAAGAATAACAATTTTGATGTCGAGAAATTAAAAGTTGCAAGCCCTCGCATGCTTTATCATATGGCGCAGATTTATGATGAGTGGGCAGGTGAAGATTACGAAGGCTCAAGCTGTCGAGGTGCAATGAAAGGTTGGCATCGCCACGGAGTTTGTACCGACGTTTACTGGCCTTACCGCAATAATCGAGGCAAAATCGTTTACATGCAGCCGAAGGCTAACTGGGAAAAGGATGCCGCAAACCGTCCACTTGGTGCTTACTACCGAATTGACAAACAAAGCATAAATGATTTGCAGTCTGCGATAAATGAGGTAGGCGCAGTTTATTGTTCTGCCAATGTGCATAAGGGCTGGTATTTAAAAGAAACCACTCGACCTGAGATAATCCAATATGATCCTAATGATGTCGGTGGGCATGCCTTCGCGTTTGTGGGTTATACCGAGGATGGATTCATTGTGCAAAATTCCTGGGGGCGTAATTGGGGTTATCATGGTTTTGCGATCTTGAGTTACGAGGACTGGGTCAGGAATGGAAGCGATGCCTGGGTCGCAGTCATGGGTGCACCTATGACAACAGCATCTTCTCCCACGACCTTTAGTGCACGCCCCCTGCGTGAAGCATCGTCGTATAAGGACGGACTGGCCGGCAAGGATAAAGCACCAGGATCCAGTTTTTCATACAAAAACCAAAAAGTCAGACCGTTGAATGAGGATGAGGCTTACCAGCATACACTGGTGTTAGGAAATAATGGTGTGCCTGTTCACCGTATCGTGAGCGCAGAGAATGCATTTACTGCCGCAGAGGAGGTGTGTGTTGTTCGTCCACTGAACTGGTTTAACTCGCTCCCTGTGAAAAAACCACGAAAACTCGCCATATATGCGCACGGTGGACTTAACAGCGAGGAGGATTCCATCACTCGCATTCGCATGATGGCTCCATACTTTCGTGAGAATGGCATCTACCCATTATTTATCACCTGGAAGACGGGACCAATGGAGAGTATTAGCGGCATCCTTGAAGATTCTATTCGCAGAATTTTTAGTGGTACTGCAGAAATGCGTGATGAGGGGATTTTCGACAAAATCAAGAGAGCGGCCGCCGAAATGCGAGATCGTTCTATTGAGGCTGCTTGCGAGAAACTATTAGTCAAACCCATGTGGTCAGAAATGAAACAAAATGCGGCATCAGGGGCCGAACCTGGTGCGGGATTGGATTTGCTGGCCACTCATCTTTTAACGCTTCAAAAGAAGATCCCAAATCTTGAAATACACCTTGCAGGACATTCAGCAGGTTCCATTGTTCTTGGTCACTTGCTGTCATTGATGGATAAAAGTATATCCGCCAATACTTTAACGCTATTCGCACCGGCCTGTACTATTAGTTTTGCCAACCAGCATTATGGTTCGGCTATCCAGACCAGGAAAATTAATCCCGTAAATTTTCATGTAGATATTATGGATGACGAAAGAGAGCGAGCGGATAGCGTTGGTCCTTATGGAAAGTCATTGCTCTATCTGGTCAGTCGAGCTCTGGAAACTCGACACAAAATGCCAATTCTCGGTATGGAGTGGGCTTGGAAAGCAGAAAACGTCCCCCAGGATCAGTGGACAAAAGATTCTAGCATTGAAAAAGAGTTGGCCAGATGGATAAATTCATCTACTAAAATCTCCGTCAAGCCACATAAGAAACGGCGTGAATATGTGTCTACTGGAGCTGGACGGATCAAACTTGCTCATGGTTCGTTCGATAATGATATCCAGGTGGTTGAAGAGATGCTTAAACGCATGTCTGGAGGACAACTAAAAGCAAAGGTAGAGAATCTCGAATATTAAGACCAAACAAATTTGGTAACTCGACAGTTGAAATATTATACAACATGTTTCCGTATGGTTAATAAAATACAAATCCCCAGGAATGCTTGAGGTAACAGAATGAAAAATTGCGAAAGCGCTTCTTGTAAATTTTTAATGAGTGATCAATGAAAGAAACTCTTAGGCGAGGCGATAAAGGGGAGGATGTTATTCAACTTCAATTTGAATTGAATAAAACCGGCGCAATGCTCGTAACAGATGGGGATTTTGGAAGCGGCACTGAAAAAGGTGTTATCTATGCACAAGATATTGCTGAGCAACCTCAGACCGGTGTGGCGGACCAAAAGTTATTAAGATGGTTAGATGAACAACCAGAACCGACAAAAATGCTAGTCAGGGAGGGAGTCTCACTAATCGCAAGAGAGGAAACTGGAGGGTTATCTTACTATGAAAAAGTCACAAGATGGCCACACTATCCAGGCCATGAAAGTGGAATTACGATAGGCGTTGGTTACGATTTAAGATTTAAAAGTGAAGAAGGTTTTTTAAGTACCTGGGGGTCGCTGTTACCCGAAAACCATATAAATGTGTTACGAAATGATATTCAGAAAAAAGGCAGTAAAAATCGTGCAAAAGAATTAAAAAATCTGGGAGTGGACATACCATTAAAAACTGCCTGGCAAGTTTTTATAAAGGTGACTTTGCCTGAATATTATGAAGTAACAAAATCTATATATTCTTCAATAGACGAATTGCCAGATTTATGTAGGTCGACGTTAGTTAGCATTGTGTTTAATAGAGGTCCAGGTTTATCAGGTTCAAGTAGAAGAGAAATGAAAAATATTCAAGATATTCTGGAGACGGCTAGCAATCCCAATCTAAGCAAAAATGGTAAAAAGAGGATCTTAATCGAAATTGAAGAAGAAATACTCTCAATGCAGAGATTATGGAGTAGAACTTCCGGGCTTATTAAACGCCGTCAGGCAGAAGCTAATTTATGGCGTAAAGGTCTAAGAAATTGGTAATGTCAAAAATTAATAAATCTCGGCATGCTTTCAACGTCGAGTGAATATTTATTATTGGATGAAAGTAATATTGATATCCGTATTTCACGGGTTAAAAAAATCGCGAGGCTTATTTTCTTCATCACACACGACAGGCCGGCGTCACCCATTAGGCAAATTGTCAAGCGAAGGCGCAAAAATATTTTCCCGATATGTTGGGCTCATATTTTAGAAAGCAAATCGATATTTAATTTCTGGTTTTATACCAAACGAATTTTATAAATCTTTAAAAATGAAATGGATAGTTTGAATAGGTAATTGCTGAGGGCCTAACTGCTTAATGTTAAATGATAGGCCTTATATCTTGGGGGTACCCAATTATTATAGCGGTGTCATGGTGTATCGTTTCACGTAGTCAGATCGAAATATACCGTTCCCGAATGTTCAGTTGGAGGAAAGGCAACATGGATAAAGACAAAACAGAAAAAGCTTCTCAAGACTCTACAGGGATTGAACAGCAACCTGAGACAGCGGACGCAAAATTACCCGGAGCTAAAAACGACGAGCCCGACAAATCCGGGAGTACCGGTGACAATGGGGATGAAGGCGGGACGGGGCTTAACAAAGCATCGAGTAATCTGTTTGCCGGACTTATCGGTTTTGGCTTCTGGGTCGTGGTTCTTGGTATTTTTGGGTATAACTATTTCGGCCTGGGCGATCCGGTTGCAGATATCATTGTCACCGCCAGTCCGCAATATGATTCCTCTAAAGCCAGGGTAGAAACATGGTCTTTGAATGGTCATGTCATTTTAGACGGCAAATTTATTTCTAAGGTGCCTGTTTGGGCCATTGTCGTCGATCAGCGCGGAAACCGTCAAAGCACCGATAAGCAAATGACTGATGGAGAGGGATCCTTCAGTTTTACCGGTATTCCCAATTCGCTAACGGGCGATCTGCACCAGACGATCGTCGAGATAGTAGTGTATGTGAGCGATTCAATTGAAACTAAAGATTCGGAAGGTGATACCAGCACGATAGAACTGAATCCCAAACCTGCGCGTGTCGGAGTCGGTTCCGGTCAGCAATACCGGGTAATCAACTTGCCGATTAAGGAGCTCATCGTCATCGGGCTGATTTTCACTTTAAGTGTTGCGATTGCATTGATCCCTGTGCCGCAGGGCTCGAAAACCACGGGCTGGTTGGTGGGAAAATATCTGAGCTCGGTTTTTTTCGCTTTTTTGATGACCGGTTTCATGGTGCTTTATATTTCCCTTGGTTTGAAATATGTCAATCAGACCGCGTCCAATGTAGAAAACGAGATATTGTCGTTCGGCGTGGCCAATATCTATAAGGGTCGATACGTCGCCGATGTTAACGAGGAATGGTTAATTTCATTAACTTCGCCAACTTTCGCCAAACCTTTAGCTATCGACTCTAACAACGCGGGTGCCACGACCATCCCACAAAGTGTTGGCTCGGGTCAGTTGGGTGGTAATGGCAATCCGAAAGTGGAACAGAATACCGCAAACCTCCAGCCCGACAAGGTACTGGAACGAGGGTTCGGGGCTCCACTGTGGGTGTTGCTAGTCTCTGTAATCGGTTCCGCCTTGTTTACCATTTCCATAATTCTGGTGGGTATCAAAGAGGCACCATTACAGCTAAATCCAAAACAAATCAGGGAAAGGATACAGGCAATTGTGTTGCACCAGTTTTATATCCTGTTTTCACCGATAGGCGCGATTTTTATCTACCAGCTGTTGGTCATGGCCGGAGCGGCTTCTCAAACCTCTTCTGTCGCCATCATTGCGCTGGCGGCAGGAGTAGCCTTGAACTATTTGTTGGCATGGGCTCGAACCAGAGTTGAGAATCTGGTGTCCAGTTAGCTATTGTCGGAACAAGTACACACTGTTTGATGCGACTGTGGGGACTTATGTAAGCATTTTTTTATGCTTAAGTTTTATTCATAATTACGGTGGGGGGGGTATTCGATTTTGAATGCAACAATGCGAAAACTGACCCCTAAGGCCTGCTTAGGTAGTTATTTTGATTTTGTGTTAAAAGTTTTTGGCAATATTGAAGAGCTAAAATGAAAATCATTAGCATCTAAGGTAGACAATAATTCTGGATAGAGAGTAAAACTTGCTATTAGACTGTTTTAAACAGTAACGCTTTAAGTGAGTGGCGCATATGATTTTCTTCCTATTGAAGAAATAGGGGCAATTTATGAATTTCGGGTATTATTGGCCTAATGACTAAAAAATATTACTAACTTCATGGAAGAGGGAGCCTGTAAAATGGCTCCAGTACAGACAATATCAGACTCACAAGTCAGTTCATATACTCCGAATGATATTAACTCACATAAACAGGCCATGAGATACCAAAAGCATTTCTTTTTACTTTTAACCATTTCAGCGCTGAGTACTTCAGCTGCATGTACATCCTTAACCTCTCTGCAATATGATTGTAGTGATAACTGGAGGGTCACAGGTTATTACACCCCTGTGGAGGATGATTACAAGGGGCGTAAGCAAAAGATTAAGGTTCGAAATGCAGGCATGGTATCAATCAAAAAAAACTTTCTTCGTCATGTAAAGCTTGAAGGGTGGGGTAAAACTAGTAACGGGTGGTATCTTGGGTATTATGATGGTGCCTGGCATAAAAGCACCTACCCTTTAAATTCCAAAGGTCAGGCCTTGCAAAAGGGAATGGTAGCAGTGGATTCTCGTATGGATCCCTTATATAGCCAAATTCGAATCCCTGGTCTGGGTTTAGTGTTTGGGCAACAAATATTCACAGTCAGTGATGTTGGGGCTGCTGTGAGAGATAAACATGTGGATGTTTACACCGGTGAGGGTGCGCAGGCTAAAAAGCTTGCCTACAATATAACCGGCCCAAATACAGTCTGTTTGTAATCGCGCTTTGTGATGAGAAATAACAAATAACAATGTGGAGTTAACATGAAAGGTTTAGTACATAGATTAGCAGTGGTGTTGCTGATATGTATTACTACAGGGTTCGGAAGTGCATCTTTTGCTTCTGAGCAGAATCTTTTTGAATCAGTAGTAGAGTTACATCGTAAAATTATATTTCTCATGGATTCGGGCAGTAGTAATGCCGTGGCTCAGGAACGAGATGTGTTTATTGCTCGTAACTTTTATGTAGCAAAAAGAGACAAATTGGAAGCTCTGGAAGAGTTAGTGTTATCAGAGCCCAATAAAGGACGAGCGATAGTCGATCAGTTAAACCAATTTAGCCAAAGCGAATATAGCCATGCTGCCGATGCATTAGCGTTTATAGATTTAGTGGATACGATTGTATATCAACATAATGAAAAGCCTTTTTTGAAAACGGATCAAATACAGTTTGTAAAAAGGTTAGAGAAGCAATTAAGTATTATCCAACAAAGTTATAGCAAGAATTTGGAAGAGATTACCGCCAAAATGGAGGTGCGTGGATTTGAGTTAGAGCCATGGCAAAACTATATCGATTTTATTAATGCTAGTTACAACAGAAATGATATTTACCGTGAATTTAACAAATATCAACCTGAATTAGCTGAACCTGCCACCAGAGGATCGGAGTCAAAAAAAGATGCCGCTAAGCTTGTATGGGGATTTGGAGTGCCGGATAAAACGGTGGTGCTTACCTTTGATGATGGCCCTCATTATAAAAACACTGCGAAAATACTAGACACCTTGAAAGCGCACAATGCCCATGGTTATTTTTTTGCTGTTGGAAAAAATATAGGTACGGTTAAAGATAGTAAAGCGGTGCTAGGTAAAAGAGCTAAATTTTTACAAAGGGCATTGGACGAAGGTAATTTGGTGGCAAATCACAGTTTTTCCCACCCTGTATTGACAAAATTAGATGAAAACAAACAGAAAGATGAATTGCATAAATCTAATGTCTTATTAGAAGCAATGTCAGATTCAGATATCACAAGTTTTCGTCCTCCATACGGTTCAAAAAACGATGCACTTTTAAAATTATCTGCAGGTTTAGGTATGCGGGCAGTTATGTGGAATGTTGATTCTAAGGATTGGGCGGATCCAATACCTGACTCTATTGTCGAAAGAGTGATGAAACGGCTGAATGAAACTAAACGTGGCATTTTGTTATTTCATGATATCCATAAACAAACAGTGCAGGCACTACCAAAGCTACTGGATGAGTTGGATAAACAGGGGTATAAAGTAGTTACCATTGATGGAAAACCATTTGATACAGGTAAAAAAAACACAGCAGTTTCAACTGTTGTCGAGAACCCAACTCCTGTGGAAAGTCAGATATATGGAAATAGTTGGGCATTGGTTGTTGGTGTCAACGATTATCAATATTGGCCAAAATTAAGTTATGCGGTTAATGATGCCAGGGGTGTGGCAGATATGTTGCGCAAACAATATGGGTTCAAATCGGAAAACATTTTTGAGCTATATAATGAAAATGCAACACGGGAGAAAATAGCCGAGCTGTTATCGGATACCCTGGCAGATCCTGCGCGGGTAAAATCCAATGATCGTGTCTTTATTTTTTATGCAGGCCACGGCATGACTCGTACACTTCCCTCTGGTCGTAATCTTGGTTACATCATTCCGGTAAATGCAGAGTTAAATAAGTTTTCTAGTAACTCCATCAGTATGACTCATTTACAGGACTTTTCCGACATGATTCCTGCAAAACACGTCTATTTTGTTATGGATTCTTGTTACAGCGGTATCGCTTTAACCCGTGGTGGAGGATTGTCCAGAGACTCTAAATATCTAAATGAAATTGCCAGTCGTCGTGCTAGGCAAATATTAACCGCTGGTGGTGCAGATCAGGAAGTAGCCGATGGTGGGTCACATGGACACTCTATTTTCACCTGGTCATTGCTCCAGGGACTACGGGGGGATGCGGACTTAGATAAAAACCGTATTATCACTGCGACTGAGCTGGGTGCCTTTATTGCGCCAAGAGTTTCTGAAAGCTCACAACAAACACCTGTGTTTGGTAATTTAGTGGGCAGTGAGGGTGGTGACTTTTTATTTGAGCTATCACCTGCCCCGGGGGAAGCTAAAGCAAAACAGAGCATGAGCGAAGTCGATGAATTGCGTAAAAAGTTAGTACAGATACAGAAAGAAAATGAAGCTTTAAAATTACAACTGGCTGTCTTACAAACTAAAAATGTGCAATCTACACAACAGGTTGTGGATGAAGAAAGTAATAATGTGCTGGAAAAAGATATCAGTAGTATGTCGCCGTCCAGGCGTAGGCTTAAATCTAACGAATACCACCGAAAAGGTCTGGACCTTTATAAAGCCAGAAAGTTTGAACCTGCTTTAAAAGCAATGCGTAAAGCAATTGATTACAATCCAGGTAATGTGGGTGTGGTGAATGATTACGGATATGTGTTGTATCGTGATAAGCAGTTTGAAGAAGCACTGACCTGGCTGGAAAAGACTATTGAGCTGGATGCAGAGCGTATACCGGTGTATATCAATATTGCTGATACGCTGGTGGAGTTAAATCGTAATTCAGAAGCAGTACCTTATTATAAATATTATTTAGAGTTGTATCCCAATAGTCCTCTTAAAGAGAGGGTGGATAGCTTCCTCAGCAAACATCAATGATGCGATATTTTGAACGATAGTTGAAGGAGCGGTTGCTTGAGTCAAACCATATTTGTTATCGACGACGAAATATCTATCACTGACTCCGTTCAGTTTGCGCTGGTGATCGGATTTTCATAATTGGGCCGCTGGATCAATGATGAAGTGAAAGCTTTTCATAATCAGTCCTATGAGGAAGTGCTGGTTGACACCGCCAATGTGTTTGCGGAGTTGGTAGAGAAAGATTTACGCGAGGGAAATCAAATGCTGGAAAGATTTCAGGCCGCTTTTAAGAAGGCTAAGGAACGTAAAGTTTCAGCACAGATTTATGATATTAAAAACAAAACTTTGATCTACGAGTCTATTGTTTTTCAATAGAGGCTCGATATTTTGTGCCAGGCTAAAAAGCTAGACCTGACCATGATGTCTCTTCTGCAAGATTATACGTACAGATTCTGATTATTCTAAAACACCCAGGATTCTGCTGGACAAATCTCACCCACGATTCGACCTCTGGAATTAATGATCATTGGCGAATGATGAGATTGCAGCTTATGTTTTTCTTTCTCTGAAAGCACGCCAAGGTGATCCAGTATTGCCAGCAAAGCAACTGAACGTGCTCGTGAAGCACCATCCGCAATCTTTATTGCTATACCCAGGCCCTGTGAAGGTATTGCGGCTGTAATTATACCCTCAGCTCCTGTCTTGGCTAACACGGTACCCCTGGTTATATCATTCAATTCACTGACCACTGTGCCATGCCCTGCTACATAGAGAGGCTCATTTTTTATGGCCTGATGAAGTCGATAAATGGCTTTTGCCCGATGCTCTGATAAATCCTCAGGGTTAGCAAATCGGGCCATAGCGTGTGCTAGCTGTCGCAATGGCATGGTTGGTGCTGGCAATCCACAACCATCTATTCCGACTGGATACTGGCGAATATCAATGGCAGCCAGATCTGAGAGCACCTCCATCGATAGTTGTTGCAAGGGATGCTCTAGCCGATGATATCCATCTAATGGCAGTTCCAGATGCAATGCAGTGGTTAAGTACCCACAGTGTTTACCAGAACAGTTATGGTGAATTCGACAACCCTGCTGCCCTGAGGCCAGCAATTTATGAGCACTTTCTACATCTTCAGGCAACACAGGGCCACAGGCTAAATTTTCCTCGTTTAACCCCAGCCTGTTAAGCCAGGATCTCACCAGTACCTGATGTATCACCTCACCTTGATGTGATGAACAGGCTAAAGATAATTCAGCATCACTTAAAGAAAAACGATCACTGGCACCGGTCTCAACCAGCTGAATAGCTAACATCGGTTTTAACGCAGAACGCGGAAATACTAGCCTGTCGATATCTCCCCAGCTTTTTACAACGTCTCCTTTGGCATTACACACCACAGCTGATCCAAAATGTCGACTTTCTACTGTAGTGTTACGTTTAACTTCGAGCAATAGCTCGTATGACATAAAACTTACAATCTCTTATAGCGCTGCCAGGCATTGATTTACTTTATTCGAATTTTTATGTGGGGGTAGAGTAGATTCAACTCTGGCAAGACCACCCTGCAGTATTCTTTCCACCACTTCTTTATAACTTAGTCCATTAGCCAATTTACAGGCCTGCGGAAAATAACTGGAGCCAAAGGTCATGCCTGGAACCAGATTAGCTTCCATAAAGAACAGATCTCCATTGGTATTACTTTTAATATCGATTCGGCCAAAATCTCTCACAACCAACGAATTAAATGCTTCAACTGCCAGCGCTGATACTCGCTGTCTAATGTCATCATTGTCAATCGCGATCATTTTTTCTGAATCATCCCTTTTCGCTTTTGCGCCCAGTATTTTAAGTCCATTGCTTGATACTGGTGGAATTAATTCCACTGCTGAAACGATTAATTTTTCATCAGCAGCCTGAATCACTGCAACAGTAAACTCGCGACCATCTAGATACTCTTCTATCAATATGGGTTGCTGAAAACTATCATATAACGATGTCACTTTAGCTTCATATTCAATAAAGCTCGTTACAAAGGATAAATCATCAATGCCATTGCCATTCGCTGCATTCAGTGGTTTTAAAAACAATGGAAAAGTGAATGGCAACTCACTTTCATTTTTGTATTGCCCCGGTACTGCCATAAAATATTTAGCGGTCGATATGTCTTTATTCATTAAGTGAGTTTTGGCCAGGACCTTATTGGAATCAAACTCTAATACTTCTCTTGATGAGCCCGTGTAATTAATTCCATTATCCGAGAAAAAGTCGGCAAGCCAGATATCACCTTCATCGAGGCAGGTTGTATATTTAACAGCCAGTATCACCAGATCAGGCTTTCTGCTAACAACATTTACTAAATCCTGTCTGCTTTCACATACCGACAAAAGGACCTGATGTCCCATTTCCTGAATAGTATTTAATACATTGTTGCATGCTTTGAGTGATCCAAAACCACTTTCTTTCATGTCGTCATTGGGTGTTGTAATAATTTCTAAGTACATAATGGTTCCATCATAAAAGTTCATAACCCCGAATCTGGGGGTTAAAGAAATAAATTGAATGAATAGTTGAACGCCTTGTGTTTAAAAGTCTTCAGCGCGCTATAGAAATCAAGATATGGATTGAAGTACCGACCCATGCGTCATTTTGTAGGGATGAGGGATGGATATCGTTAAAGATTGATCAGTCAGGGGTTGCCTGTGTGATCAGGGTAGCACGTATTCAGATTGGGCGGACAAATGATTTCGTTGATGAATTTATAGGTATTAATTCTGAGATAAATGGAGATCAGGAAAGGGGGTTGCAGATACCTGAAATACAGAGGCGATTGTGCAGGCGTATGCCAGCGGAGACTACTCTTATGAGGAACTGGATGATTACTTTGGCCTGCATTTTACTCGAATAGGAAAGGTTGTAAGGAAAGGTAGAGCTAAAGCCTAGACCTGCCCCTGTTTCCTGTTAACGGGCTCCAGGTGACGCGAGCGCCTGTGAAACCTTAATCAGGATGGTGCCCGTCAGCAGAAAGAGATGTGTGCTTAACGAGCCAGAATGCCACTAGCTTCGGCATATAGCTGAACCCCTCCCTGCGCCGGGGATAGCTGACCATAACTAATCTCGTGAGCAATGCGCTGCAGGACGATGGCAATTTCGCCTGCGCCAAAAGGCGGAATGGGTGGCAGGGGGCCGATATGGGGGGCCAGTTTATCAATGTAAGCCAGGGATGCTCGGCCAGCCTCCGTCAATTTGGGTGCCAGCATGGCACGCATTTCGGAAGAAGCAGGAATGCCTCGATCTACGCCTAACACAGTCACTGCGCTGGGATCCATAACCAGGAAATTGGCCAGTTGAATGATCCGCTGCCGCTTAATGGGGTTAAGTCCGCGCGCGATGGAGAGCATTTGCGAGGGTTTGTAATATTGACCGGGTTTACCTCCAGGCAATACCGGACAGGCGGTAATACCCAGTTTTCGATCACTGAGTTTCTGGTAGTTCTCCATCATATTCGAATGGGCATAGTCCATCGCGGCGTAACCCAGAATCAATGGTGAGGTTTCGATGGAGTTTTTGTACAGAACCTGGATATCGGGAGGAACGCAGGCTTTCCTGGCACGTAACTTAGCCCAGTAGTTATACCATTCAACCGCGTCGGCGGCGTAAAATCCGAGACTGCCATCGGGTTGATATATGGCCTTGCCCCGTTGCAGCATCCAGGCCTCGAAAAGGCTTTCCAGACCGCTGCAATCCACGACCGGATAGTAATCCTTACGAGGGGTGCCTTTAGCAAATTGGATACATTTGTCTTTAAAGGTTTCCCAGCTGTCACCAGACTTAGGTACTTCGACACCGGCTTCCTCCCATCGCGTTATATCGAAGATTCCGGCTGCAGCGTTAATCCCGAGGTTAACACCATACAGGCGACCATCAACTCGGCAGGAATCGATGTTGTATGCACCAAAGGATTTGATGTTGAGTGTGTTGTCGAGATAGGGATCCAGCTCTTCCAGAACGTTGCTGTGAGCGTACTCTGCGAGATACCGATAATCCATCTGCATCAGATCTGGTGTGTTACCCAGGGCAGTTAGTGTCGACAGACTACGCCAGTAATCCAGCCAGTCGGTAAACACACTATCGATGCTGGTTCCAGGGTGGGCAACCTCGAAAAGGGAGAAGGCTTCGGCGGTCAGACGTTCGCGGTTGGCCGTCCCCCAGGCGCTGAAATGCAGGGTTGTATCTGAAGCAAAAACCTGGGGGCTAATCAGTGTGGCTACCAGGCTCCCTGCCATGCGAGCCATGAATTCACGCCGGGGGATTGATTGTCTGTTCATCGTAAGCCTCTATAGAAAAAATGCATGTGTTTCTGATAAGGGTACAGCACTTGAATAGTAATATCCCTGCCATTGGGTACAAGATGTCTGTTGCAGAATCGCAAGCTGGAGGTCGGTTTCAACCCCCTCTGCAATGGTACCAATATCCAGTGACTTACACAGACCGCAGATCGCTTTCACCACGGCCTGGTTGTCTGTTGACTCTTCCATACTGCTCACAAAAGATCGATCGATCTTGACTTTATCGAAATGGAATTTACGCAGATAGCCCAGGCTGGAATAGCCGGTACCGAAATCGTCCATTGCGAATTGTACACCAAGGTCTTTCAGTTTTTGCAGAATCTTCAGGGTATGTTGGGTGTCCTCCATGAGTACCCCTTCGGTAATTTCCAGTTCCAGGCGCTCTGGAGTCAATCCTGTCGTTTCCAGGCATTGCCGTACATCGTCGAGTAGTGTCTCGTTGAGGAACTGAAGCGGTGACAGGTTGACGGCGATGGAGACGGAGTCTGGCCATTGCAGGGCATCCAGGCAGGCGCGTTGTAACACCCATTGTCCGACACGGTTAATCAGGCCGATCTCTTCGGCCAGGGGAATAAACTCTGCGGGTGAGACGTAACCTCTTTCCCTGTGCTTCCAGCGCAACAGGGCTTCGAATCCTTCTATTGCCTGGCTTTCAAATCCGATTTGTGGCTGGTAGAAAACCTCTAGCTCCTCATTTTCGATCGCCTCGCGCAGATCCAGCTCTAGAGTGCGCCGGGCCTGGATATTGATATCCATCTCTGATTCGAAATAGCGGTAAGAATTACGTCCATCTTCTTTCTTGGCATGAAATAGCGCGATGTCGGCCCGTTTCAGCAGAATATCTGCATCTGTGCCGTCTCTGGGGGAGATGGCGATGCCAATCGACACACCGATAACGATGGTTTGATTGTCGATGATGTAAGGCTGGCTGAGTTGCTCGATCACGTTTATTGCTAATTGTGTTAATGGTTTCAACGAGGCGTCGTTGGTTCTCAGAATACTGAATTCATCGCCACCAAGGCGCGCAACCTGATCGGTATCCTGCAGGCAGTGTCGCAGGCGTTCACTGACCAGAATCAGTAACCGGTCCCCAATGGGGTGACCCAATGAATCGTTTACCGACTTGAAATCGTCCAGACCCAGGCATAGCAGAGCCAGCTCTTGTCCCTGCTGTAGATCATTCAGGGAAGTATGTAGTTGTTCGTGGAACAGGGTGCGATTCATCAGCCCGGTCAAGGTATCGTGGTGTGCCAGATGGGTGATTTGCTCTTCCTGCCTGCGACGTTCTGTAATGTCTTCGTGAAGCGATACCAATCCACCCTCAGGAGTATCCGCAACCCTGACGACAATGGTTTTATTGTTGCGAAAATCCAGCATCTGTGGGGCGCTGGATTGGTCATCAAGGTTTATCAAAGAGGCATTACCAGGTTGGTTTAACCAGCTGGCTCCCTGATGGAGTAACAATTCCAGCAATTCCCGTAATGGCATACCTTCGCGAACCTGATGCGGAGCGAGATCGTATAACTCGAGAAACTGGCTGTTACACATCAACAATCGTCCATCTGAGTCTGTCAGAGACAGGCCTTGTGGAATACTCTCTATGGCGGCGGTTAGTCGGTCATACTGAGTACGGATATTCTCCTGTGATTCCTTGAACAAACGCAGGCGGGCATTGGCAAGTTCCCGAATCAACTGGTTGAAAGACTGTGCCAGAGCGCCGATTTCGTCAACTCGTGAGAGCAAATTAGTCGGTGTAGTTTTAGAAAGGTCATCCGTCAAGCGCAGGTGCTCGACATGTGTGGTTAGTCGCTCCATAGGTCGGGTCAGGCGCGAGGCAATAAGTAAGCCCAGGATGAGTAACATAATCGAGGTAGTGGTAGAAACCAGTCCAATGACCCAACGGGATTGCACAATCCGGGCATGGATGGTTTCCGTTGCCTGTTCATATTGCACTCGTGCATCGTCTTCTAATCCCTGTAGCACGGCTGCCATGGAAATTTCGGCACGGCTGACCATCATTTTCTGAGCGGCGGTGCCAGAATCGAACAGGCGTACCCTGCGCCAGATATCATGCAGGCTTCCTGGTCCGGAAAGATTATCGGTTAGCCTCAAGAGCGATGCTTTGAGCTTTGACGTGCGGGTATCAGGTTGATCAATATGGCCGGACTCGGCTATCAGGGCATTGATTTCGTTGTTCATATCAGCGAGAACACTACTTTGATCTGCCTGGGTACTGGTCCCTTTGAGTATCTGGTTAGAATGAGCATGCTCCAGGTTCAGCCGTTGCTGTGCGAGGTAAGCACTTAGGTGGGCGAGGTGCAGGGCGGATTTCAAGCTGTGATTGTTCTGTTCATCCCCGTTTTGAGTCGTAGCCACCTCGGTACCAGAGACCGATGGGCTGGATGACAGGGCTATTTTCTCGCTCCTGTTCATCGACTTTATCTGTCGATCTATCCTGGCTACCAAAGCAATGGCCTGAAGGCGGCGAGTTTCGAATTCGTTTTGCAGTGTTTCGCGGGTATCACACAGGTTAGAAAGATTTTTGATGGTCAACTGCAGCTCCTCTTTGGCAGAGTGAACCTTCTTTGCTAAATCAAGCGAATTGATTTGCAGTAGAAAATCTGCAAGGGTATCAATAGCGACGAATTCTTTTTCGATTGCACTATCGAACCAGGGACGATGCGAGCCATCGGCAAGATCGCAGGCCTTAAGAATACCTCGAGCCGCCCGGGTGAGCCTGCGCATGGCGTTTGATGCGCTCACTGCGTTGGCAAGTAGTGGGATGTGTGTGTCGGTTGTGCGGGTGATGATAAAGGCAACATGATTGGTGTAGGAAAGACCAATCCAGCCCACCAGACTCACCATAATAACCCCGCACAGCGCGGCCGCCACCATTTTAAAGCGGAGTCTTCGTAAAAACCATTGCGGCCAAAGTTTCATCGATAATACTCTGATGGGTTTGCCTGTCACTTCTGTTTAGCCATCACTAGTTCATAGTAATTCAATAAGTGTAGCAGGTACATTGGTCAACGGCTCAACAAAACAAATTATACTGTAGCAGAGTGCTCTAATGTCGAGAAGGGTTAATTCAAATTTACAATGCCAGTACCTACTAACCCGGCAATTAAGTATGTAGCGTTCAGCCGTTATCCGCTTGTTCCAGACAAGATATCAGCATGCTACTGTAGTCATTCTCCGACAACTACTGATAACGCAGCCAGGGGCAAGCGGATATCGGCCTACCTGCCGGCAGGCGCAGGATTACTAGACGATTACCGCTGCACGTAGCATTTGGAAAACCTTGCTGCCATGCGTGAAGGATTCCCTTAGCTGAGTATTAGCTATGAGCAATTGTAAATTGACCGCGACCCCTTATCCTGTGCTGGCAGCAGTTGTCCTTTTGATATGATACATCAAGTTGATGCAGTGATATAACCCCGATACACCGGTTAGCGATATTGCCGAACAATTTATGAAGGAACGCATACGTAGGGTGTAGGGGCCTGGAATTCCTTGAAGTCTTTACCATCACACTTCCAGAGGAGATCTTCGTGAAGATTTCTATGAAGATCACCAGGCTTTTCTAGAAGTGTTTTCATCTGTCGTCTAGCAGTTCAATTGGATTTATACTCAGGCCAATAATCGTCGTCGTCAGAAAACAGGATATCTGTTTTCTGACGACGTTATAAATCCATTATGGTTGATGAAGATAGTTACCTGATGGAACTGAGCCAATATATCGTACTGAATTCGATCAAGGCAGGAATGGTTGTCGAGTGATTATCTGTTTTCACAGTTCATTAGAGAAGCTCTGAAGAATTCATCCATGAATTATCAAAGCACGAAAAATGAAAACGGTGATTTTCGATATTTTTAACAAAATCAATGGTTTATAGTCATTGATTGTGGCGGCACATCCCTGTGCCGCAGGAAGCTCTGAATTAATCAGAGCTTCCTGCGCGCTAAATCTTATTTTTATACTATTCTATATGAGTAATAGTGAATTGCCTGCTCGATCTAAAAATAATTTTAATCGAAATCCGGATTATCCGGGCCCACTCGCGCTGAGGAAGGTTATGTTCAGAAGCATCAAGTTTCAGTTTATCGCTCAAATTATCCTGGTTGTTACTTTAATTCTGATAGTTTTTGGTTATTTTAACTACTCAAGCTTCAGGGACGGCTTAATCAATGATCTCAATGATTCAGTAAACGCCGCGCTTGGACGTATGCAATTAAGTCTGCCGGGTCCAATGTGGAATTTCAACGCAGACTCTCTACAAGCCAACATTAAATCAGAATTGACTGCGAATGTGATAGCCGCTATCCAGGTGACTGGATCCGATGGGAAGACTATGGCCTGGTTTGGTAAGGAAGGTGTCGATGAAAATGGTAAAACGGTTTTTATCGAAATCGACTCAGAGCCGGAAACAACCACAAATACTTCTGAAGCAGAGCTAGTCTATATCGAATATGGAGAGAAAAACGCTGTTGGGGTGGTGACCGTGTACGCCAACATGAATATCATCAAGCCCCGATTGCATACTCTTTTGATGCAACAAGTGGTGATGATTTTAGTTCTGGATGCCAGCATTACCCTGCTGATACTTGTGGTGTTAAATCGAACAATGCTCAGGCCCATTAAGGTAATTTCTGATGCGATACAGGAAATTGCCACGGGTGAAGGTGATCTTACCCAGCAGCTGGATTTACCGCCCGGAAAGGAATTGGACCGTTTAACAAACGGCGTCAACACCTTTATAAATTCACTCAAGGATATTGTTTCCAGCATTAGTACAGCTGCGTTGGAACTGCAGAATAAATCTGACGAAAGTCGCGAGAAGGCTATAGAAACCTCGAAACATCTAGTTGGACAACAATCCCAGATTCAGATGATGGCGACAGCCACTACCGAGATGACCGCATCTATTTCAGGGGTCTCCAATGGCGCGACCGAGGCCTCGAATGATGCTGGAATAGCCATGGAAAAAAGTGCTCAGGGCAAGTCGATCGTTGGTACTGTTGTTCGCGATATTGATTCTCTTGCGAAAGAAATTGGCACAGTAACCAGCCAGGCATCTCAACTGATTTCAGAAGGAAAGAACATAAGCCAGGTGCTGGAGGTCATTAAAACGATTTCCGAACAAACCAACCTGCTAGCCTTAAATGCAGCGATTGAAGCCGCAAGAGCGGGAGAAGCAGGGCGTGGATTTGCGGTCGTGGCGGACGAAGTGCGCAATTTGGCGGTAAAAACCAGCCAATCTACGGATGAGATTCAAAGTAGCATTGAGACCTTGCAGAGCGTTAGCGATGCCGTTGAAAAAGGTGTGGCCTCACTGGCTGAACGTACTCAGGTAGGTGTGGAAAGAGTGAGCAAAGCTGGCGATGCGATAGAGGAAATTAATATCGCAATCCAGGCTTTGACAGAGAAGAACCTCAGCATCTCTACCGCAGCCGAAGAGCAGACTCGAGTTATCACTGAAATTAACCAGAATATTGTGGAAGTATCCGATGTTGCTAACTCTTTATCCCAGAACGCTACTGAGACTGCGGGTCGTGCTGAGGATGTCAGCCATCTTGCAGGAGAAGTTATTGGCAGATTATCGAAATTCAAAACGTAATGATGACGTATGGAGTGCAGGGTTTCGAGATAGAAAGTGTTCAAATCACTGTTAACAGCATTCAATCTACATGATTTCGTCAGCGTAGCAGGAGCTAAAAGAATACGACGGTATTTTCGGTGACTGGGCAGTTATTTATATTAATTCAACAATGTTCCGTTGTTTCGTGCTCTGGTAAGTTTGGTTGATGCTTTCAGGGCTTTTAAAACTCAAAAGTAAAAATTACTACAGAGAGGTAATTATATGAAAATCGTAAACGCTCTAGTTTTAAGTTTATTTCTTTCCTTTTCGGTGCAGGCAGAAACTGTTACCGCAGCTCAGGATCCCTGGCCCCCTTTTATTCAAAAGGGGGCTGATTCGGGTCTATCCATCGCATTAATCAAAGCAGCCATGGAAAAGGAGGGGTATACGGTCGATTTCAAAATCATGCCCTGGAACCGGGCTTTAAATGAAGTTAAAAATGGTAATGTGGATATACTGCCGGGAGCCTGGTATACCGACGAGCGCGCTGGTTATTTGATCTACAGTGATTATTATGCACAGAACAGTATCAAATTTATTAAGAGAAAAGGTGATAACTTCGAGTTCAATGGTTTGGATAGCCTCAGCGGGAAAAAAGTAGGCATAGTTGCAGGCTACGGCTATGGCGATGAATTTTCAAATGCGCCCAACTTCTCTCGGCCGGAAACAGGTAGTATTGAAGCCAATATTAAAAAACTACTGAGTAATCGGATCGACCTGACTCTGGATGATGAAATTGTGGCCAAGTCTGTACTCAAGCGGGCGGGAATGGATTTGGGTGCGATTGACTTTACCGCGAACGCGTTATCTGTCAACAACCTGCATATCGCATCTGGAAAGGCAAATGCACGGGGACAAAAAATTATTGATGCTTTTAATAAGGGCTTAGCAGCTATAAAGGCAGATGGTACTTACAAAAAAATTCTCGCAGACTATGGAATACAATAGTTTTTGTTAAACAAAAATGCGTTGAATACAGTTGGCTCGGTTGAAAATGCCCGTGTATGCCGAACATACCATGAGTCGATTGCCTATCTTGAGTAAGTACAGTACAGGGTTAACTTCAAGGGGCCTGCTAGAGGAAGCAGGCCCCAGTCAGCGCGTTATAGACCCTAACATTTACAGCTGGCTACAAAAGTGGGTCAGATCCAGGTAACTCTCTGATTCTATAAGTTTATTGCTCATTTAAGCTTATGATTTAACATTTACAGGGACAATTTGACAGGGAAAATGCAAACTCTAAGGAAGGAGGCTATACCATGAGCAAATCATTTTTTTATACAGGTTTGTTTGAGGTAACCAGTTGAAGCAGGGAATGCAAATCGCTTGTCTCTCTGCTTTAATCTAAAGAGTTTTCAAACTCTGTCTACATATCTTCTCAACTAACTTGTTTGAAGCATGACATCGCGTAAAATTAGGATCAGAACTTTAGCCTGAAACCACGGATTCAGGTTTAACTCATCAAACACAACAATCGGTGATTCCATTCAGATGAAAAAAATTATCCTTAGCATCATCCTGCTTGCCATAATTGGTATTTCTGCAGGCGTTTACTATGTTTTTACCAACATGGATAGCCTGGTTAAAACAGCCATTGAAACCCATGGCAGTGAAGCTACACAAACAGCTGTAGGGGTTGATCAGGTGAAAATTGATCTTACCAATGGCGCAGCCGGGTTTTCTGGTTTGTCGATCGCTAATCCCAAAGGCTTTGATTTTCCAAATGTATTTTCGATGGGTGAAATACGTGCAGGAATCGACTTGAAATCCTTGCAGGAAGAGCCTTATGTCATCAATGAAATCACTGTGCTCGCACCTCAGGTATTTGTTGAAATCAATGACGACAACAAGACTAATCTGAATGAATTGAAAAATCGCCTTATGTCGGGTACATCTTCATCATCAAAGTCTAAACAATCAGGCTCTACTGATAACAGCAGCTCGTCCGGTCCACGTTTAATTATACGCCGAGTGACCTTTGCTGATGGCAGTATCCAGGCCCGCATAGCAGCACTGGAAAACAAGGAGTTAAATCTCAAGCTTCCCCGTCTGGATATGGCTAATCTGGGTGGTAGTCAGGGTGCTACCGGTGATGAACTGGCGCGGGAAATAATACAACGTCTGACTGACCATGCCCTTAAGGAAGTCAAGCACAAGGTTATCGACAAAGAGGTTGCAAAACTTAAAGCCAGGGCACAGGCTAAAGTTGACGAAGAAAAAGCCAAACTGAAAGGCCAGGTCGATGAAGCAAAACAAGCACAAAAGCAAAAGGCAGAAGACAAGTTAAAAAGTCTGCTAGGCAAATAGCTTACGAGAACTTTAATCCTGGTGATCGCATATAACGGGTTGGACTCGGGTAGCTCTTTGATTCTATAAACTTATTGCTAATATAAACCGGGGCTAGCTTCGAGTGAAAGTCGAGTCATCCTTGCTTTAGGCGCGATGCACTCTTTGTATTGAATTGATAGGTTTTACGTGCCCCTGATCTATACTAGCGTTAAGTGTGAAAAAGGGTAAAAAGTGGGCATCCCAAAGATTTTCTTCAAAACAACTTCGTCCAAAAAGATATGAATGTAGTACAACAACCCGTAACTCTCAGCCGACTACATCAGCAAATCCATGCCAGCTCAGCACTGGATATGGGGACCATGCTGCAGCACTTCTTTGACTACCTGCGTCAACGTCTACATGCCAATATGGTAGGGCTGCTCATCGCTTACCGGGGCAAGTATGTAGATGAGGTCTGGAAGGCAGACTTGCTTGACG
This sequence comes from Gammaproteobacteria bacterium, assembly GCA_050295575.1. Taxonomy (GTDB): domain Bacteria; phylum Pseudomonadota; class Gammaproteobacteria; genus JACNJF01. Next base: position 1,999 of record JBNKPX010000040.1, on the reverse strand, counting down.
ACTGGAAGGTGATGGATTACATCACTCCGGCTGGCAATATCAGCTGCAACAGAGCTCTGTGTGAGGCCTATTATCAACAGGCAAGGGCCAGGGGAATCGGCCCTGTAACCCGATACGCCCTCAAACATACCGGGAAAACCCGCACCCACCGCTATTCTGATGTTATCCAGGATAATGATGAGGAGTGGCTGCAACACTGGAAGCGCGAAGCGCTGCAAGAGCAGAATGTTGGCGATCGCATGTTAGGGGTTTACCATCTCGATGCCGAAGCGGAAAGCTACCTCATCGTCGACAGGGCCGTGGATGCCACCCCTTTCAGCCAGGAGGATGAAATACAGCTGATGGATTGTCTGCTCGAATTCCCCCGGTTGCACTACTGGTTATTTCTTGAGCGTGGCCTGCTAGCCCGGCACGAGCGACCCTGTTCACCCAAACAGCGTGAAATCATCCCATTGCTCTTTTCGAGTATGACCGAAAAGGATATCGCGCAAACCATTGGCGTCTCGCGGGGGACAGCCCACGGCTATATCGTGGACATCTACCGTAACTTCGGCGTCAATTCGCGGGCCGAACTGGCTAGCCTGTGGTTAGAAGCGCTACCGGTCACAGAGTCGTAGCCTGCATCTCGCTATCCTTGCTGATCGATCTGCCAGGTTATCTCCACAGTCAGCTTTCAACTAAATAGTAGGGTCACAACTGCCCTCTGGCTGGGTATATTCACTCGTTTGTCCAGCATTATAGAGAATAGCCTAATGAAAGAGAGCTCAATCAAGCACTACCTGAAGTTCGCCATTTATCTCCCAATATTAGTGGTCAGTATGATTATTAGTGGGTGTAGCGGGAGTGGAGGTGGAAGTGGAACTGAAGAGGCTACTGCAGATACTGTTTCTGGCCAGTTTGTTGATGCTCCTGTCGGCGGATTAGCTTACAGCTGTTCAACAGCTAGTAGTGGTGTGACGAACAATAATGGAGAGTACAGCTGTAACGTTGGCGATACTGTAACCTTCAGCATCAATGGTTTTGTTATTGGTAGTGCTGCAGCAGCAGATGTTGTTACCCCATACGATATCTCTGGTGAGGACACACAGGCAATAAATATTGCACAACTATTACAAACGCTTGATAGTGACGGTGACCCAACAAACGGAATCTCCATAGCACAAAGCGGTATACTGTATGATCTCATGGGTACGCTTAACGAAGGCGGCATAACGCTTACACAAGTCGATTTTGATACAAACGTACAGGCGTATATCGACGCAGCATATAGCGCAGCGGGCCTGACAGCGGTCACACTTGTTGACGCAGACACAGCGGAGACCGAGCTAATTAAATCCATTGCAGGTTTATCTGGCTATGTGTCGAGCGAAGTGAATGCGGCAATCACGCAGCAGATTGTCCCCACTACCATCACCGATCCGATTCACGTCGAGCTAGTTACCGTGGCCGACTACCCGATTCTCCTCGAGAATCCGATGGTAACCATCCCGGCGGGATTCAAAAGCGTCACGGTGAGCGAGAACGTTGACGGGCGTGATTGCCCCAACGGCAGCAGCGGCTGCAAGCAACGCTGGGACCTCTATTTCACGGATGATGGTGCGTGTGAAGTTGACGGCAACTATGACTTTGCTTTCACTGTGGGGTGTGCTGCAGGAGGTGACTGCGGCACCATCGACCCTGAGTTTACGGATTTCGCGGTTACTGCAACGCTAGATTCTGAGAACTACTGTGCGGGGACGGAGGTTGGCTATGACTCGTTTACAGCGACAGCGGCGATCACACAGCAGATTGTTCCCACCGACGTCAGCAATCCCATCTATGTAGAGCTCGTGACCATCAGCGACGCTCCTTACCGTTTGACGGCGAATAATGTCACCATCCCGAGCGGTCTTACCCTCCAGAGTTTCTCTGAGGATGGGGCGAATGCCGATTGTCCGAACAGCAGTGGTAACTGTAAGCAGCGCTGGGATCTCTACCTTCTCGACAACAGTGCCTGCGC
>JBNKPX010000039.1:0-29102 GCA_050295575.1 Gammaproteobacteria bacterium | reverse complement strand
AGTCACGATGTAACTGATATAACGCAGTACTTCAATTACATATTTATTATTGTACTTTTGGTATTCGGCCTATTTTTGTTATTTGGAAAACCACCTAGAGTGGGATATCTTCTGGCATATAGTACGTCACTTTTATTTTATTGGTGCTTGCTAATAGTATTTGAGCAGTATTCTCACTATATTATTTCGGGGCCTAATGAATTAGAGTTCAATATCGGTTTGTCTATGACCCTTTTTGGTCATTCTCCTTTATACAAGACTGGGGTGTTTGTCTGGGCTCCGGCAGTATTGTACTTTTTATCTAGTCGCGCTATAACAAGGTAAATTCACATGGAAAAATTTAAGCTACTCCACTGCGTTACGTAGCTTAAATTTCCCTGTGATTTCGGGCGTTAGGTTTCGTTGTCGAACTCGAATAGTTCTTTAACTGATATTTGTAAAGCAGCAGCAATCTTTTCAAGATTGTCGAATTTTGGGCCATAGACACCACGTTCAATATTGCTGATGGACTCAACAGTCAATTCAACGGCATTTGCGAGCTGCTCTTGAGTGATACAGTATTCAGTTCTCAACTTTTGTAGGCGCTTCCCGAAGCGCATTTTGAGTTGGTTCATGTGATTTAGCCCAAAAATCACATCATATTGAAGTTGAACTTCGGTGTTAACGAAGCTAAACTTCTGGTTGAGATGAAATTCGGCCTGAATATGGAAAAGAAAACACGTAATCTTAAGGTTGTGCGGTCATTTTGCACCAAACCTAAAGCGCTTCTACCCCTGTCTGGTTGCTGGTTGGAGCGCGCTGGTTTCAAGGTAGGAATGCGAGTAGATGTCATTGTCCGGGAGAAATGCTTGGTTATTCTCCCCTCGGGGTTAGATGAAAGCGAAGTTTAAAGACAGAGCTATATTCAGGGAGGGTAAGCAACCTAACAAATTGCTAAAGTTCGTTCGCTATCGCTCACTGGGACTCCGCTTCGCTGCGCGCCCCTTAGCAAACCGTTAACACTCAGAAGGATTAAATAATGTCAGTAGAACAAAACTCTCTACCTACTCCAGAAGCAGCCATCAAAGATATAAATTCTAAAGAAGTGCTTAGGGCTTGGGTTGCAGACAATGGAGTGCACTTTTCATTTAAATTTGGACAGTGGCCAACCGAAGTATGGGGAGTATTTCTATCCGACATTGTAAAGCAAATCGTAGATGAAGAAGTTGAAGAAAATGACGCTAATCCAAAAGTTGTAGTCCGTACAATAATGGACAGACTTATGGATGAAATTAATCAGTATGGTGAAGAGCTTGGTTTTGCAGAAAAAAACATCAAATAAAAGTGTTAAGAAAACCATGCGCCGGATTGCTATTCCGCTGCCGCTCCTTAACAACCGGTGATGGTTAGCGTTAGAGCGTAAAATGGATATTGCAGAAGCATTAAATTCAGCAAAAGAAATTAGCACTTGGGTTCATGCTGAAACCAACAGATGATCTTCATAGACACCCGGGAATTGGAAATGAAATTTAATTTCAGCTATTCAGCTATGGCTTCAGCTAAGTGAATGGGGTATTAAGTCAAAAATAGGAATTTGTTTAACCTTAATGAATATTTTTTCTTCGGCTGGGTTCAAAAGGACAAAATGATCCTGCAACCTGTGATATCAGGTTTGTGTTTGAAAGAATTATCAGAGGAGGGGGGTTATGTGTCAGGAAAAACTTCAGCACAGCGCTTAATACCGTAAGCCCAGTTTTTCCCCATTTGCTCACAGGCTTGTCTGATTTTATATGCGCTACCCACCAGTGATTTAAATGGGCTTTCGAAATCCTTTGTCAGGTAAACCCAGTGTCTGGGATCAATATTAAGTCGGGTCAGAATGTCTGTCAGATGGTCAGGAATGTATCCCTTTTTATCATCTATAAGAATACGTCCTGTCCATTCCACCAGCTCAAGGTAATCGGTGGAGCGAAAGGGTAGACCTTTTGGCATCTTGTTACGAGGATAGCCTGCGAATGGTGGTAACTCACTGGGTTGGGCACGTATTTCTTCGGGGTTAACTGGACTGGTCCTGGATTGGTGTTTGATGCCTTTCTTAACAGAGGTGTGATTCGATGTCTAGTGCTTGAGACGTGTAACGCTCTTCCCACAAAATGGTCTGGAACCATTTTGATCAGCTGAATGATGAAGCTGGCCCGAAGGGTAAATGCAAGGGAAGGCATTTATAAAATCGACCAGTGACTTAACTTCCTTCCTAAATCCATTGCCTTCGATGTTCGTAATCATGTCCAGTCTGATTATCTTTGCAGCAGAGAAAGGTACGTCGAAGAGCCTGCCCCGCGAAACGCTTTGGGTACACAGCGGGAAATACAATGGTAGTAAGGGGTGGCTTCAATAGAGACTTGAGTTTTCCTGGCTTTAGGCATACGGCGCTCCTTGCGTTGGGTCAATGGATTTTACGTTACCGTTGATCTATAGTAGTGTCAAGTTTCTAATTATGGCTGATGTCTAAAAAGATTCTCCATTTTTTAACTTACCCTAAATATTTGCAAGGCAGAAAAAAGTATCGTATGAGCAATATTTATCGAGCAACGATATACAGACTCGACAAGCCTCTGCATGTTGCTATGACCCATTCCCATGCGAAACCCTCTACACAGTATCTGCGGGTGAGTAGGGTGTCAGGTTCAAATAAATCAGATATGGCTGAATAGAAATGGAAGTGTTTTTTTTGGGTACTTCTTCCGGCACCCCTACTAAGAATAGAAATGTTACTGCAATTTCAGTTATCGAGAGCAAGGGCAGTGATTGGTATTTGGTAGACTGTGGCGAAGGAACTCAACATCAGATATTACACACAAAATTATCTATGAGTTCTCTGCGGGCTATATTTATCACTCATGTACATGGAGATCATTGTTACGGACTGCCAGGTCTTCTCGCGAGCGCAGGAATGAATGGTAGAAAGAGTCCTTTGACAATAATCGCACCTAAAGGTATTGAGGAGTGGTTGCATGCCACGCAAGTGAATACTGAGTTGTATTTACCGTTTGAATTGAATTTTATTTCGTCTGAATCGTTGTATAAACTGGAATTCGGACAGTTTGAAATTTCAATTACTAAACTTTCGCACAGAGTACCTTCTTTTTCCTATAGCTTTACGGATCGAAATATTAAGGCCAATCTTGATACTGACAGGTTAAAGTCATTGGGGGTACCGCAAGGCCCGCTGTGGGGGGAATTAAAATCAGGAGCTAATGTTGAGTATGATGGAAATCTACTGCTGAGTTCCGATTTTGTAACTTATAAAAAAGAAACTCGAAAAATCGTTGTGTGTGGAGATAATGATCAGCCGGGTTTCTTGCGTGAGGAGTGCATAGATTGCAACGTGCTTATTCATGAGGCAACGTATACAGAAGATATGGCTTTGAAAGCGGGTAATGTAGGTCATAGTTATGCGAAACTTGTGGCTCAATTTGCACAGGAGAATTCTATTCCCAATCTGGTTCTCACTCACTTTAGTCCTCGCTATCAATCTGGACTAAATGCTTCGCCATCTATGGAGGATCTTCGAAATGAGGCGCTCCAGGTGTTTTCAGGAGAGTTGTTCCTTGCCGAAGATTTTCAACGTTATAGCTTAGATACTAATGGGGAGTTTGAGTTAGTATCTTCGTAATTACTAAACAGGTGGTAATAGCTGAGTCCAGTCAAAAAGCGTCAAGTTTTTTCTATACACTCAATTTCCCTAGGCTATTACTCTCTATGCTTGAAGAGTTTAACCAATTATCTGAACGTATAGAGCAGATCAATGAGCAGCTAAAGCAATACACTAATGAAAACCAGAACTGCAAGATCGTGAGCTCATTACCCGGAATCGGATTTATCAACTCATCAGCCATCGTTGCACAGATTGACAAAGGCCAGGCATTTGATAGTTCGAAAAGGTTTTCAGTTTGGTTAGGTATCACTCCTTCCCTGTATTCAAGTGGAGAAAAATCAAGAGATGGGAGTATAACCAAGCGAGAAAATCGTTACCTGAGAAAGCAATTAATCCACGGGCCAGGGCAGCCATGCGATGGGCCAGAAATCGGCATGATAAATTGAGCCGATGGTTCAATCAGATCGTCCAAAGAATAGGCGTCAACTTTTAATGCGATATTTAATACCCGTGGAAATCGCTAATAATAAGAAAGTTATTTAATAAAAAAAACTCAAAACATTTCTGTGAAGATGTCGAAAATTGATGACACAAAGGTTTACCCCCCAACTCAAAGCCAGGTTCGGACATGGTATTAAATACCGCTTGAATGTTATTGGCGAGTTGATGCTGATTTCATCAGGGGCCGGAAGCTACAAAGCTTTCAAACGCGAGCACGAATATATGTCAGCACATTTTTTTCCTAAATCGTTGTTAATTTAAAACATGGCATCAACAGAATCATAAAAGCTCAATTATTTGAGTTTAAGGACTCGTTTGTCTTGACAGTAGGGAGGCTCCATATATGTCCGCGTTTACGCAGGTGTCCGTATTTACGTCTCCGACTTTCCGTATGTTATGATGCTAAAACTGAGTGGCTTGTAGATAATTGGTCAATTTCCGACACCTTAGAAACGCCAGGAACTTCTAAAGTAGCTAAAAAAATAATTGATTTCAAAGTAGAGTAATTCTAAGTTTGATAAATAAAAATAAGTTCTTTTGTATCACAAATTTATGGAGTATTTAATGATCCATATTTATGAAAGATATAATATAAATGGTACATATTCACATGATTATTAATAGAGTTATTGTTTCGATCCTTTTGGGCGTATTAATTCCAATTTCTTATAGCACAGAATCGGCGGAAATTTTTAAGGACTCTTTTGAAACAGGTGATTATTCGTCCACAAATGCTGATGGTTTTAAGTGGACTGATAATGCCTGGACTTCGATTGTATCCTCTTCAGAGGAAGTCGCTGGTGTGAATGGCGTGCCACGAACTAAACCTAATGCAGCCTCCTTTCCAGGCCTTGATTGGACGCCACATACAGGAGAATACAGTCTTCGATTTAGATATGCTGCCGGGGCTTCCTTGTCTGAGCAACGATTTGATTTTGGAGTAGCATATCCAGATATTTGGATTGGTTTTTGGCTCCGTGTGCCAACTAATTTTGCTTTTGGTCCTGTAGGTAACCCTAATAAACTATTTGCTCTTTGGATGGATGGGTACAGTCAGATGGGAGATGGATCGACTGTATGGCTATCTATGTGGAGATCAGGAACTTCAGATGCTACGTTAGGTTTTACTTATAGTCTTGGAGATTTCACAGCTAGCACACAGTTTCAGCAATATAAACCATTTATTACAACTGGGGATGCGGGGCGATGGATGGAAGTTGTTTTACACATAAAGGCAGAAACTACTGCAGGAAGTAGTGATGGAGTTATACAGACATTCAGGCGCTGGGAGGGGGAAACCGATTATACTACTATCCATGATACAGCAGAAGCCCCATTGAAAATTCCAGAAAGTGGTCCTAATGGATTTAAGTCAGGCTATATTCTTGGGTGGGTGAATGCAGCCTTTGAAGAGAACACGGAATGGCTTGTTGATGATTTTAAATTATCAAAAACACCCTTGGTTATTGATCAAAAACCTGTTTCAGGTATTCTCCCAAAACCTGTTTCAGGATTAAGTATTCAATAATCAGTAGAGTAAAACCTGGTGAGCATAATGCATGGGGTTTTTATAAACACGCAGTGATAGATCGAAGACACTAAATTCCAATAGAAGGCAGAGTGGATGTGGTGAATATAGGCCTGACGTGGAATTTCGTGTTAGCTTTCCGGGGCAATCGCAATGATCTGATGTTTGTGTCTCACAATTATTCTCAGCTAGACACAACAGAGACACTAAAAGTGCTTGAGTGGTAAGTCTGCGAGCTTCAGACTCGCTACCAGAGCTCGATCTTTGGCAGGATTCGAGCCAGTCATCGACTCTGTCAGCTCAAAAATAATATAAACCACTCACTTTTTCTGGCCCAACAAATCGAGCTTCATTAGCGTGTCTACCAGTGTCACCGAGAGTTTGAGCATCTCGGTCATCGCCGCCTCCATCCCCTGATTGTCGCCATCAGCTTTGCATTGTATGGCACGATGGCTCGCTTGATGAAACTGTTCATGAGGTGGCAGCAGGGAGTCCAAAACCGCACTTATGTCATTATCAAATGAGGCAACCTGTTCCCGAGCCTCAGTGTCTAGCCACTGGCCCAGCTTGCAGCTGTGATGGTCAGTGCCTGTAAAATCACCATTATCGGCCAGGGTCGCCTTTATTCTTCCCAAATACTGGATGTGATCGTTCATCCGCCTTAGGAAAAAAGCATTTTCGTTCATGATTGCACCTGTTGTCAGATCAGTTTCTCGATACCTTCCGCCGCCCGCTTGACGTCGGAACTGATGAGGCCGAGCTTGGCGTTGATTTTTGCCAACACTGTCACTACCGCTTCGGGGCCGGTATGCGCTATTAGCGCATAATCACTAAGGCCTTAAGTATAAGAATAAACGTAACAACCCATCATATCAAGCCGGAACCAGACATTCAGAGTCCCGCTCAAAAAAACAGTAATTCCTGATAAATCCTTCCTAAATTCAGTCATGCCGGGGATAAATTTCCGGTTTGATGCAGAAGAATATCGGGTCAGAGAACAATATTTACAAATATTATAAAATATTGTTCACTGATCCGGTTTTATCTGGTAATGAAGGTGTGGTTGCATCCTTTAGAAGTGGTGTTTATACATTAACTTATTTATAGGTCCCCTCTGAAAGCGTTGTATAAGCTATCCAATGGGGCGCCACCTTTGTGTAATAGCATAGCCATATTTGTGTCATAGCGGTATAAAAATTGATTACTCTGGCACAGCATCATCAAAGTTAAGACCAGGGAACTCTGGAACATCGAAAGCACGTATACTGAAAAGCTAAATAGTAGAAACCAGAACGCTGTTCTGGAGTAACCGGAAACTGTGTATATGAGGCGTTTAAAAAAACTCAACTACATAAATGAGCCACTGTGGAATGCAAGTATCAAACCAGTGGATTAAATGAAGAGATCAGGCGAAATGCAGGTTGCACCGACATGATAGTCATCGCTTGGATACAATTACTCGCGTGATAACGCGAATAGCTATCACCTTAGCTTGACATCTAATCTGACAAAGGACATCATTCGATGAATTTTGCGAACAACGATTATTAAGTCTTGTGATAGGCATTAGAATTAGCAGAAAACATTGTCTATCTCTCTAGGAATAGAGAGTAGTTCGTTTATCTGTAATTTGTAAATGAATATTGGCAGATTGACAACGTTTTACTAAACAATACCAACGAAGTTGCTTTTACATAAGGTAGGTATTTTATGTGCTATAACTGCATTCAATTTAAACCTCTAATAGTGTCTAGGGGTGGACATAACGTAAGCACTTTAGACTTGTCACCAATAAAAGTGGAGGCGGCTTTTCGTATTCCGGGTTATAGGGGGCTATGGCTTGATACCTGTGACTGGAGTAAGGAAGCAGCTTATTTCTTTACTAGCAGGTCAGCTCGCACCCCCAAGAATCTTTTAAATCATGTACAGCGAATCTTCCATCATATTCGGTTAAAAAGTTCGGAAGATACCTATGGAGCACTACTTGATTTGTTTATTGCCCTGAAAAGCCGCGGACGACCACTTAGGGAACGTATGTTGAATTACGCTCGTCCACTACTTCAGCAAGAACATTTTGATCAGCTGCAGGAATTGCTGGATAAGAAACTGTCGGAATATGAGGAGATTCCAGCGACTCCTCGCTCAATTCTTTCCCGTGGATTTGTCAGTCCCTACCGTCTGGTGGAGAAGGTTAAGACTTCAGAAGAGCGAGATCTTGATCCTTTATCAGCATCACTAAGCCACGAGGAGTATAGACAGCTAGGTGCCGCAAGGTCGGTGTTGGAATCGGAGGTGCTAAATGGGTCAATGCGTCAAAAAACTCATTCAGATCTAATCGAAATCTACCGTCGCAGTCATGACAAAATAAATTTTCAAAAGATCTATCCACTGCTACAAATCAATCAAGACTCATTATTGCGCCTTTGGCAAGAACTGGATGACTTTTTCGCCTCCAGTGATAGATAACGATGCAGACCGATCAGAAACATCCACTCCGAATCTCAGTTTTTGGAGTAACCGATAAAATGAGGAATGCTTTACAGTATTTTTTTCATGGACCTTGCAATGATTATTGTGAGATTGTGGATGAAGGTTCGTCTGATTTGAGTATTATCGATCTTGATGGTTTAACGGGACAGCAATGTCTGGAAGATCATCAAACCCGAAACCCTGAAAAGCCGCTTATTCTTCTATCGGTAGATTATAGGGAAATCAAGGATGCAATTCTCATTCGCAAACCACTGAAATCTGAAATTCTTATTTCGGCTCTGAAAGCTGCCCGCAAAAAGGTGCTCAGGAGCAACAACTTATCAGATAATAATCTCGCCAAAAAACCAACGAAAATTACCCTGACTAACAAACCTGTATCCATATTGAAAGAAAAGGTATCTGGGTCGGTTAGAAATCCTGATGAAAATAATGTAGTGCAAAATATTTCAGGTTCAGGAGAAGTATTACAACCCCAAGTATCAACTGAGGAGGAAATTAATAAGGTACCTATTACAAATACAACTCCTCATCAAACTACAGCATTTCACAAATTGCACGCTGGCCATTGCTACATAGGATCAGCGCCTGATATAGACCTCAATGACAGCAGCCAACTTGAAAAAGCTCAATATGACCCTGAGATTTATTTCCAGAGTTATATTGCTAAAGCCGTGATCAAGGCGAGAAATTCTGCACAGTCTGTATTATTAACGATCCCTGATGGATGGATAGTGATACGACCCGATACCCAGACGGTGTTAATTGATATTCAAGATTCGAAACTTCGTGCTTTTAGTGCGGTACCCATCTCTGATGAGACTATAACTAAATCGATTATCGACGATAGTAATTTAACCAAATATACAAAGCTGGCAACATCAATAACTCTTGAGCAGTTATTGTGGAAGTCGGCTCTCTGGTCATCCAGAGGCAGAGTTCCAATAGGAACAAATTTGACTTTGCCTATATCATTAAAGAATTGGCCAAACTTATCTCGTTTACTGCTATCCCCCCACGCTTTGAGAATATCCGCACTTTGGTCTGAATATCCCTGCTCTTTGTTGGATACAGCAAAGAATCTTCAAATTCCTCAGCGATATGTGTTTGCTTTTTACAGTGCGTGTAATGCAATTGGTATTGTGTCTGTCGAGCAAGATTCAGCAGAAGCAATCAGTAAAACCATGCCGAAAAAAATGAATAATAAAAGAGCTTTTCTCGGACGCCTTCTTGAACGTCTAAAAGCTTATACAAAATAATGCAAAGAGCTTAAAGCATGGAAAATTATAAAATAATTTTTACCGGACCTGTTGGTGCTGGCAAATCTACGGCAATTTCTTCTATCAGTGATACGCCTCCTTTAACAACAGAAGAAGTCGCCACTGATATATCAAACAGAGATAAGACAACAACCACTGTAGCGATGGACTATGGTGTTATGAATCTAGGTGATGAAAACCGTTTACACCTCTATGGAACACCCGGTCAACAACGTTTTGACTTTATGTGGGACATACTTACCGAGGGAAGCGTCGGACTGATATTGCTTATTAAGAATGATGTGGACGATCCAATTCAAGATTTTCGATTCTTTCTTGAGGCTTTTGATGACCTGATTGATCAAACCAGGCTTGTGATTGGAGTCACCTATATGGATAAAAGCAACAGTCCAACGATTAGAGATTATTGTGAAATATTAAATCAGACTAAACATAAAGCCCCGATATTAGAGATAGATGCCAGAGAGAGTAGGGATGTAGCCCTTTTGATCGAAGCACTTCTTTTCACGCTTGACCCCAGTATTCTCGAGTCCTGATCATGAACCGTTATAAAATGAATCAGGGGCTTTATATAACCCCGACACCTGCCGGTGCTTATTACAGTGTATCTGATAATGAGCCATCGCCGTCGCGCCGTTTACTGCACAGATTATTAAGCCAGAAAACCAGCCCCCTCTTAACGATTGAAAAACTCAAACAATGGCAGGAAATGGATGAAGATGACGTTCTCGAGCTACTTTATCATGTTCAGAACCAGGGCTGGGTGGGAGGCCTGGATCAGCCAATTGCCGCCCCTGAAGGTGTTCTGGAAGAAGTTTTACCAGGACTATTATCTGATCTAACCGATACCAATAAAGCGCTGCTGGCTGACTCTCAGGGCTTCTATATTTGTTCGAAAGGGTTTTCTCACGAAACTGCTGAAGAATTATCTGCTTTAAGTGCTGATATCGCCACTATGCATGACAGACATAGACATGTAATTCAAAAGAATCTGGGGTTGAACACAAGTGCCTGGTCTCTGGTGGACGCTGGTGGCTGCAGCCAGGTTGGATTTTGGCCAATGTATGTAGGTGATCAACGCTTTGTGCTGGTTATTAGTGGCCTTCCGTACCTGAATCAACAGAGCTTGACCAATTTGATTTGGGCTTTGTGTAAACGCTACGGAGGTTGATTCGTAGCTAGTGTAGCTGCTTGCAGATATAGCAGTGTCAATAAATAACTTATGTAATATCAATAACTTGGAGATATAAAAATGCGTTCAGATATGCTCAATTCAATACTAAATGAATTAAATGGTACTTCAGCAGACATAGAAGCAACTGCTGTAATTTCAACTGATGGTTTAATGATGGCCTCTCTACTGCCCGCAAATCTGGATGAAGACCGGGTTGGTGCAATGAGTGCGGCCATGTTATCGCTGGGTGATCGAACCTCTAATGAACTAGCGCGCGGAAATTTAGAGCAAGTACTAATCAAAGGTGCCACCGGTTACGTTCTCATGACATCGGCGGGAAAAGATGCTGTGTTGACAGTTTTGGCTAAACCCAATGCTAAACTGGGGCTGATATTTTTTGATGTAAAACGTGCGGCAGAAAATATCAGTAAGCTGGTTTAAACCGTATCTGTAAAACTTTTATATACCAGAGGGCAGTCAGGTTATGCATGATATGAATCCGCAAGATATTATCGGGGATTATACAGAGCATCAGATGAATTATTTTGATGGTAGTAGTCGTAAGGTTCTGGTAACAGAGCAAGAAACGCCATTTCCCAAAGGATGTCTCATTGTGTCACGAGCCGATACAAAAGGTCATATTACCCATGCGAACAAGTCTTTTGTTTTAATGTCTGGTTATGAAAAGTCCGAACTGATCGGTCAGCCGCACCATATATTGAGACATCCCGATATGCCACCCGCTCTATTTAAGGATTTATGGGACACTTTGCAGCGGGGTGAAAAATGGCAGGGATATGTCAAAAATTTATGCAAAAACGGAAGTTTTTACTGGGTGTTTGCAACTGCAATTCCAAATATTCGAAATGGACAGGTTCAGGGCTACACCTCGGTTCGGCGTGAACCTTCGCGGAAAAAAATTGAAGAGTGCATGGCTCTTTATCCAACGCTTTTCTAGATGCCTTGCAGGTATAAGAATAGAAATGGCTCAATTCGAATCAATACTGGAGTAAATGATGTCATACAATCTGGCAATCAGCCCTGACTTTAAACCTGAATTAATATCAGGTTGGTTTTTCTTTAATACCTGGTTACAAAAGCAACTGGGGGAGGGCGTGCACCTTGAAATTCATCAGGATTTTAAAGAACAGCATGATGCCATAGATCAGGGCAAGGTTGACCTGATCTATGCAAACCCCTTCGATGTATCAAAACTGGTGAGGGACAAGGGCTTCTTACCGGTGGTGAAACCTGTATCAAAACCAGATGAAGCGATAATTGCCTGTAAAGCTTGTACTTTTGATGATATCCGAGATTTACCAGATAGTATAAAAGTTGCACAAACCGATACACCCGAAGTCAATACGATTGGGATGATCATGTTGGAACCCGCAGATATCGATAAAAATTCCGTCGAATTCATACATTGCGATAGCTTTGTCGTAGTTGCCAGAAATATCTTAAACGGCAATGCAGATGTCGGCTTTTTTCTGGCGGAATCTTTTAACGAATTATCAGGCCTGGTCAAGAATGAACTGTTCCCTCTAGTGAGTAGCCAGATTCATATGATTCATCATGCAATGCTAGTATCACCAAAACTGGCGAAGCAAAGAGATAAAATTTCAGACCTGTTAACCTCAATGTCAACAGATACTGCTAGTAAGAATATTCTCGGTGAAATTGGTATCAGCGATTTTAAAACCATGTCTATTGAAGATGCAGAATTTATGATTGATCTCATGGATACGCTGACGACCTGAGATGATTCCAAACAGAATGGCAGAAGACAGCGATCCAATAAAACATATAAGGGCTCGTGCTTTTAGATCAGTATGAGTCATCAAATTTTAAAATAACCGACGTAGCTAGATATTAAATTTCAACGCGCAAAAGATTCCTGTTATTCCATATTTTCACCAGGGATTATTTTTAAAATATTCTGTTAAGTAATCAATCAGCGCTCTAACCGTCAGGGGTAAATGTTTTCTTGAAGAATAGAGTGCATATATCTTCAAATCATTCGGCTTCCAGTCGGGTAATATCTGGTTGAGCTTTTTTTCCTGAATATATTTATTGGCTAAATAGGTGGGTTGTAGCGATATGCCCGCTCCACATAAGGCCGCATGTAGTAATGTGGTCGTTTCATTTGCCGTTAAGCGGCAATTGATATCTACCGATTCAAAATTATCCTTTTGAGACAGATGCCATATATGGCGCCCGAAGTTTTTATAGCTCAGACATTCGTGTTCGGATAAATCCTGAGGCTTGTGTATGATGTCTTTGCTTCGCAAATAGTCCGGGGAGGCTACGATCACAGTCTCGCAGATGGCGATAGGTTTACCGATTAAGGCGGGGTCCGGGTCGGAGGCAATCCTTATCGCTAAATCAATTCTTTGTTCTGTCAAATCGGCTACAGAATCCTGCAGGTCAATATCGACATTCACCTTAGGGTGTATCTGCATGAAGTCTTTAAGGGCCGGTATCAGCTGTGAGTAGCCAAATGATGTACTGACTGCGATTCTTATGGTGCCCGATAATTCTTCATTAGATGCCGTTAATGATGTGAGCGACTGTGCCTGTTCCAGCCATGCTTCCACCTCTTTCAGGCAGCTTTCACCGGTTGTGGTGAGAGATATCTTCCGAGTGGTTCTATGCAATAATCGGGTCTGTAACCAGTCTTCCATCGCCTCGATATAGCGCGTAACCATAGGCCTGGACATTTCCAGTCTTTCTGACGTAGCAGTAAAACTGCGTGAATATGCGACATCCACAAAGACTTTTGCTGCGGTTAATCTATCCATCTATATGCTCGAATTATGAAACAATGCTGCTTATTATTGAGTATTTTTCTGAGCATAACAATCTCCTATGATTCATTCTGTATTTGACTCACACTCTCACTGGAGAAAATAGTGAAAATATTAAGCCTGTTTGCTGCGGCTCTTTTTGTGGCTAATACAGCATTTGCTGCCGAAAAGTCTGGCTTGACCCTGGATGTTTATAATGCGAATGCTAGCAGCTTCTACGTAAACTCGACTCTGGTATACGGTGAAACCGAAGCCCTGCTAGTAGATACTGGATTTACTAAAGCAGATGCCCTAAGAATTGCGGCGAAAGTTTTAGATTCTGGCAAACAATTAAAAACTATCTTTATCAGCCAGGCTGATCCTGATTACTATTTCGGTGCTGAGGTATTGCATAAACTGTTCCCTGAGGCACAGATTATTACCACAGCTGCGGTGAAAAAGCTGATAGAGAAAAATGTATCCGTCAAGCTGGATTTTTGGGGGCCTAAAATGGGGGCTAATGCTCCAGTTAAGCCTGTGATTCCTGCAGCTTATTCAAAACATGAGCTGACAGTGGATGGTTACAGCGTGGAGATTCATGGAACAGAAGGCAAACTTGCTCACCGACCTTATCTGTGGATTCCTGAAAACAAGGCGATTTTAGGTAATGTTGCTATTTTCGGTAATCTTCATCTGTGGATGGCAGACACTCAAACAGCTGAATCCCAGCGGGCATGGACCGCTCAACTGGCTGAGATGCGGGCGTTGCAGCCAGAGGTTGTTATACCGGGCCACATGAAAGCAGGTACCGCACTTAATACAGAGACGATTAGTTACTCACAACATTACCTGACAGATTTTAAAGCAGCCAAACAGGCGAGCAGTAACAGTAAAGAGCTGATTGAAAAAATGACATCGACTTACCCAGATGCTGGACTGTCCATAGCCTTAGGTATCGGTGCCAAGGTACATAAAGGTGAGATGAAATGGTAAAGATTCATTACTTTTACGATCCCATGTGCGGGTGGTGCTACGGCGCCACCTCATTAATCGAAGTGATTAATGAGGTTGAGAATTATGAACTGGTTTACCATCCGGGCGGTATGATTCAGCGACAGGTTATTACCCCATCATTTCGGCAGCATATCTTAACAGCCGACAAGGCGATTGAGACACAGTCTGGTGAGCCTTTTGGAGAAGACTATAAAGCCAGAGTAGCCAGTAATGAAGAACTGATATTTGATTCTTACCTTGCTACTTGTGCCATCCTGGTGGCAGAAGAGATGGGTGGTAATGCCTTCACAATGTTAAAGGCGATTCAGGAGGCGCATTACCAGCAGGGGATGCAGGTCGAGGTGATGGATACGTTAAAAGGGCTTGCGCTACAGCAAGGGCTTGAAGAAACAGTCTGGGAACAGAAAATGTCTCAATATGAGTCCAAAGTCGCTACTGTAATTCAAGATACCAGAAAGTTGATGAACAAGTTTCAGGTGAATGGCTTTCCTACCTTACTGGCAGAAGTCAATGATAAGTGGTTTCTGTTACCTCATGGCGAGTACTCTAAAAAGCCCTTGGAATGGAAAAATTTCTTAAAGGCGCTTTTCTAATTTTCGAGCAATAAGATGATGTTGGTTATTTTTTAGGGCTGATATAAACGTCTATAATCCTGCTTCTTAAATTTAATTTATGGATATCAGTCATGACGAATTATGCATTTTCAACTCAACTTCAACAGCCTATAGACGATGCGATTGAAACCCTTAAAGCTACCCTGATGAATCATCATCTTGGGATTGTTAGTGATGTCAATGTTGCCGGTATCGTTAAGAATAAACTGGATCAGGATATGTCCGCTTACCGCATTCTGGGAGCCTGTAATCCGAAGATGGCAAAAACCATGATTGATGCAGTACCTCAGGCTGGTGCCTTATTACCCTGCACAATCGTTGCCAGAGAAGAGGGTGCAACTACGGTATTTGATTTTATGGATCCTGTTACCGTGTTAGCGCTTGCTGATAATGAAGTTATGAATCAGGTAGCTGCTGAAGCCAGGCAAAAGTTACAGGCTGTCATCAGCGATCTGGAAAAGATAAGCTGAAACAATTGGGCTACAGGGCCCTGTCTAATTCCAGACAGGGCCTGTACCATCACTGGACAGTAACTTCTGGAAATCTCTCTGCTGATTTTCATACTCTCATTTTTTCGCATGGATGGCACATTGATAGAAATATGATCCCCCCGTATCTGTAGATACATCCCCCAGCGCTAGTGGTAAAGGTTCTCTACTGGTAACATGAATGAGAATTTAACGGGCCCCTGTTGATGAATAATCAAAGCTCTAATGCCACTGCCGATGATATTACCGAAAAACTGCTGAACGAGGTTCAGCAGATAGCTATCAAGTTGCAGCCACGCCTGACAGCTGCAAAGCGTATCTCGCTGGATAGTCGGCTGGATCAGGATCTGGGTTTTGATAGCCTGGGCCGGGTTGAACTTATTGCTCAACTGGAAAAAAGCTTTCAGGTCCATCTTCCCGAGCAAATCTTTAGCGATGCAGAAACCACACGCGACCTGTTGCGAGCCTTGCTCACGGCTCAGCATGCGAGTCCAGAGCAGCTGCAACGTGTCGAGCTACAGCAAGGAGATATAAACGAATCTCCTGAGCAGGTACAGACCCTGCCTGAGATGCTGGACTGGCATGTCGCGCGTCACCCTGATTATCCCCATATTCGCCTGCTCCAGGATGACGCTGAGGATAAAATCATCACCTATGCAGATCTGCAGGGGCAGGCGCAACAGGCCGCTGCCAGCCTGCAGCAGCGAGGCTTGCTGGCGGGCGACAGGGTGGCGCTAATGCTACCCACCGGGTTCGATTATTTTGTCAGTTTTTTTTCGGTGCTTTATGCGGGCGGTATTCCGGTTCCTATCTATCCACCGGCACGTCCTGCACAGCTTGAAGACCATATGCGACGTCAGGCCGCTATTCTGGATAATGCAGGCTGTCGATTCCTGATTACTGTGCAAGAGGCCCGGTCACTGGCCACAATGTTGAAAGCCCAGGTGGACTCCTTACAGGAAGTAATAACGCTGGATGTGTTGCTCAAACCCGCAGGAGCCTATAGCCGACCAGCGATCAAGACCAGCGATACAGCCTTTATCCAGTACACCTCAGGCAGTACTGGTAACCCAAAGGGCGTCGTTCTCAGTCATGCAAATCTATTGACCAATATCCGGGTTGATGGTCATTCTATTGAAGCGACTAGCGATGATGTTTTTATAAGCTGGTTGCCGTTGTACCACGATATGGGACTGATAGGTGCCTGGCTGGGTAGTCTTTATTTTTCGGCACAACTGGTGATCATGTCGCCGCTGAGTTTTCTCGCACGTCCGGCGCGCTGGTTACATGCGCTGCATCGTTATGGTGGCACACTATCGGCGGCGCCCAATTTTGCCTATGAACTGTGTATTAATCGCATTGACGATGATGAACTTGAAGGTCTGGATCTGTCGAGCTGGCGTATTGCTATGAATGGTGCCGAAGCGGTCAGTCCTGAAACCATCAGGCGCTTTAGCGAGCGCTTTGCACCCTTTGGCTTTCGAGCAGAGAGCATGTTTCCGGTGTACGGTCTGGCTGAATGTACTGTGGGACTGAGTTTTCCTGCACTGCAGGAGAAACCCAGAATTGATCGTATCAAGCGCGACGAATTTTCATTAACGGGTCGCGCCATAGCAGCCGATGCGGATGATGAACATGCACTTAGTTTTGTTGGCTGCGGACATGCCCTTTCTGGCCATCAAATGCGTATTGTTGATGCCTCATCACAGGAATTGCCAGAAAGATTCCAGGGCCATCTGCAATTTCGTGGGCCATCATCAACTTCAGGTTATTACCGCAATACGCAAGCTAGCGAACAACTGTTTGATGGAGACTGGCTGAAATCTGGAGATCTG
The DNA here is from genome assembly GCA_050295575.1 of Gammaproteobacteria bacterium. Taxonomy (GTDB): domain Bacteria; phylum Pseudomonadota; class Gammaproteobacteria; genus JACNJF01. The sequence continues at coordinate 11,758 of JBNKPX010000039.1, read as the reverse complement.
GCTTATGTGGCGGAAGGCGAGCTGTTTATTACCGGGCGCATTAAGGATGTCATTATCAGGGGAGGGCGCAATATCTATCCGCACGAACTGGAGCAGGCTGTGGGGGAGGTTGAAGGCATCCGTAAGGGACGAGTGGCAGTGTTTGCCACGCTGGATCAACAGCGCCAAACCGAACAACTGGTGGTACTGGCGGAGACGCGTGAGATGGATACTCAAGTCAGGCAGGTATTGCAGCAACGCATCAATGAATTAACCAGTGAACTCACTGGAGTAGTAGCCGATGATATCGTACTTGCTGCGCCTGGCAGTGTGCTAAAAACCTCCAGTGGCAAGATCCGTCGGGCAGCCTGTCGCGAACTGTACGAGCAGGGGCGTATTGGTGAATCTGCGCATTCAGTATGGCTGCAGCTTGCACGACTTTATCTGGCGGCATTGCCCAAACAGTTGCATAGCCTGATGTTTCGAATAAAGGATATGGCCTATGCGATTTATGCTCAGATAGTGTTCCGAGTGCTGGCATTCTGGCTCGCGCTAGGCGTGTTGCTGATACCTGTAGCTCGTATTCGTTGGGGATTATTAAGGCCTGTTTCCAGATTGTTTGCCTGGCTGACCGCGACTCGATTGCAGGTGGTCGGTAAAGACAATCTACTGCCAGCAGAGCAGAACTGTATTTATGTGGTTAATCATTCGAGTTATCTTGATTCTTATGCGATCAGTGCTGCATTGCCGAGGCAGTTTCGATTCGTTGCCAAGGCCGAGCTGTCTCGTGACTGGCTGCCGCGCACTTTTCTCGCTGCAATCGGAACTCTGTTTGTAGAACGCTTTGATCGAGCGGCTGGAGTAGAGGCGGTAAATAACATTCAACAGGCAGCCTTAGCCGGTAACTCCCTGCTGTTTTTTCCTGAGGGCACCTTCAGTTATGCCCCCGGTCTGCGTCCCTTCCATATGGGGGCATTTCTTGCTGCGGTGAATAGTGGACTGCCAGTGGTGCCGGTAGCTATCCAAGGTACTCGATTAATCCTGCCGGGCGATAGCTGGGTGGCCCATCGCGGCGACATCACTGTCAGCATAGGTGCAGCAATCGATCCAGAGCAATTACGCGCTGCGGATGAAAGCGACTGGGAACTAGCGCTTAAAATCAAGGAGCTGGCACGTGATGAAATCTTACGCCATTGCGGCGAAGCAGATATGGGGCATGAACAGCTGTTTCCTCCGGTTAAGACCTGATCTGCAAAAAACTCAGGTCAAATAGGGATTAGTAGCTCTCTCTATACCTACGCTCGTCATGGGACCATGACCACTTATTAGCTGGACTTCATCAGGCAGGGTTAAAATCTGCAGATTGATCGAATCTATCAAGGTCTGGTGATCACCCCTTGGGAAGTCAGTGCGCCCGATGGAACCCTTGAAGATCACATCACCAACAATCGCAAGCTGATTTGCAGGATGATAGAAAATGACATGACCCGGTGTATGACCGGGGCAGTGGCGTACATGCAGCGTTTCTTCACCGATACTCACCGTATCATCCTGTGCCAGCCAGCGACCTGGTTTGAATTGTTCTGCGGCGGGAAAGCCAAACATCTTCGCCTGTTCGGGCAAGCCATCAATCCAGAACTGATCTTCTGGGTGCGGCCCTTCGATAGGTAACTGATGCTCACGTGCCAGCTGACCTGCAGCACCAGCATGATCGATATGAGCATGGGTGATGAGGATTTTTTCCAGCGTTACGCCCTGTTTATCTATTTCAGCCAGAATGCGCTCGATATCACCACCGGGATCAATCACAGCAGCTTTGCCGGTTTTTTCGCAGGATACTAAGGTACAGTTTTGCTGGAAATTGGTTACTGGAATGATGGTGAATTTCATACAGACGGTTTCCTGATACTAAAAGAAATAAATCGGCGCATATGCTACTCATCATTGCATAATCTATCCACTGCTTTAGCTAGCTGTATATCAATGCCCACGTTGAGAATGGAACAGTAACAGGATTGCGTAGCGAAAAAACGGCTTTAAATTGAGCTTCGACATACTTTGACTTAGATTTTCCTGAATTCAAGGCTGGTTGCGCTAACATTAAGTCTGCTGCTGAATTTTTTGCAGAGCATTACGGATATTAAATTCATTTAACAGGGAGCAGAAAATGTCTATACAAGCTGTAATGAATCGCTGGTGGGTCGTATTTGGTGCTGTACTGATTCAGTTATGTCTGGGGGCAATATATGCATGGTCTGTTTTTACCCCGGCATTAAAGGCTGCAGGCTGGAGTAAGCTGGATACTCAGATTGTTTTTGCAGTTGGCCTGGCCAGTTTTGCCGTGGTTATGGTATTTGCCGGACGCAAGTTAAATCAATGGGGCCCCAACAAGCTTGCAGTTATCAGTGGGGTAACCTTAGGTGCGGGTTACATATTGGCGGGTCTGGGGGGGAGTACAGATTTCTGGGCGGTTTGCATCGGTATAGGTTTGATAGGCGGAGCCGGAATCGGTCTGGGTTATGTAGTTCCTATTGCGGTTGGTATGCGCTGGTTCCCTGACCATAAAGGAATGATCACAGGGCTTGCGGTAGCCGGTTTTGGTTTTGGTGCGATGGGCTGGGTGAAACTGGCGGGAAACTGGGGTGAGTTGATATCAACATTCGGCCTGGCGCAAACATTCATTAGTTATGGCATCTGCTTTGCTACTTTAATCCTTATCGGCAGTATCTGGATGAAGATGCCTCCCTCGGGCTGGATGCCTGAAGGTTTCGAAATGCCACAGCAAAAATCCGGCTCTGGAGGAGAGGATTTTACCCCCCAGGAAATGCTAAATACCCCTCAGTTTCATCTGATCTTTCTGACCTTTGCTGTGAGCGCAGGGGCAGGTCTAATGTCTATTGGGCTGATGAAGCTTTATCCGATGGAAGCGCTACAGCTTAGTGGTTATAGCAGCGTAGAAGCCAGTGCGATTGCAGGAACAGCGATGGCGGTATTCTTCAGCATCGCTAATGGTATCGGGCGCATCGTCTGGGGGACTTTAAGTGATAAGCTCGGACGTAAAAAGGCCGTTGTCCTGATGGCCGGAAGCCAGGGTTTGATCCTGCTTGCCTTTACTTCTATGGCCGGCAATGAATATCTGCTATATCTGGGTGCCACGCTTATCGGTTTCAATTTTGGCGGTAACTTCGCTTTGTTTCCGGCACTGACAGCCGATGAGTTTGGTAATGGTGCTGTAGGGCAGAATTATCCCTATGTATTTCTTTCTTATGGGGTCGGGGGCATTATATTTCCTGTACTGGGTGGTGTATTAGGTGACCTCGGCAATTTTCCAATGGCTTTTTCAATATGCGGTATCGCATGCCTGTTTGGTGCAGTGGCATCTGCGCTGGTCTTTCCACCCCATCATAATGAAGCGATGCATCATTTCAGTGTGCATGGTTTTCTTCATCAGGGGCATTTTTTTGAAGATGAAGAGAAAGGTTAATAGCCGTCATAACAACCCCTTATACCCTGTCCCGACGATACTGCAAAAGTCATAACAAAGTGGGGGTAGGGCGGCTACTCCGCTGTGATAGACAGGCATTACTGCGCTAGATCTTGCCGACCCCTGCACCGCTTAGCACTGTAGAGCTCACATCCTTAACGGCGATAGGTGTCACGATGGCTGCAGCAGGTATGGAGGAGCTGAAGGCATCGAGTACCGAGCTATCCTGTGTAAATGGGGCAGTTGATGCAGGCGCTGGGTTGATCTGGTTTAGCTCACATTTTCTACCCAAGGCATTCTGGCAGGCAGTATCAGAGGAAGAAGACGATGAGAGTAAGCCATATAGCTGGGTATCGGTGCCTGTGATCGGTGTCGTTACATTCTGGTAATCATTACCCTCTACGAGAGCACGGACGCCGCTATAGGAATCCAGAGAGTGGCCTGCGCCGTTCTCGAAGTAGTTATTGACCAGGTGCACTATGGTGTCGCTGTTGATGGCTGGGGCTCTGCCCGAGAAGTTGTGCACATAATTGTTGGCAAATGTGAAGTTACCTTTACCATAGAACAGCAGATTCCAGTAGTGGTGTCCGTTGCAATAGGGTGAATACTCGTTGCGACCATCGAACTCGTTCCATGATACGGTCATATCCGTCACCTCTGCAGTGTGGTCACCGGAACCGCTAACGATCATCTGGCGACCGATGCGGGAAAAGTAGTTGTGGTCGATCCATACTTTACTGGCCTGGCTCACGTTGAGGGCATCGCCACCGAACACAAGACCATGCCCTATATCTGTAAAGGAAAGGTTGCGGATGATGACGTTGCTGACGCCATTCAAGCGCAGGCCTTTACCCTTAAGAACGCCGGTTTTGCCAATGCCGATCAAGGTCTTGTTCGAACCCACCATAAGTGGATTTAAAGCCGCCTTTTTATAGCTGACGTCAAACAATGCTTTGCCATCGCAGTGAGTGATATTGGAGGTAAGTTTGAGTGTGACTTCACTCTTCATCGGTGCGGGGCAGACATTCACCGCATTGCATGCCTGAGATATACCGCTGCCATCAGCATCCGTCATGTCGATGGTTGATGCGACCTCAATGATGCGTGGCGTGTTGTCGCTACAGTAGCCGCCAGAGGTACTATCGCACAGGGCTTGTGCTAACTCGGCCATAGTTGATACACGCACGGTAGTACCACCAGCTCCGCCGGTGACCTGGCGACCAATACCAAAGGGTTGTGTTACTGGACTGGCAGCAATGGTGGCAGCGGTGGTGTTAGAGTTGGTGATGCTTGAGTTAACGTCCGTGACCTTAACCCAGTAATAATAGGTTTCGCCTGGCGTCAGGTTTTGATCGATGTATTCATTGCTGCCATTGGTGGCATAGCCGAGCCTGACTCGGCCTGCAGGGTCTGGGTCAGTGTCACGCATGATTGCCTGAGTATCTGGATTTATGCCTGTTAACGACCAGCTGAGTGTTACCGAGCTGCCGTTGACAACGGCCTGTAGGTCAACAGATTTTACAACATCAACCGGGGGTGCCGGCATGCCGCAGCTGACCTGGGCAGACAGATGTTTGGCGGTACCAGAGCAGGGGTCACCGAAGGTGGCGTTGTCTGCTTTCAAGGTACAGCTATCCAGTCCTTTACAGGTGTCCGCAACCACTGTCAGTGAACTACTGGCGTCGCAGCTACCTTTGCTGAACGACCCGCAGCTACCCTCGGGTGTACCGTAACTGGCAAAGCTGATGTCATTGATGACCTGTCCTGAGGGGCAGCTCAAGGTCAGGTTGCTTTTCTCCTCAGCCGTGGCACAAACACCCGTGGTGAAACTCCAGCTGGCTCCAGCGAAGGCGTTACCCGCAACATCCGTCAGGGTCTGAGCAAGGGTGACTGTGTAGCTGACGCCAGCAGACAGGGCAGATGTGGGTTTGAACCTGAGGCTGTAGTTGCTACTGTCATAGCTCACGTTGCCGGGAACAGGGTTGCTATCCTGGGTGACTACTAAACTTTGACTATCAATACTGCTTTCAAGTAGCGCTTCGTTGAAGCTAACCACTATCTCGGCCGTGGGTGATACCTCCGTCTGATCCGCTTGAGGCGATGTGGACACTATAGATGGCGCACTGTTGTCGGCTATGGGTGAGATTAGAATATTTACGCTTACACTGTTAGAGGCTTCGCCATCATGCACGGTCAATTGAAAAGTGATCTGCGTGGGTTGTGCGACCGAGGGTGCAACAATGGTGAGACTGGAATTGCTGCTATCAGTGAGCGTGATGTCTGGTCCTGCAGTTTGTATCCACTGGTAGCTGAGGGTATCGCCGTCAGGGTCTGATGAATGACTGCCATCCAGGCTGCCCGTCTCGCCCGAGGTGAGATCCGCAGGCGCTCTGATGTTAGCAGTCGGCTCATGATTGCTACTCGGTGTCGTGCTTTCCTGAGGTTGCGCATCGGATTTCACTGTCGCGCTGGTGTCACTACCACAGCCATACAACATGAGGGTGGTTAGCAGCAATATGCCAGAGAAAGAGTATGGCGAAATAGACTGTGATCTACGCTGAATCATTGAAACACTCGATTTGATTAACTGAAATGCAGCCATGATTGTCGGGCGACAAGCAGGTACATCAGCGCAAAATTGTAGCAGAGAGTGTGTATAGGAAATAATTTTATAGATGCTTTATGCGTTGAATTATTAGTCAATGTGAACTGCTTATATTTTTTTTGTCGGATTAATCAGAAAAATCGGTGGGATGGCTCATGCTGGTTGCAGCTTATCTATTCCTTTGCCTGACGTTGGGTTACGAGTAAGTTAATCAATGCCAGCACCGAGGTGGATATGATTAACATAAAAGCTATAGCGTTGATCAGTGGCGAACTACCATCTCTAACCTGAAGATAGAGCGATACTGGCAGAGTGGTGTCAGATCCGATCAGAAACAAGGTGGTATTAAAGTTTTCAAAGCTCATTAAAAAAGCCACCGAACCTGCACCGATTAATGCAGGTTTGAGAAAAGGCAATGTAATCAGACGAATCACTTCGGGGCGGGTTGCCCCTAGATTAAGGGCCGCTTCTTCCAGGCTGGTATCAAATTTTTTCAATCTTGCAGAAACTACAAGCATGACAAAGGTCGAGATAAATGACATTTGACCTAATACCACCAGCCAGAAGCTGGGGCGTAATATCCCTACATCTATACCCCAGTTATCTTCAAAATAGAGTCCAGCAGAATTACTGGCCAGCAACAGTGAGATGCCTAGAATGACACCGGGGATGACCAAAGGGGTCAGTGCTAGAAAGTACAATCCCTGCTTGAGAGGAAAGTGTTCCTGTTCAAATAAAAATGCGGCCATGGTGCCCAGAATTAACGATAGTGATGAAACTGCGAGTGCCGTCTGCAGACTTATCCAGATGGCATTTAGATTACGTTCATCATGGAATACACCGGTACGATGATCAAGATCGGCGGTGAACCAGTCCAGAGTAAATCCCTGCCAGGGCAGACCAGGGAAATTGGAGTCATTAAATGCCAATACGCAGGTAACCAGCAGCGGCGAAAACAGGAAGGTGTAAAACAGAAAAACATATAGCGCGTAGCTATAGCGATAGGTTTTGCCAGTAGGTAAGCTTCGAATCAATTGAGTGCCCTCGACAGATCCTGACGTGTTAGTTTTAAACCAGCCCAGATAATCAGGGTTGAAAGAAGCAATAGTAGAAAGCCAAATGCTGCACCCTGATTCCAGTTAAAGCTGGCGATAAATTCGTTATAAATCTGTTCGGTAAACCATAATGAGTTTTTGCCGCCCATCAGGTTAGGGGTCAGGTAGTTACCTAAAGTGAGCATGAAAACCACAATGGAGCCAGAAGTGATACCCGGCATGGAATAGGGAATAATGATCTTGAAGAATATCACCGGCTTACTTGCCCCCAGGTCATAAGCGGCTTCGATCAGGCTGTCATCCAGCCCCTGCAGCGATGAAATCAGCGGTACGACCATGAATAGCATGGAGGTATACACCAGCCCCATCACCATACTGATATCGTTGTAAAGCATTTCGACAGGCGTATCGATAATGCCCAGTTGTAACAGGAAGTGATTGAATACACCGGTCTCACGCAGCAGTATCATCCAGCCATAGATACGTACCAGTTCGCTGACCCAGAATGGCACCAGTAACAGGATGGTAAAAAATACGCTGTATCTAAGAGACAATACCTTGGTGATATAAAATGCCACGGGAAAGGTGATGATAAAGGTGAGTACGGTGGTCAAAATGGCGTAGATAGCGGTACGCACGAATGTCATCCAGTATATTTTCTCTTCAAAAAAGGCCTGATAATTGATCAATGACCACACTGCTGATCCATCATCGCCTTCTGTCTGTAACGAGATAAGAAAAAGGTCGATGTGCGGAATTACTATTAATAGCAATAGCCAGAGCAGTACTGGTACGAGGAAAAAATAAAGGGTTAATCTTCCAGCGTAAGGCATGATGAGTTAACCACTAATAGCAGGTGCAGGCATCAATGAATACGCCCACATCCAGTCGGTCACCTGCTCGGATATGATCGAAGCGTTTGTCCTGAGGCAGGGCTGCCATGATTTCATGGGATGTATTGTCTATCGATGCCAGTAGTTTGGTGTTGGCACCATCGAACAGTACGTTTTTAACCAGTACTGAAAAGCGGTTTATCCCCTCGTTGGTATCCGGATTTATCACTATCGACTCCGGGCGGATATACAGTTGACAATCACCGCCCTCAACCAGATCAGCCATAGCTCGGGCGTTGAGTTCAAGATTGTCAGCTATGCTAACCTTGAAGGGTTCACTGCCTGAAACGCGTGCATCGAAAGCATTATTCTCACCGATGAAGCTGGCGACAAAGCCACTTTTGGGATGCGTATAGAGGTTTCTGGGTGTATCTATCTGCTCAAAAGACCCTTTATTCATCACCGCCACCTGATCACTCATCACCAGAGCTTCGGATTGATCATGTGTGATATAGACAAAGGTGGTGCCGACTTCCTGTTGCAGTTTTTTTAGTTCGATTTTCATCTGCTCGCGCAGCTTTAAATCGAGTGCCCCCAGAGGTTCATCCAGCAGTAGAATAGAGGGATCAAGCACCAGTGCTCGCGCAATAGCGACACGTTGCCTCTGGCCGCCGGACAATTGGGTGATTTTTTTATCGGCCTGTTCCGGGAGTCCTACTCTTTCCAGCATGGAGGTTACCTTACGATTGATTTCAGCCGAAGGCATCTTGCGACGCCTCAGGCCGAAAGCAATATTCTCTTTAACATCCATCATCGGGAATAATGACAGGTGCTGAAAGATCAGGTTGACCGGCCTCAGGTTGGGGGGAATCCCTAACACTGACTTATCGCGAATTCGGATGTCTCCATCAGAGGGTTCGAGAAAGCCAGCAATCATCCTGAGCAGAGTGGTTTTGCCACAGCCGGAAGGCCCCAGAATAGAAAAGAAGCTGCCCTGTTCAACTTTAAACGAGACATTATCCACCGCGCGAAAGGCGGCAAAGTCCCTGATCAGCTTATCAACCTCAAGATCGTAGATCATAGAATATCCTTTTTACTGCCAGGGACTGTATGCCTAATTGGCAGCTTTTACTTTATCTAAAACCTTACCTTCTATGGATTCAAGTTTGGCTGGTACCGGTGGATACCACTTGATGTTATCGATATCGGCCGCGCTGAATGAGCGATCAAAATTTGCGCGGATTGCTGGTTCCAGGAACTCACCAGCACCCTTTGAGGCTGTGCCGTATTTTTCCTGATTAGTGAAGTAAGCCGCATTTTCAGGTTGCATCATGAAGTTGATCCACTGGTAGGCGCCGTCAACATTTTTCGCCTTGGCAGGAATAGCAAAGGTATCGATCCAGCCCAGAGCACCACTGGTGGGAGCGACAAAATCTATGTCTGGATTCTGTTCGTGTAGCTTCCAGCCACCATTATCCCATGCCATCGCTACGTTGACTTCGCCGTTACGCATCAGCTCAAGCAGAGCATCACCATTGGCCCAGTAATTTTTTACCAGATGTTTGGCGGCTATCAGGTCTTCCCCTATGCCTTCCATTAGTTTTTTATAAGCAGCCTGATTGGAATACTTGGCAAAAGGGTCGTCACCCTTGGCAAATGCCATTGCGATCAACGTTGGACGCTTCAGACGATAACTGATTCTTCCTTTATAACGGGTGTCCATGAGTGCATCGTAGTCTTTTGCTTCAGGTGCTGCTTTTTTGTTAACCACCAGGCCTGAAGTACCATAACAAAAAGGTACTGCATAGGAGTCAGATTTTACTTTAGTGTTTTTTTGTACCGCCTTTAGCATTGAAGGGATGATCTGGTCTGATTTTATTTTTGAATAATCCATCGGCTGATAGATTTTATATTTGGCCTGTACTGAAGAAATTCGATCCTGTGATGGCTGTGCCAGGTCAAATCCACTCCCACGGGTTGCTCGCAGCTTGGCTATCATTTCTTCGTTGTTGGAATAGGTTAGTTCAACCTTCATCCCTGTTTGCTGTTCAAATTTTTCTACTAAGGCTTTGGGCGCATAGCCTTTCCAGGTCAGGATTTTAAGGGTCTGTGCAGATACACTACTGGCTGAGACGGCCAGAATCGCGGCGGTGATGAGTCCTGTAACTTTCATTATTATCTCTCCTAGTTGTTAAAAACTTGACACCATATATGGCGAAAGTGTCAAGTATGTTACATCTTGGCGAAATATTATGAAACCGGATTAATTGATTTAAAGTTGATTTGATAACAATTGAGAATTAATTTCCTCAATCTATTCAGCCGTATTTTTCACGCGTTCACGCAAAACATTTTTCTGGATTTTACCGGTAGCTGTTTTTGGCAAATCTCCAAACACCACTTTCTTTGGTTTCTTAAATCGCGCCATATGGTCAGCGCAGAAGTCTATAAGCTCATCCTCGCTTACCTGTTGCCCTGATTTCAGTTCGATGAATGCGCAAGGCACTTCACCCCATTTCTCATCGTCCATAGCTACTACAGCTGCTTCTCCTACAGAAGGGTGTTTATACAGGGTGCCTTCGATCTCGACCGATGAAATATTCTCGCCACCAGAGATGATAATATCTTTGGCTCTATCCTTGATCTGGATATAACCATCTTCGTGGATCACAGCCAGGTCTCCGCTAAAAAACCAGCCATCTTTAAATACCTTTGCAGTGGCTTCAATATCTTTTAGATAACCCTTCATCAGGGTATTGCCACGGATAACGATTTCACCAATGGTTTCCGCATCCCAGGGTACTGATTCACCTGATTCCGGGTTGATGACATCTACTGCTTCCGTCATCGCGAAGCGTACGCCCTGTCGTGACTTTAACTCGGCCTGTCTTTCGATACTTTGCTCAGCCCAGTCATCCTGAACCGCTGAGTGCAGGATATGACCATAGCTTTCAGTTAATCCGTATACATGAATCACTTCAAAATTAAACTGGTGCATGCTTTCGAGTACCTTAGCTGGAGGAGGGGCACCAGCGGTCATAACATGTACAGTGTGGTCGAATTTCTTCTGCTCTTCAGGAGAGGCATTTGCCAACATATTGAGAATAATCGGAGCGCCTCCAAAATGGGTGATCCTGTGTTGCTCAACGAGGTCGAACAGGTGCTTTGGTGAAAAGGCCCTGATGCACACTATGGTTCCGGCAACCGCAGCCATGGTCCATGCATGTCCCCAACCGTTACAATGGAACATGGGTACGGTGTACAGGTAAACAGGATGAGCGGGCAGGGACCATGAAACTACTGTGCCCATTGTCATCAGGTAGGATCCACGATGGTGGTATACCACTCCTTTTGGATGCCCGGTAGTACCTGATGTGTAATTAAGTGCTAGCGCCTGCCATTCATCTTCCGGTCCTTGCCAGTCAAAGTTTTTATCTCCCTGATCGACCAGATCTTCGTACAGAGTAAATGTAATATCTCCAGGTAATTCCGGTTTCTCATCGGCATCAGCATCATCGATAAGCACAATCTCGGGTGAACCTTTGGTCGTTTCAAGCGCTTTTTGTAATACCGGCAATAACTGACGGTCTACCAGCACCATGCGGGATTCTCCATGGTCGATAATATAAGCTACCGTTTCGGCATCGAGTCTGGTATTGATAGTATTTAATACTGCACCTGCCATAGGAATGGAGAAATGACTTTCGACCATTTCCGGCGTGTTGAAGGCGAATACAGACACGGTATCATTTTTACCGATGCCACGACTATGCAGGCTAGAGGCTATACGTACACATCTTTC
>JBNKPX010000038.1:22192-30094 GCA_050295575.1 Gammaproteobacteria bacterium | reverse complement strand
CAGGGTTTCTTCCACATCATGTGAAACCAGTATACTGCTCAGCTTTAAGGCATCATTGGTGTCACGAATCAATTTCACCAGCACACCCAGAGAGATGGGATCCTGTCCAGTAAAAGGCTCATCGTACATAATCATCATTGGATCCAGTGCCAAAGCACGCGCCAGAGCAACACGTCGGGCCATGCCACCGGATAATTCGGCAGGCATCAATTCACTGGCAGCACTTAAGCCCACAGCCTGCAGCTTGATCAAAACCAGATTACGGATCATCGACTCATTCAGGCGCGTATGCTCTCGCATCGGAAAGGCAATATTATCGAACACATTGATATCCGTCAGTAGCGCACCTGACTGGAATAGCATGCCCATTTTTTTGCGCATTTTGTACAGATCAGAACGATTGAGTTTATGTACATTCTGTCCCTGCACCAGAACTTCACCCTGATCCGGCTGTAACTGGCCACCGATCAGTTTGAGCAGGGTGGTTTTTCCTGTACCACTAGGCCCCATCACCGCAGTGATACGCCCTTCATGTATATCCATATCCACACCAGCGAAAATAATCTTTTCACCGCGTTTAAAATGCAGGTTTCGAATTTGAACTAAGGTATCTGTCATAAATTTTTTGCTCAGCGAGGCGTGAGTCTATCAACATCATTGCGCGAAGACTACGCCTGTCATAATAATTATTTCCTTCTCAGGTTTAATAACCCATCAACTCGATCAGCGTGCGCATTTCAGTCAATTGTTGATAGCTGGTATCCGCCCCCTGTAACCATAATATTTTATGTTCAACAGCTGGGGCCAACTCACTACTGCCAAGCCATTGCTCGATCCATTCACGATACTGACGAATATTTTCAGCCACAGGTAAAATAGCAAAGCGTGCATTTCGTATAGACGAATTGTGCGGAGTCCAAACATCTTCAAACTCATAGATTTCTATGTCAGCAGATAATACTGCCTGCAAATTGTCTTTGTGTAACAAATTGTTACTGGCAGACTGATCAACAATAAGGGAAGAAATACTGCAGTCATCGTTTTGCATCAGTGTCTGTATGATGGGAATTTGAGCGGAATGTTCAATATATAAACCAAGCTCAAACTCCTCAGGCAAATCATCAATCCACTCAGACAATAGCTCTATCTGTGAGTCAGCCTCAGGCAGACTCAGGCAGGCAGTGTTAAATTCATTACTGTAGAAAGCCAGCTTCCATTCCTCAGGAATATCATCCGGATAGAACCCCTGCTGCTTTGGGAAGTTGAGCCAGTCGAACACTCCGACCGATATTGAATAAGCCATAATCAGCGATCTCACAAGATTTTACTGGAAAAAAAGACACAGAATCGTTAGTGTTCGCAGCCTGAATCACAACGACCTAATATTATGGCAGAACAACTTACAGATCGACACAGCTTTAGCTATCAGGAACTCATCGACTGCGGCAATGGCAAGGTCTTTGGCGAAGGTAACGCCCTGCTCCCCTTACCCCCCATGTTGATGTTTGATCGTATCACCAGCATCACCGAAGACGGTGGTAAATACGATAAAGGCTATATAGAAGCCGAGCTGGATATCAACCCAGATCTGTGGTTTTTTAAGTGCCACTTCAGCACAGACCCGGTCATGCCTGGCTGCCTGGGCCTGGATGCCATGTGGCAGCTGGTTGGCTTTTACCTCGGCTGGAAAGGTGGTCCAGGTCATGGCCGTGCGCTGGGATCCGGCGAAGTCAAATTCTTTGGCCAGGTATTACCAGATGCAAAAAAGGTAACCTACAAGATTCACATCAAACGCTTGATCATGCGCAAACTGGTCATGGGTATTGCCGATGCAAGCATGGAAGTCGATGGACGAGAAATCTATACTGCTAGCGACCTTCGAGTAGGGCTATTTACCTCTACCGACAACTTCTAAACTATGTTGTTATCTGCTCTGGCCATCCTGGTTGGACTGGGTTTACTGGTATGGAGCGCCGATCTATTTGTAGAAGGCGCATCAGCTACTGCTCAAAACCTCGGGGTTTCCACGCTCATCATCGGTATCACGGTTATTGGTTTTGGAACCTCTGCGCCCGAGATTTTGATCTCGATCTTTTCGGTATTCGATAATACCCCCGACCTGGCAATTGGTAATGCTCTGGGCTCTAATATCGCCAATATTGGGCTGATCCTCGGCATTACTGCACTGATTATGCCGCTGGGGATCGCATCCAAGATCCTCAAACGTGAATTCCCTATTCTCATCATCGCATCAATCATCCTGAGTTGGACGTTATGGGATTTGCAGCTTGATTTAGTCGATGGAATTGTTTTACTTAGCAGCCTGTGCATCGCACTCATCTACCTGATGCGTTACAGTCAGAGTGCAAAAGACGATGTGCTTTCCACTGAAATGGATCAGGAAATTCCACACGATATCCCGACCACACGGGCTCTACTGCTAACACTGCTAGGATTATTGATTCTGGTTGGCAGTTCCAAATTACTGGTATGGGGCGCTGTTAATATTGCTACTGAGCTAGGTGTCAGTGAACTGGTCATCGGCCTGACCATTGTGGCGTTGGGAACCTCGCTACCCGAACTGGCTGCATCGATTGCCGGCGTTAAGAAGAATGAATCAGATCTGGTCATAGGTAACGTGGTTGGATCAAATTTATTCAATTCATTAGCGGTCATCGGTATTCCTGCCATGATGACAGACTTCAGTATCTCAGCTATTGCGCTCAATCGAGACCTTAGTGTCACCCTGGGCTTCACCCTTATATTATTCCTGCTCGCCTACCTGCCCAAATCAAGTTGCTGCAAGTTGACGCGCTTTAAAGGGGGGCTATTACTTTTGGGTTTTGTGCTTTATCAGAGCCTTTTGTATTATCAGATAGTCAATCAGAGCTAAAACCACATGACAGAACACTCATATCAAAATCTGGGCAAGGCCGTACTCATCAATGAAGCAGAGGCGATACAGGCCATGGTCGAAAGAATCGACGAACGCTTTGAGAAAGCCTGCGAGCTAATCCTGGCCTGCAAGGGGCGCATTGTGGTCACTGGCATGGGTAAATCCGGACATATCGGCAATAAAATCGCAGCCACTCTGGCGAGTACCGGAACCCCTGCCTTTTTTATGCACCCCGGAGAAGCCAGCCATGGCGACCTGGGTATGATTACCGCCCAGGACCTGCTGATTGCCTTATCCAACTCGGGGGAAACGGCTGAAATCACTACTCTATTGCCATTGATTAAGCGACTCAAGTTGCCACTCATCTCTCTCACTGGCAATCCAGGCTCAACCCTGGCCGAGTTCGCCGACATTAATCTGGATGTAGCAGTGGAGAAGGAAGCCTGCCCTCTGGGGCTGGCACCCACCTCCAGTACTACCGCCAGCCTGGCGATGGGTGATGCACTGGCAGTGGCGATATTACAGGCGCGTGGTTTTACCGAAGAGGATTTTGCGCGTTCTCACCCCGGCGGTAGCCTGGGGCGTCGTTTACTGTTGCGCGTCAGCGATATCATGCATACTGGCAACGCCATCCCTGTAGTAGATCAAAGCGCTACCCTCAAACAGGCATTACTGGAAATCAGCAACAAGGGGCTGGGTATGACGGCCATTGCGGATAGCCATCGAAAGTTACTCGGAATCTTCACCGATGGAGATCTGCGCCGAACTCTGGATAGCCAGGCAAATATCCAGACGGCATTGATTCCCGAGCACATGACAGCAAACTGCGTTACCATTCAGCCAGAACAGATCGCCAGCGATGCATTGACACTGATGGATGATAAAAAGATAAATGCACTCATCGTGACCGATAAAAATGGGCTGATTCAGGGCGCATTAAACATGCATGACTTATTAAGAGCTGGCATCGTATAAAAACACATAAACAGGACATTCATGGATACCATTACTCGACTCGCACAGAACATTAAACTGGTCATTTTCGATATCGATGGTGTACTCACCAATGGCACCCTGTTTTTCGATAATAAGGGCGAAGAATACAAAGCCTTTAACTCCAAAGATGGTCACGGTATCAGAATGTTACTGGAATGCGGATTACAGGCTGCAGTCATTACCGGGCGAAAATCCGAACTGGTATTACACCGCATGAATGACCTTGGGGTAGAACTCATATTCCAGGGCTATCGTGATAAACGTCCAGCTTTCAATGAGTTATTAAAGGTCACTGGCCTTGAAGCCTCTCAAATTGCCTATATCGGCGATGATGTCGTCGACCTGCCCATCATGCAGCAGGTGGGCATGGGTATTGCCGTACAGGACGCTCACCCATTTGTCATTCAACATGCCGACTATGTGACCAAACTAGGTGGTGGTCTGGGTGCGGCGAGGGAAGCCATAGAGTTTATTCTGCAGTCACAGCAACTGTTACAGGATAAGCTGGAAAGCTATCTGAAATGAAACTGCGCTTTCTGCTCATGTTTATAGTTACCCTGGTTGGCGCTATTGTTGCCGGCTGGTTTTTTGATCGACAAAACCTGCCCATAGTGCAAAACCAGTTACAGATACCGGACAACATTGATTACTATCTGTCAGGCGTTAAATTAAAAACCTACAACAAACAGGGATCGCCAGGCTACCAGTTAAACAGCCCTTATCTGGAGCACTTTGTGCGCGAAGATATCAGCCTCATACAGCAACCCGACATACGCTATTTCTCCGCCGATGCCGACTGGTTGATGGCAGCAAACCAGGGCAAGCTAATTCATCAGGAAGACATTATTGAGCTACAGCAAAAGGCATCTATCAAGCGCAATCAGCTTAACAGCCCCATGCTGTTAACCAGTGAGCAAATGATATTCAACCCTGACCAGGAAACCGTAGAATTGCCCGTAGCCCTGAGAATGAAAAATAATCAACTCGATTTAAAAGCACAATCTGCGATGCTGGATATGAAGCACGAGCATCATATTTTTCAACGAGTTAATGCCACTTACCAGACAGCCAAAGCTCATGAACCCAGTTAAACTATTTGTCGTTTTACTCTGCCTGATACCTTTATCCGCCAGTGCTTTAACTGACGATAAAAACCAGCCCATTCAAATAGAGGCAGATCGTCTGGAGATAGACGATATCAAACATATCAGCCATTATCAGGGAAACGTTGAAATGACGCAGGGCAGCCTTAAATTTACTGCTGAGAGCATCATATTCCATTTCGATGAGAACAACGATTTACAATGGCTACAGGTTGAAGGCCAGCCTGCGCACTTTAATCAGCTTAACGATGATCAAACTGCCGTCAGCGGCTCAGCACTGCGCATGAATTACTACCAGAAAAAATCCGAACTGGAGTTACGTGGTCAGGCCCGATTCCAGTCGGTACAGGACACCATAGAAAGCGAATCCATTACTGTCAACACTGATACCGATGCCCTTCAGGCGGGTGGTGAGCAGGGTAAAGGACGGGTGCGCATGCTGATTCAACCAAAAAATTCAGCCGATAAACAATGAATGAACTGGCAGCCAGTGAACTGGCAAAAAGCTATGGCGGCAAAACGGTCGTCAAATCGGTCAGCCTGAGCGTTAAAAGCGGACAGATCGTCGGTCTGCTGGGGCCCAATGGCGCCGGAAAAACCACCTGTTTTTACATGATCGTAGGCCTGATTCACAGCGATAAGGGTGAAATCACCCTCAACCAGCAGCCGATTACCGGCCTTGCCATGCACCAGCGAGCACATAAAGGCATAGGCTATTTGCCGCAGGAGGCATCGGTATTTCGCGGATTATCGGTTGAAGACAATATACGAGCCATTTTACAGTTGCGAAAAAAGCTGTCTTCAGAAGAGCAAAGTCGCATACTGGAACAGTTACTGGAAGATTTTCAGATACAGCATATTCGGCAAAGCCTGGGCATTTCACTGTCTGGTGGTGAACGTCGGCGCGTAGAAATCGCACGTGCTCTGGCTAACGACCCTCAGTTTATTTTGCTGGACGAACCATTTGCCGGGGTTGACCCTATCTCAGTGGTTGATATTCAGAATATGATCCATCAACTGGCTGATCGCGGCATAGGCATTTTGATCACCGATCATAATGTCAGGGAAACATTGGGAATCTGTGAACATGCTTACGTGATGGGAGAAGGGACTATTCTCGCAGAAGGCGACGCCGATCAAATTCTATCTAACAAAATTGTTAGAAAGATTTACTTGGGTCAGGATTTTAAGCTATAAAGTGCATATGAGAACAACAAACCGCATGACTCTCACCGCAGTGATCAAAGAGTGTCAATGAAACAAAGCCTGCAACTAAAAATTGGTCAAAGCCTGACCATGACGCCTCAACTGCAGCAAGCTATCAAGCTGCTTCAGTTATCCTCACTTGAACTACAAGCCGAGATCCAGCAAACCCTGGATAGCAACCCCCTACTTGATCAGGAAGATAATCTTTCAGAGGTTCAGATCAAGGAAAAAACCGCTGAAAAAGAAGATGTTACTGAAATAAAAACCTCTGCAGAACAGATCGATCAGGAGCGTTCAGAGCAGTCCCTGCCCGAAGATCTTGGGCTGGATACCGGATGGGAAGACATCTATGACATCCCACCCAGTGCATCACTTAGCCAGTCAGCTTCCGGTAATAACGAAGATTTTAACGACCTGTTTGAAAATCAGGCCAAACCTGCAGACGCACTCTACGAACATCTCACCTGGCAGCTCGACGCAGCATCCCTGACCGAAACCGACAAGGATATAGGCCTGGCAATCATCGATGGAATTGACGATAGAGGATATTTAACCGAATCGCTGGAAGATATACATCAAGGCCTGCTCAGCGAGCACCCAGATGTGGAGATGGATGAAATTCAAGCCATGCTTAATTTTATCCAGCATTTTGACCCGGTAGGTGTTGCAGCAAGAACCCCTGCTGAATGCATGCTGATACAGCTACGTCAATATGACCCCGCTACCCCGCATTTAAATAAGGCTCTGGCGCTGGTAGAGCGTTATCTGGACTATCTGGCCAGTAATGATTACGCGATTTTAAAACGCCGCCTGCAGGCTAACGATGCAGAGCTGGCCAATATTGTGCGCCTGATTCAAACCACCAACCCTCATCCCGGTCATCTGGTAAGCACAGCCCATGCCGAATATATTACCCCGGATGTTTATGTCGCCAAGTACAATGGCCGCTGGGCGGTTAAAATCAACCCTGATAATGCGCCACGCCTGAAGATCAATAGCACTTACGCCAATCTGGTGAAACGAGGTGATAACAGTGAACAGAATAATTACCTGCGCGATCACCTGCAGGAGGCTCGCTGGTTTATAAAAAGCCTGCAAAGCCGTAATGACACGCTACTTAAGGTGGCGAATTCTATCGTAGAACGTCAGCAGGGTTTTCTTGAATATGGCGATGAGGCGATGAAACCCATGGTATTACGCGATATTGCGGAAGAACTGGAAATGCACGAATCCACTATATCAAGGGTCACCACGCTGAAATATATGCATACACCACGCGGGATCTTTGAGTTTAAATATTTTTTCTCCAGCCATGTTGGCACGGCCGATGGTGGAGAGTGCTCGGCAACAGCAATTCGAGCCATCATCAAAAAACTGATAGCGGCCGAAAACTCAAGTAAACCCTTGAGCGATAACAAGATTGCAGCCATTCTGGATGAACAGGGTATCAACGTAGCACGGCGTACCATTGCCAAATACCGTGAAGCGATGAATATTCCACCATCCAATGAAAGAAAACGTCTCTTTTAGAGACACCCGGTAGTGACATGTAGTTACTACCTTAACCTCTCATAGAGAACAACTATGAGAACTGTGAAACCTTCAGGAGGTATCTAATGCAAGTTAGTCTAAGCGGTCACCATATAGAGATCACAGATTCACTGCGCAATTATGTTAATGAGAAAATCGAACGTCTTGATC
>JBNKPX010000038.1:0-22182 GCA_050295575.1 Gammaproteobacteria bacterium | reverse complement strand
TGATCGTCATTTTGATCAGGCACTCGACATCCATGTCATTTTAACGGTAGAAAAACTCAGACATAAAGCTGAAGCTACCATGCACATTAGCGGTGGAAATTTATATGCCGATGACATACAGGAGGACATGTATGCAGCTATAGATGGCCTGGTCGATAAACTTGATCGCCAGGGTAAAAAACACAAGGAAAAAACTAAGGATCACAGAATCAAAAACGACATGATAGACGTCGCTTAACCCCCTCGGCGGGGAGGAGAGATTCTCCCCGCCTTGATTACCTCTTGCAAGCTTCATTTTTTCCGCTAACATGCGCGCTTAAACCATACCGGATCACAGGGTAATGTCCATTTCATCGTTACTAGCAACAGACCGTATTTTTACTGATGCTGAAATATCGAGTAAAAAACGATTACTGGAATACATCGCAGAAAAAGCAGCTAAAGAACTCGATCTTTCTCAAAATATCATTTTCAATCAGTTACTTGAACGCGAAAGGCTGGGCAGTACCGGTTTGGGCAAGGGTTTTGCAGTACCTCATGCCCGGCTTGAAAACCTGACTCAAACGCTAACTTATTTTTTAAAATTAGACGAAGCCGTTAAATACGATGCAATTGATCAACAGCCCGTTGATCTGATCTTCGTAATTTTTATCCCCGAAGCCTCTACCGAAGAGCACCTTAAAATTCTTGCCTCTCTGGCAAAATTATTCAGTCATGAAAAAGTATGCCGGAAAGCACGCAAAGCCAAATCAGCTGAGCAGATTCTACGTATCATTGAAGAGGCAGAGTCCAGCATGATTACGGATTCTGACGGTAAGGACTAAGATCATGCAATCCAGCGTTACGATAGGCGACTTCCATCAACGCTTTCAAAAACGCTTAAAGCTGGCCTTCGCCTCCGGTCAGATTGGTCTAGACCGAGAAATCAAGCTCTCCACCGGCGAGCAAAAATATCAGGCCGTTGATTACCTAAATATTATTCGCCCATCCAGCGTTATTGTTATTGGCCTGCAGGAGTCAGCTTACCTCGCCTCTCTTAGCCTGCCGCATCAACAAAGAATTTTCGATAAATTATTCACTGGCCCCGCCTGTACCATTATTCTCAGCCAGGGCGCCCGCATCAACGATGCGCTCATCAGACACATTGCTGAATTCTCAATCGCTGTCTTCAAATCAGAATTAGCAGATACAGATCTACTATCCGACCTACGCTATTTCCTCAATCAGGCTCTCGCGGAAACCACAACCGAGCATGGTGTTTTTCTTGAAGTGTTCAGTATCGGCACCTTTATCACCGGTGACAGTGGTGTAGGCAAAAGTGAACTTGCCCTTTCCCTGATCTCACGTGGTCATCGGCTTATTGCGGACGATATTACCGAATTCTCACGCATATCTACCGGAATCATAGATGGTATACACCCAGGCTTATCTAACGACTTTATGGAAGTACGAGGTCTTGGTATTCTAAATATTCGCGCCATGTTTGGTAGTAATGCCTTAAGACGCAATAAAACCCTGCGCATGATCGTCAACATGGTTCAATTTACTGCTGAAAACCAACACCAGTTCGACAGACTGGGCACTACCCAGCATACACGTAATATGTTGGGACTAGAGATACCAGAGCTCACCCTGCCAGTCGCTCCGGGGCGTAATCTGGCGGTACTGGTAGAGGCTGCAGCGCGTAACCATTTGCTAAAAATAGGTGGTTATAACTCTGCAGATGACTTTATCGAACGCCAAAGACGGGCAATACAGACTAATGCAAAAGGATAAACTCTCTCTCCCTCTTCACACTTTCACGCAATATCAGGGATAAGTTTGATGAAGCTGAAGATCGTAAGCGGCCTTTCCGGCTCAGGTAAAACCATCGCCCTGCATACGCTTGAGGATGCAGGATATTTCTGTGTCGACAACCTGCCTGTCGGTCTGTTGAGTGACTTTGTCACCACCATGAAAAATAATAAACCGGCATTTTATGACACGATTGCGGTAGCGGTAGATGCCCGCTGCGATATCGACGATATGGCCCATTTCGACCATATCATCACCGAAATCAAGGCCATGGATGTAGAGGTTGAAGTTCTATTTCTCACTTCAAAGGTCGAAAAACTACTCACACGTTTCAGTGAAACCCGACGCAGACACCCCCTTTCACGCAAAGGCTTACCGTTGATAGAGGCTATTCATCTAGAGCGCAGCATATTGAAAAGTATTTCTAAAAATGCTGATCTGACTATAGATACCTCGGAACTGAATGTGCACGAACTGCGTCATACTATTAATCACCGACTCATGCATGATGACCGAGGAACTATGGCAATTCTAATTCAGTCATTTGGCTTTAAACACGGTTTACCCGCCGATACAGATTTTATGTTTGATGTGCGTTGCCTGCCCAACCCTCACTGGGAAGGGCACTTAAGGCCCTATACCGGTAAGGACCAGCCCGTGATAGATTACCTTGATGGCTTTCCTGAGGTACAGAAGATGTATACATCGATACTCGATTTCATGCAAAACTGGATTCCCTGTTTTGAAAAAGAAGGCCGTAGCTATATGACCGTATCCATCGGCTGCACTGGAGGTCAACATCGTTCTGTTTACCTGGCACAGAAAATCACCTCCGAATTACAGAAGCTACGCGATAACGTCACCATTCGACACCGAGAATTCAGCTGATGGTTGGCGTACTCATCATCACTCACAATCGCATAGGCGAAGTTATGCTGGAGACAGCAGAAAGTATGATGGGTAAAACCTTTCCCAAAATAAAAACTATTGGCATACCGGGTAACCTGTCCCCTGACAAGCTCGGCATCTATGCCGATCAAATAAAAGCCACCATCAATGAACTCGATAAAGGTAAAGGCGTGCTGATTATGACCGACATCATTGGCGCCACACCGAACAACCTGGCCCAGTACTTTTCAGAACAAAAAGAGGTGAAAATTATATCGGGTTTGAATCTGCCCATGCTGATGCGAGTGATTAACTACTCAGAGCAACCGCTGGAGTTATTGGCCAAAATTGGTATAGTCGGTGCAAACAAAGGCATTACCAAAGAAATCGATATATGATCCGAACTGATATAGAAATAATCAATAAGCTGGGGCTGCATGCCAGAGCCGCATCCAAACTGGTAAACATGGCCTCGCAATTTTCCAGCTCTGTGTTTATTGAAAACAAAGGTAACAAAGTAAATGCCAAAAGCATCATGGGCGTCATGATGCTGGCCGCCAGCCAGGGAACCGCAATGACCCTCGAAGTCGATGGAGATGACGAAAAAAAGTGTAGTGATTCAATTATCGAACTGATCAATAATCGTTTTGATGAAGCTGAATAAAACAGCTAAGTCGAGCTGGTTGGCAGTACAATAATTCAAACAAACTGGCTGCTAATTTGTTACACTGCTGCGAAATTTATCGTCGCGCTCAGTTAGAGGGGTATCAGTCATGATTTCACGTCAAACTCTAAACCTAACCAGTAAACTGGCGTTCATCCCCCCCCTCTTCTCTACTCCACTCAAAACCCTGTCTCAACCTAATCATTTGGCAGCTCTCTATGCTGTAAAAGGTTGCCAGCCATGAGCGAAGAAATCTCTGAGCAACTTCGACAGGATATTGCCCAGGCTCTGGATGAGACAGATAGCCTCGCAATAGCGGAGATCCTGGACGAGATCAGTATCGCCCAGATAGCTGATCTACTCGATTCTATTCCCAGCTCTCAACGAGACCTTATATGGCCTCAAATCTTTCCCAGTAATCTGGGTCAGGTATTGCTGGAAACTGGTGACGAAGTTCGCCAGCAAAAACTCAACCAGCTCGATTCTCAGGAAATAGCCGACATTCTGGAAACCGTGCCTGATGTCGATGATCAGGCCGATCTGATACTGACTCTGCCCCCTCAAAAGCTGGTCAGTGTTTTATATATCATCGACAGGCATAAGCGTGAGCGACTGGAATCGGTTTTATCCTACCCGGAGGATACCGCTGGCGGCCTGATGGACCTGGATCAGATCACCATCCGCGCAGACGTTACTCTGGATGTGGTACTGCGCTATTTACGTATTCGTGGTGAAATGCCAGCACATACCGATCAGCTATTTGTTACTGATCGTTATGACCATTTCAAGGGCGTGCTGTCACTCAACAACCTGTTGACCTGTGAGACCGAAACCCAGGTCGAAGACATCATGGACTCCGACATACTGCCACTCACCGCCATCATGCCGGACACCGAAGTTGCACGGCTATTCGAAGATAACGATTTGATCAGCGCGGCTGTAATCGATGACGATGGCAAATTAATTGGCCGCATCACCATTGATGACGTGGTCGACGTTATCCGTGAGGAAGGCGATAGCTCGGTACTCAGCATGGCGGGTCTACATGAAGATGAAGATCTGTTTTCGCCCATCTGGTCCAGCACCCGTCGTCGTGCTATCTGGCTCGGGTTTAATCTGCTCACAGCATTCCTGGCTGCCGCAGTCATTGGTTTATTTGAAGCCACGCTGGATAAGATTGTGGCACTGGCCATATTACTCACCATCGTGCCCAGCATGGGTGGTATTGCCGGCTCGCAGACCCTGACTCTGGTGATCCGTGGACTCGCACTAGGCCAGCTGGGTAGCTCCAACTTCAACAGCCTGGTAAAAAAAGAAATCACTGTAGGTCTGCTCAACGGTGTACTGTGGGCAATGGTAGTTGCCGCACTCACTGTGCTGTGGTTTCAGGATTTACAAATCGCAGCCATTATTGCTATCGCGCTCACCGTCAACCTCGTTGCTGGTGCATTTGCCGGAGCTATTATTCCCGTGGTGCTCAAACGCATGGGGATAGATCCTGCACTTGCAGGAAGTGTGGTTCTCACTACCTTCACCGATGTAATCGGCGTGTTGGCCTTCCTTGGTCTAGCGACAGTCTTTCTCGTCTAAAATCTTTCCTGGCTACTGTAAAAGAAACTGCTTCGCCACAGATTTAACATCATCCCTGGCAAGCTCCCAGATTTCATCCAGCTCATAAAGCTGTAGAGACAGCGCTCCGGTGGCTACTGGGTTTATGCTAAGTTCAAAGCGTTCACCGCTACTGCCTATATGATGATTATTGACCCAGGCATCTGCGATATGAACCGCAGCGACAACCTGCAAATAATCACTAGTTTCATCCAGATGATGGTGATACATCACAGGCTCATAGACAGAATCAGGTACTCGCCAGTTTTGTAACAAACGTCCGCCAGCATCTGCATGCGTATAGCCTAGTGCTTCTTTTTCAATTTCAAATAAAATTTCTTCATTAGACTCGCGTTGAATCAATAAATCATGCATCACACCCGGTAACTTTAGATAGAACACCAGTCGACCAATATCGTGCAATAAACCGCCTACGTAAAATCTTTCAATATGACTGAGCTTGCAATATTGCGCAATAGATTTGGCTAATACGCCAACAGCCACCGAATGCTCCCAGAATAGTTGCATATTCACCATACCAAGAGGCACCTGATTGAATGATTTAATGACCGAGGTTGCCAGTACCAGTTCACGAATCTGTCTAATACCGATAATCTGAACCGCCTTATCAATACTCTCAATACTCGCGGGGAAGCTATAAAAGGCACTATTTGCCAGACTTAATAGACGTGCACAGAGATCCGGCTCGGTAGACAGCAGCTTAGCGAAATCAGCCATGCTCGAGTCGGGTTGCTCGATGAGTGATTCCAGACGATAGTACACGTCAGGTAAACTCACCAGTTTTGAGACATCCTGTACTAATAAATCAAGATTATGCCGTCCACCGTAACCCACTAACTCGCCTCTTTGTGCAGTAGCCATAGATAGTACCTGTGTTCTGTACATTAAATATAGCCCAGAAAGAACCAAATATCATATCTCGCGGCCTCAAAACATTAAAACGGCATAAATATTCAGGGTACAAAGCAGAGATTTGTCCTAACACTTAAGTTTTTTGCGTTAAATCAATTTCAAAGCCTCAGCAATCCCTTAAATTGGCGTATTCTATAATTTCCGCATATCAAAGTTTTGCTGTCCTGGTTACTTTGACACTAATAATTTTCATTTAAAAAGGGTGAGACCATGCTCGATTCAAAAAAAATAGATACCGTTGAAATCTTTTTATCACTTTCCATTTTGTTAGAGTATGAATCAGCTGATCGTTTACGTGAGCTGGCAACGGTAATGCGAGATCACCAGGCCAAAGAGTTATCTGAAGTACTGGAAACACTAGCGGAGCATAGCGATCAACACGCATCAGAAATCCGCGAATTAAGCGAGGGTAAGGTCCTGCCAGAACTGGCTACTCTTGATTTAAGCTGGGAAGGGCTGGAAGGCCCAGAAACAACAGCTTACGAATCGGTTAACCCTCAGATGACAGTGGATGATATGCTACAGGTGGCGCTGCGTAACGAAATAAAAGGGCAGGATTTTTATATCGACATTTCACTTAATTCACCTGATGAAACAGTGAGAAAGTTAGCCGCTGAATTTGCTAGCGAAGAAAATGAACATGTTGCCATGCTGGAAAAATGGATCTCTTCAGTGAATGAGGGTCACTAATGAACTGATTTTTTTGCGTGAGGGAAAGAAAGCTGTGCTCGCAGCCCCCTGAGGATATATAGAAAACATGGGGCGTAGAGCATGATACTAATTCATCCAGCGCGCAAAAGAATAAAACCAACAAACGAGGCTCGGACATGCAAAGACTATATTTCTTAATTCCTACCATCGAGCTTACAGAAATTATTTTAGGTGAGCTTGAAAATCAGGGAGTAGCGCATAAGCATTTGCATGTTGTTGCAGCAATCACTCAAAATCTGAAAGATTTACCAGAAGCCAGTATCTGGCAAAAAACAGAACTGGCACATGGTCTGGAATGGGGTACCGGCATTGGCGGCACAGCAGGCCTGCTAGGCGGTTTATTAACGGTAGCATTCCCCTCTGGTGGCATCATTCTGGGTGGAGGTGCATTACTCATCGGTGCGGCTGCAGGTGCTGGAGTTGGTGCAGCTATGATGGGTCTGATGAAAGGTCACGAGCATAATCATCAACTGGATGACTTCAAAAAAGAGATCGATGACGGCAAGATCCTGTTGATGGTTGATATTCCTAAAGATGAGGTTGATAGCATTAAACAAAGCATTCTGTTGCATCACCCGCAAGCTAATATCAAGGTTTCTGAACCACAATAACGTCAACAGCTTGAAACCAGAGCAATCCGAACGTAAGCTGGCGCATTTTCCCGGTAGCTTTTGAGTATGGATTTAGCAGATATCAGACGTGAATATGGTCAGGGTGAATTAACTCGCCAGGACCTGAACTCGGATCCCATTTTACAATTTGACAGCTGGTTTAAGCTGGCACAGCACAGCGATATCAAAGACCCCAGCGCGATGAGTCTGGCAACAGCCGATAAATCGGGTGAGGTCAGTATCCGTACCGTACTGTTAAAAATCTATGACCAGCAGGGCTTTGTATTCTTTACCAACTATGAATCTGCCAAGGCCCGTCAAATCAGCGAAAACCCTAAGGTGGCTCTGTTATTCCCCTGGTTAAATCTGGACCGTCAGGTAAAGATTCGAGGGCGTGCAAGTCGCATTTCAACTCAGGAATCATTGAAGTATTTCATCACCCGCCCTCGTGGCAGCCAATTGGGTGCATGGGTTTCTCAACAAAGCTCTGTCATCAGTTCCAGGGCGTTGCTAGCAGCTAAATTGCAGGAAATAAAACAGCGCTTTGCCGATGGAGATATCTCATTACCTGAATTCTGGGGCGGATACCGGGTAGTGCCTGAGTCGATAGAATTCTGGCAGGGGCAGCCGGATAGATTGCATGACCGTTTCAGGTATCAACGCCAGAGCGATAATAGCTGGAAAATTGAGCGTCTGGCGCCCTGATGATTCATTTTTCAATTAACTGGCAGTATTTTCAGTTGCTGGATTAACACCTGCTGGTAATCTCGAATACGTTGTACATATTCAACCGGTTCCAGCCCTCGAGCATAGCCATATTTGAGTTTTTTGTAGAATTTCTTCTGTGACAACAGCGGTAACAACTCTTTGACATCAACCCAGTAATCCGGATTTTTGCCTATTTCAGGAGCCAGACTCAAGGCATCACGTAAATGTGCAAACCCCACATTATATGAGGCAAGGGCTAACCATATCCTGTCCTCACCCTCAACCGAGTCTGGTATTCGGCCAATCATCCGCGCCATGTATTTCGCGCCACCCTGAATACTCTGATGTGCATCCAGCCGACTTTTGACACCCATTTGCCTGGCGGTATTTAACGTCAGCATCATCATACCACGCACCCCGGTAGGACTTTTAGCCCTCGCATTCCAGTGTGACTCCTGATAAGACTGAGCAGCAAGCAGAGTCCAGTCCAGTTTGTATTTTATTGCGGCTTGCTCAAATTCAGTTCGATATTTAGGCAGTAAGGTTTTGATTCTGCGAATAAATTTCCTCATATCAACATAATCGAAAATCTCCACATGGCCATAGTACTTTTCCTGTATCACTGCCAGCTGCCCACTTTCAGTAATATGATTCAACCAGTCTTCAATATAGCCTTCTAACTGTGGCCATTTTGAGTTGATAATCCACGCCAGTGGTTGCGGCTCGCTGATAGGAAAAGCGACCACCAGCTCAGGATAGTAGCGGCGATTAATACTGACGATATTTGAATCCGCCAGCACACAGTCTATCTTCTTTTGCCATACCAGCTCGAGTAGCTGCTCGGTCCCCATATCTTCGACTTCCTGCCAACGAATTCGAGGATGTTGTTGTTTGATCTGATGAAGTAGTTCAACGTAGCTACTATCAGCAATCACCTGAATGTTTTTTCCAATCAGGTCCTCTATTTTGCGGGGTAACTTGCCATTGGCACGACGACAGACCACCTGCTGTTGTACTTCATAATACTGAGGGCCAAATAAAAAACCTTCTGCCCTACGTTTTTCGGTATCGGTCAAACCTGCCGCGGCTATATGAGCCTTACCCTGCTGCATCCAGTCCAGCACTTCACCAATACTATCGACAGACTCCAGTCGAAATGGGATTTTGTAGTATTCGGCAAATGACTGTATCAGATCATACTCGGGGCCCAATAACTCATCCCTGCCCTGATACCAGGTTGTTGGAGCATTGCGCGAAACCACAATAAGTTCATCGGGTAATTTAGTTTCTACAGGAGTATTTCCACAGGCAGCCAGTAGAAACATCAACAGAAAACCTGCTAGATAACGCATCAGAATTTTAATAGCTTAAGCACAGGCTGATTATTATCTGAGCGCTTGCCAAACCCGGAGAGGACGGCTACAGATTGTCCTTTAAGCTTGACCTTCCATTTGCGCGACAGCGCTTTAGCCATATTTTCCCAGTTACTGGTTTCATGAGTTTGCATAACGACCGGCGTCACGCCCCAGTGCAGCATCAGGATGCGAGCAGTCTTGTCATCGGTACAGATACCAAAGATTGGAGCGCCAGGCCGAAAAGCAGAAACTACGCCTGCGGTAGCACCACTCGTTGTGGGCACAAGCAGGCCTAACAAACCAAGCTCCTGAGCAATATTCACTGCCGCATGGGCCAATGCCCGGCGTGGCGAATAGGTCACTTTCATGTCCACCTCGTTCAGACTTTGTGGATTCCTGTTTTGCCATTTTTCCAGCTCTTGCAGAATATGCCCCATATAACGTACGGCCTGAATCGGGTATTTTCCCACTGCAGTTTCACCCGACAGCATAACGGCATCGGCACCATTTAATGCCGCATTTGATACATCGCTAACCTCAGCACGCGTAGGTCGCGATTCCACAATCATGGATTCCATCATCTGGGTCGCCACAATCACCGGCTTACAGGCGGCACGGGCACGATTAATCAGGTCTTTCTGCACCATGGGCACCTGTGCGGCATCGATCTCTATCCCCAGATCGCCACGCGCCACCATGATGGCATAGGATTGTTTAAGGATATCGTCGATGTTTTGCAGGGCTTCGGGTTTTTCTATCTTGGCAATAATGGGTAACTCACAGCCCTGTCGTTTCATATAATTCTTTAACTGAAGAATATCCTGCGCACTACGTACAAAACTGAGTGCGATAAAATCAGCCCCCATCTTGAGCGCAAAGATCACATCTTTTTTATCACTGACGGTAAGCGAGGAGGAGGATACGGGGCTGTTAGGCAGGTTAATCCCCTTATTGTTGGTGAGCAGGCCACCATACACAACGCGACACTGGATATCCCTGCCTTCAACCTTCAACACCTTGAGCTCCATCTTCCCATCATCCAGCAGGATTCTATCTCCGCTAGATACATCCTTATGTAACTGAGTGTACTGGCAGGGGATAATGTTTTCTTTTTGGGATACGGCCCGTGTAGTCACGATGACTTCAGAACGGGCACGCAATTGCATTACCCCATCCTTCAGCAATCCGACACGTATCTTGGGGCCACACAGGTCGCAGAAGATTGCCACCTGTTGCTTTAACTCTTTGGCAGCCTCTCTCACCAGTTCAAAGCTATGCTGATGGTCAGCATGCGAGCCATGCGACATATTCAGGCGAATAATATTGACACCAGTTTCGAGTAGTCGAGCGACGGTTTCACGGTCATTGGTCGCTGGCCCCAATGTGGCAATGATTCGCGTTCGACGATGGTTCTCAAAATTAGAAATACTAAACATGAAGCTGTCCTGGTCCTGTTTTGCATAAAAAGATAGCAGAAAAACCGACATCTAGCTTTTAATTCATTGGCTTTAGAAAATTGCCAATGAGGTCACAAAATCTGCTGCAGTCAGCGCCATCTGAAAGCTCAGTGTGAGTAAGGTCACAGTCTACAAAGAACTACTCACTATACTCAAAACTTCATCACTGGGGTGGCCTTTCGATTTTCTCGATCCCTTCCCTTCTGTCATTCCAGTACGATGAAAGACCTGTACCTGAACTCAGTTAAGCTCCTGAGTTTAGTTCACCGCCTGCTTTGTCAGGCGGTTTTTTTTGTCCTCACTTTTTCTAAGAGAATATCTTCTGCCACCAGCGCTTGCGACTGCCAGTGGGAGGAAAAGCCTGTTGCAGATCGACCGGTGCAAGCAGGCTCATTACCCATCCAGGCAGCGGTGGATTTTCACTATAACCGCAAACCACACCAAGGTTGTTTGGATCATAAATTTTGACCAGAGCAGGCGTTTTTATATCATCGACATACACGATACCACAGTAATCTTCGGCATGTTCCTTACGCAATAGCTCATCGATGGAATAAATGAACTTATCCAGTTGTTCAGGACTTGCGGGTGTATCCGGTGGGGTTTCACCGACTGCGTAGATAAACCAGGGTTGCTGTTGTTGCTGAATTGTCTCCCACAGATGCGAAAGCTCATCCCATTTAAGGACACCGCTTAGAAAGCCACGATATTTCTGCAGAAAATCAATTTCTGTTGTGAAGCCTTCGAGGGCTGCCTCAGCCATCGGTACCGCCCACGGTGATTTCATCGATTTTTAGCGAGGGCTGTCCAACACCAACGGGTACCGACTGACCATCTTTACCGCACACCCCTACACCGCTGTCCAGAGCCAGGTCATTACCGACCATCGAAATGCGATTCATGACTTCGGGACCTGAGCCAATCAGTGTCGCACCTTTTAGCGGGCGTCCCAGTTTCCCCTTGTTTATTTCATAGGCTTCCGATAGCGAGAATACGAAGCGTCCAGAGGTAATATCAACCTGCCCACCACCAAAATTAACTGCAAAAATACCTTTATCAACGGATTGAATGATTTCTTCCTGCTCCGATTCGCCCGCCAGCATGTAGGTATTAGTCATGCGAGGCATGGGTAAATGTGCATAGGATTCGCGTCGGCCATTAGAGGTGGACTGGGTACCCATCAGACGCGCATTCATTTTATCCTGCATATAGCCCTTGAGGATGCCATTTTCGATCAGCACGGTCGATTGCGCGGCTACCCCTTCATCATCGACAGAAAGCGAACCTCGGCGATTGACCAGAGTGCCATCATCCACAATCGTACACAGGGGTGAAGCGACCTGCTGCCCCATTGAGTTACTGAAAGCAGAGGTTCCTTTTCGGTTAAAGTCACCTTCAAGCCCATGCCCCACGGCTTCGTGTAACAACACGCCCGGCCAGCCTGCCCCCAGCACCACCGGCATAGTTCCAGCAGGGGTAGGTATAGATTGTAGATTAACAGAAGCCTGGCGTACTGCTTCGCGCGCGTATTCGTAAGCTTTATCACCTTCGAAGAAAAGATCGTAATTGTGCCGACCTCCACCACCCGAGGTACCCTGTTCACGCCGTCCATTGTCATGCATCAATACGGTGACATTTAATCGAACCAGAGGACGAATATCAGCCGCTAGCGTCTCATCGGTAGCGGCAATCAGGATATGTTCAATACTACCGCTTAGAGAAATAATGACCTGTTCAATTCGACTGTCGAGTGAACGGGTATAGACATCGAGCTTTTTTAGCAGATCAACCTTATCCGCTGAGCTGCGGCTGTCTACTGGGTTGAGTGCGGGATAAAGTGTCTCAGAAGGCTTGCTGGATAACATTATTGAGCTGTTGGCATCCTGCCCCTGACGAGCAATCGCGCGGGCATTTTTTGATGCTGCAGTTAGCGCCTGGATACTGATATCGTCGCTGTAGGCAAACCCGGTTTTCTCGCCATACATAGCGCGAATTCCAACCCCACTTTCGATATTAAATGAACCTTCACGAATGATACCATCATCCATTACCCAGGATTCCTGCTGCGACACCTGAAAATACAGATCGCCTGCATCGATTTGATAATGCTGCAACTGGTCCAGTGTTTGCTGGATATGCTGTATTTCTACATCACTAGGCTGAAGGATGACCTGCTCTACAGTGGATAAAATATTCGACATAATTAATTAAATACTCGGGAAATCTTACGGTGGGTTAATACGGGAAAACGCTCTCGTATCTGTTGTAGCTGGGATAAGTTAATATCGGCAATAGCGTACCCCGAACCACTGTCGATTTCATCAACAACTTTCCCCCACGGGTCTACGATTAAGCTATGCCCATAAGTCTCTCGCCCATTGACGTGATAGCCGCCCTGGGCAGAAGCAGCGAGATAACACAGGTTTTCGATGGCCCTGGCTTTCAACAGGGTATGCCAATGCGCCTTACCGGTAACGGCTGTAAATGCAGCAGGTAATACGATCACTTCGGCGCCTTTATCGACCAGCGCGCGGAATAATTCCGGGAAGCGTAAATCATAACAGATGGCCAGCCCCAGTTTCATATCACCAACCTGTAGCACCACGACCTCTTCACCTGGCTCGAACATACTGGATTCATGGTATTGCTCGTCGCCACTGGGTAGCAATACATCGAACAGATGAATCTTATCGTAACGAGAAATGCACACACCCTGTGGGTCATACACCAATAGTGTATTGCGGATCTTATTTGAATGTTCCGATTTAACCGGCAAGGTTCCGCCCACCAGATAAATGCCGTGTTTAGCTGATTGTTGAGACAGAAACTGCTGTAACGGCCCATCACCAAAAGACTCTCCAAACTGCAAAATCTCAGCATCCTTAGCGGTAATCATGCCAAAGTTTTCGGGTAAAACGATGACTTCTGCACCATCATCCACTGCATTTTTAATCAGCTTTTCTGCTTCCAGCATATTACCCTGAAGAATAGAACCGGAAGCCATCTGTATCACTGCAAGGCGCATTAGAGTTCTAGCTCCTGCGTATGTCCAACCAGTATGCGGATTTCACCATTAGACTGCAGGCCCGGTGAAAGGTAGATAGCATCAGAAGGTACCCCCAGAGAAACTAACCAGTCCTTCAATTCCGCCGCCCATAATTCTCCACTGTCTTCACCGGGATAACTCAGCATTAAGCCAGCGTCATCCATGCTGTCCCAGTAGCTTACGGCAAGCCTTAATGGTTCCATCTGTGGTAATACGTCTCCAGTTCTAGGTCTTGCCCAATCATCAGCACTGAGGTTAAAAATCCTCAGCGAATTCGCCTGCAAGGGAAAACAGGTCAGCAGAAGACTAAAGATCAGTCCTCGATAAATCAGATGACGTGTTTTAATCATTGTTAGTGATCACTCTCCAGTTGAAATGGGTTATCGGATTCGGGTGTAGCTTTTGGTTTTTCAATCAGCACAATATCTGGCTTTTCCCAGGTACCACTGACTTTATATTCTATTTCGACACTTTTTTCGATGGGTTTCTTGAAAATTTTCTGGATAAGCAATAATCCCCAGCCCACTGTGTTGCTGATAGCCAGCGAACCTATAACCGGTAGTGTCTCTCCAATTTTAGGCACTATAACCATCTTTTGATCATAGGTTTTTTCTCGCAGGTTGGTACTGCCATAAATATTGACCGTTGCAGAATCGGAATCCATAGAAGCATCCTCTGTATCCATAATTTCACCCTGAATTTTGAAGCGCCCCTTAATATCGTTAAACTGCATGCCCTGATTGATGACATCACCAAAATCCAGAAACAGGCGCTTTGGCAGAGCATTCAAACTTAATAAGCCGACAAAGCGTCCAGCACCAGGCTCTACATTGCGTAAATA
The DNA here is from genome assembly GCA_050295575.1 of Gammaproteobacteria bacterium. Lineage (GTDB taxonomy): Bacteria > Pseudomonadota > Gammaproteobacteria > JACNJF01. The sequence continues at coordinate 7,566 of JBNKPX010000038.1, read as the reverse complement.
ACCATCTTCGAGTGAAAGCTCAACCTCCCCTATCAGTGTTTCCCAGTTCAATTTAAATAAACTATCTCCCCATCCAATCTGACCATTGAATTTCACCCTGCCATCCCTGATCGTCTCTCCCAGACCTAGATTGTTAATTGTTGCACCAAAATCTTCACCCCTGATATCGATATTGAATACACTCACATGCTCTTTGCTTTCAGCATTAAACTGCCAATGTCCGGATGATTTTAACTGCAACTGATCCCTTGCAAAATCCAGTTGGTCAATAACAAACATATCCGCTTGCTTACTGGTTTTTAACTTGAAGTCATTAAATGTCATGGATCCAAAGGAGGCTATTTTACTGCTGATATCTAAATTTGGCATATCTGAAATATCAGGGTTGAATTTTTTATCTGTATCCTTTTTTACGTCACCATCCACTTTTTGCCATCGAATATAATCCAGCTCCGCAGATATTGGATTTGACGCAGTATCTTTGAATGGAATGGCAATACGCCCCTTGAATAGCGATGAAGTCACATCCCCCGTTAAAGCACTATGATCATTCATCATTTGAATGTGAGTATCGTTAATCTTCTGGTTGCCCAGCTCGCAATCCTGTATGCGTAAGTCAACAGTGTTGATCTGCTCTAATAACGAAATGGGGCCGGCCTGAGCGCTTGCCAGGTAGCTTTCATAATAATCTGTCCAGCTATCAATATTTAGTGTATTGATATCTCCCTTTAGCTCCAGACCTTGCTGTGGAATTTCCGGTTTATCACCGCCACCAAACATCACGGCCATGGATTGCAGTTGATAATCTCCCTGTTTATCAGGCTGCAATCTTCCTGTACTGGAAATGACACCCCCCATTTTCAGTGCATATTCCAGCTCACGATTCTTGATAGCGATATCAGCCTGAACGTATTTCACTGAAGAAGCATCACGGCTAAATGGTTCAGGGAAATTTAACTGCGTCCCCTTTAAATAAGAGCTCGCCTTTATCTTAACCCCTTTTTTATCATACGCGTCATCATTAGGGATTGAGACCGCTACACTCCAGCTACTTTTTCCTTTTACAGGTTTTCGTAAATAATCAGGCAATGTGCTCATCAGACCAGAGGTATCCAGATCACCCAGCATTTTAATTTTGATAGCATGCCTGATCCTATCGCTATCTATATCCAGCACCACAGGGTCGCGCCTGTAGCGCCCTTTAATCTTTCTGGCGGTTAGATTTTCATTATCAATCTTTAACTCGCCATTTAACCTGTCCAGCTCGACCACCCAGTCCGGTATAGATAGCTTTACATTCTGCAGGCGAGCATTAGCCTTCACTGAAATGGGCTTTTGTAAGCTATTTGCCAGTGGAATATAAATATTCACATCACTACCGATCAATCCTGAAACTCTATGTTTCTTAGCTTTAATTTCATCAAAAAAATTAAGTACTGGTAGAGCACTTAGAGTATCTAACAGATCATCAGCACTTGCATCGCTTTTGGCATGGATAAACAATTCAGCATTCATCAAATCAGGGATACTAACCTCTGCCTGATCAACTTCAGTAGCAGCAAACCTGGCCTGTGACATTTTGATATCCATGGCGGTATTATGAAAACTCACGACGCCTTTCCCACCACTGACCGATGGCCATCCACCATAGATATCTATTTCTGGATTTTCAGCATTGAATAGCGCATGAAATTCACCTGCCTGATGTTGCTGTAATACAAACAGGTTTTGCAGGCGTCCATGAAACAGAAGTTCACCGTCTGTTACATGTGCATCTTTAATTGAGCTATCGAGCCAGGCCAGGGTTTGCTCTGGAATCAAGGTGACGGGTAAATACCTTGAGGTAGAGCTTCCCTTTCCATCCTGGTAATGTGCTCTCAGGCCCATAAATGGTACCCCCTCATGAGGAATCTCCAGCCAGGCTCGACCTTTAAGCTTGATATCATCATTACGCATGACAAATTCATCCGACTCCAGTAGTAACTGATCTGCTATCTGGCTAAACCTGATATTAGCGTTGAATGCTGTCAACTTAATCGGCAATCTAAATAACTCGCCAAAATCAACTGAAAGTCGTGATGACGATAACTGAATTTCACCTTTTCCATTCGATACCTTTACCTTCCCTGCCAATCCATTAAGCGCTGGTATTTGCCCGTCTCTCTGGCTTCTTAAATGCTCAAAATCAAAGCTCAGGATAGACTGATTAATATCGTTGACATCAAATTCTGCGACAAAGTTTTTTATCTTTGCGTGTAGTGCCAAGCGATTAATCAGACTAAAGGATTGTTCATTGCGGATGATATCGGATAAAAGTGCCTGTAAGGCTTGAACATCAATGTTATCAACCCATACTTTAGGTCGTGTATACGCCTGATCGATTATTAAGCGTGAATTAAAGCCAGGCAGTTTACTCTGCCCCTTAAATATATGATCAAATTCACTGTCGATTTGCCAGTCGCCCTGTAGATAAACCGCTTTTTGTAGAAGTTTAAATCTTATTTCCTGATGCACTTCATCGCCTGCCATCTGTAGATCGGCCTGATCACCTCCATTATTAGAGATAACAACCTCAGAAAACTCAGCATCATTGATAATCTGACGGGGTTGATAATGATCCATATTGATCCAGCTTTTCAAACTGACTCTGGCATTGTCCACACCTGGAACCTTGATATCAAACAGCTGAGCCAAACTGGCAAGTCCAAGGTTATCAACATCCAGATACAGCCGTTGCGACTTCTCATCACCGGTTAACTTCACATTCAGCTGATCACCTAGTGCTGCAGGCAATTGCCCATTTAGAGTCAGCGATAATGCATCACCATTATTTGAACTGTGCAACCCAGCTCTCTGGATCAGGTATTCCGTATCATTGTATTTATCAAGAATTTGAAGTATTCGGATATCGATGCTGACAAAATCGGGGAGGCGAGAAAAAAACGCGTACACATCAAGATTATCTTCTATGTTTTGCTGCCCCTTTAGGGGAATATCATTCAACCACCAGTTCGCAGAGCTATCACGCACCACAATCAGTTTTTCTATCTTACTGTACAATGACAATAGTTTGAGCTCCCCATGCAGCAGGGTAGAAAACAGTTTTACACTCAGCTCAAGCTGGTTAATCGATAGCGCCTGTGAACGTCCGGGTATGCTCAGTGATGCTCCATGAATTTTCAGTAATGGATGAAACCCCCGCCAACTACCTTCTACCGATTCCAGTGACACTCCAGTAATGCCATAGGTAGCGAATTCACTTACAATTTCAGACTTGAAATGATCAACCTGAGCTATCAAAACGCGCCCAGCCAGGCTCAATAAAGCCGCGACAAAAACTATAACAATAATGAGTCGCAGACTGACATGAGTAATGAAGGTGCCTGTTTTAACAAACATTGCAGCGTATCCAGACAGACAGATAAAACATGGTATTCAATACTCGAATTGAAGAACTAGTGACTGATGCTGCTTTAGACCGGCACCACGTCATAATTCTCCTGCGAATAATAACTTTCTACCTGCAATTTAACCGGAATTTTAATAAAGGCTTCAAGTTCGGCCAGATTACTCGCTTCTTCATCAAGTAGTGCATCGATTACATTTTGATTCGCCATTACCAGTAACTGTTTGGCTTCGTCATACAGGCGTGCTTCACGTAGCAATTCCCTGAAGATTTCGTAGCATACCGTTTGTACCGTTTTCTGGGTGCCTCTGCCAGAACAGGTAGAACAGGTTTCACACAAAACATGCTCCAGGCTTTCACGTGTCCGTTTTCGCGTCATTTCAACCAGTCCAAGCGGTGATACCTCACACACCTGAGTCTTCGCATGATCACGTTCCAGATACTTTTCCAGAGACTTGAGCACCTGTCGTTTGTGCTCTTCCAGTACCATATCGATAAAATCGATAATAATAATGCCCCCCAGATTTCGTAAGCGCAGTTGACGAGCTATTGCCTGAGCCGCTTCCATATTGGTTTTGAAGATGGTTTCTTCGAGATTTTGATGCCCTACAAATGCACCGGTATTAATATCCACTGTTGTCATAGCTTCGGTTTGATCGAAAATCAGATAACCACCAGACTTCAACTCTACCTTACGCCCCAGTGCGCGCTGAATCTCATCGTCGATATTGTATAAATCAAATAACGGGCGATCACCCGGGTAATGTTCAATCTTACAGGGCAAGTCAGGGATATATTTATTCGCGAAATGCTGTAGCTTTTGAAAGGTCTCTCTCGAATCAACCTTCACCATACAGGTTTCATTACTTACCATGTCACGCAAGGTACGTACCGCCAGAGGCAGGTCCTCATGTAAAATGGTACCAGGCTTTGCAGTTTTGGCCTGTTCCTGCAGGCTATCCCAGAGCGTGCAAAGAAACTTGATATCACGATTAAGCTCCTCATCAACCACGCCCTCTGCCGCTGTTCGAACAATACAGCCACCCGTCCTGTTTTCAGTCATACAGTTGGATAGTAGACTACGAAGACGCTCACGTTCTTCCTCTTCCTCAATCTTGACTGATATTCCAATCAGTGAAGAGTTGGGCATATACACAAGATATCTGGAAGGTACTGAAATACTGGTGGTTAAGCGGGCTCCTTTTGTACCAATAGGGTCTTTTACCACCTGCACCAACAGGCTTTGACCTTCATGTAACAATTCATTGATTGCTGGCCTGACAATATCTTCAGCGTTTTCATCATCACCCGTGCCCAGATCAAAATCTGACACATGCAAAAATCCTGAACGCTCCAGCCCAATATCCACAAAGGCTGCTTCCATCCCTGGCAGCACACGATTTACCTTACCTTTATAGATATTGCCTACTATGCCCCGACTGCCAATGCGCTCTATACAGACTTCTTGCAGGGATGCATTTTCTACGATAGCAACACGGGTTTCCTGTGGCGTTACATTGATCAGTATATCTTCATTGTTTGTCATGTTAACTCTTGGTCTAAAAGGTTGAATCCGACCTTCTGAAGTAGCTGGGCAGTTTCGAATAAGGGTAGCCCCATCACTGACGAATAACTGCCCTGCAGATTTTCGATGAAAATGGCAGCCTTACCCTGTATTGCATAAGCACCGGCTTTATCTCTCGGCTCCTCAAGCTGGCAATACAGTTCGATTTCTTCAGATCGTAAATTTCTAAACTTAATTCTGTTATAGCTGGTAGTCTGATGAATTTCACCCTGTTTACCGACCAATGCTATGGCTGTCAGCACCCGGTGTTCTTTTCCGGATAATAAGCTCAGGATCTCCTGACAATTGTGTGCTGATTCGGGTTTTCCAATCACCCGGTCCTCAATCTCTATCAGGGTATCTGAGGCCAAAACCCAATCATCTGAATGCGTACTGGATAATTGCTGATATCCTTTGAGTGCTTTCTGTCGACTTAACCGTGCTACGGTTTCTGAGGGCGATTCATGCTCGACCGGGGTTTCATCTATATCACCATTAATTATGTCAAATTTGACGCCTATCTGCCTTAACAGTTCAGCTCGACGTGGAGATTGAGAAGCCAGGTACAACATCAGCTGTTTTTATTCGCGATGATAAGGGTGGCCTTCAACGACGGACCAGGCTCGATATAGTTGCTCTATCAGCACCACCCGAGCAAGGCCATGAGGTAGCGTCATACGGCCCAATGCGATGGTTTGATTAGCCATAGAGAGAATTTCCGGGGCCAGGCCATCGGGGCCTCCAATAATGAAATTCACCATTGGGTGATACCGCAGCCAGTCACTATATTGCTCAGCCCACTGTTGGGTGGACCATTGCTTCCCATGCTCATCCAGTGCAATATTCAGGCTGCCGGTCTTGATTTTAGCCTTTATTTTTTCCGCTTCCTGTTGCTGTAAGCGGGCTACGGTTTGCCCGGATTTTCGCTGTGCAGTAGCGATGCAACTAAGGGTCAACTGCTTGCCCGGCAGGCGTTTCATATAATCATTACTCGCCTGATCAACCCAGGCAGGCATTTTCTGGCCGACTGCAATGATCTGTAACTTCATACCGAGTTAAACCCGCTAGCTCAGTTTTTCGGTTGCAACTGCTCTTTCCATAGACGTTCTATATCATAGAACTCTCGCGTATCGGGAACCATAATATGAACAACCACATCCCCCAGATCTATTAAAACCCAGTCCCCCACATCTTCACCTTCCATGCCCAGTGCAGTAATACCTGCTTTTCTGGCAGCATCCTGCACCGAGTTAGCGATCGATTTTACATGTCGACTGGAAGTGCCACTGGCAAAGACCATACGGTCGGTAAATCCGGCAACCCCTTCAACATTGATATGCTTGATATCGACTGCTTTCAGGTCTTCCAGGGCTTCGATGACTATTTTTTGTATCTCTTCAATTGTGTGTTCAGACATTCATGACTCATAAAAATGGTTTTGCAAAATAAAGTTTAACACAGGCGGCGCTAAACAGCCGGTTACAGACTCAGCATTTTTCAATCGCTGGCGAATTTCAGTGGAGCTGCATGGATTAGGTGACATCTGGAAAAAATCGATCTTACCTGCAGGGTATAGATTTAGATTGTCGCCATCATCCAGAAAATGACTCGACCATTGCTGTTCAATGATTTCAACACCGGGCCTGGAGCAGACGATCAAATGCGCCAACTGTAGAATCCCCTCAGGGTTTTTCCAGCTACTGAAACTATTGAATGAATCCAGCCCCATTAACCAGCACAGCACTGCATCAGGATGCCTGCTTTTTATCTCGGATAAGGTCTCAAAGGTATAAGAGGCCCCACCTCTATCCAGCTCCAGCGTATTTATCCGAAAGTACTCATAGGATTGAATCGCCAGCTCAACCATATGTTTACGTTGTTCGGCTGACAGCTGTGGCTGATCTCGATGTACAGGTAAATGACAGGGTAAAAAGTCGATTTGCTGGAATGAATAGGCATCCAGCAACTGCTGCGCCAGTTGTAGATGCCCATTGTGAACAGGATTAAAGGTGCCGCCAAACAGGCCTATCATTGATTCAACTACAGGCCTGCGTTACTGGCGGATATGACCATCACCAAATACGATATATTTTTGCGAAGTCAGGCCCTGCAGACCAACCGGGCCACGCGCATGTATTTTATCTGTGCTAATGCCTATCTCTGCACCCAGACCATACTCAAAGCCATCGGCAAAGCGTGTCGAAGCATTGATCATGACTGAACTGGAGTCGACAGCGCGCAGGAATTTGCGTGCCCGCGTGTAATTTTCGGTCACTATGCTATCGGTATGATGTGATCCATGCCGGTTGATGTGCTCAATGGCCTGCTGCATATCCTGCACGATACAGATCGATAAAATCGGCGCCAGATACTCAGTATTCCAGTCTTCTTCAGTTGCCGCTTTCATTTCTGCTACGATTTGGCGACTTCGCTCACAGCCTCTCAACTCAACCCCTTTTTCGATATAGGCTGCTGCAAGCTGCGGTAATACCTGCTCTGCTACGGCGTCGGCTATCAATAATGTTTCCATCGCATTACACACGCCATAGCGATGGGTTTTGGCATTAAAGGCAATTTTGTGCGCCTTATCCAGATC